>CAJXUF010000032.1 GCA_913061175.1 uncultured Psychrobacter sp.
CGTCTCGTGGGCTCGGAGATGTGTATAAGAGACAGGTTTGTGACACAAGGCGCGGTCGCTCAGCAGGTAAGAATGCTAGAGGAGCATATCGGCTTTGCTTTGTTTCAAAGACTACCAAGAGGCGTGGCGCTCACTAGCCAAGGTTCTGTTTACTTTGCAGAAGTCACTCGCGCTTTTAAGATTTTGGACAAAGCAACAGCTCAGCTACTCAGAGAACCTAAGGCTGTCACTATCAGCGTGACGCCGACTTTTGCCACTAAGCTATTACTGCCGCGCTTATCGGCTTTGACTGCGGCGGTTCCTGATGTCGAGTTGCGTACTGTAGCGACCGAGTCCGTTGCAGACTTTGATCGTGATCAGGTAGATATCGCGGTACGCCTGACACGCCCACCACTCCCTGCAGCATTTGATACTCATCTGCTGTTTAAACAAACGCTTGTAGCCGTAGCTAGCCCGCATCTGATAACCAGTAGAAAATTGCCCATGTCAATAGAAGCGCTACAAGAGATGCCATTGCTCCATGACTCACATCATCATTGGCCACGATTTTTTGGTACCACAGGTAAGCTGGCCGGCGCTGTATTTAACCAGACCGCATTGGCTTTAGATGCAGCGCTAGCAGGTCAAGGCGTTGCGATTGCTTGTCAGGCGTTTGTACAAGCAGATTTGAATGCAGGAAGATTGGTGCAAGTGAGTGAGTCAACGCTAACAGTCGATCCAGATTATTATCTTGTTCGCAAAAAGAGTTCGTCATCAACACCAACTGTCGACGCTGTCTGGAACTGGTGTGTCACTCATTTAGCACTGGCTTAGCACTGACTTAATTTAGTCAGGGCTAGCTAAGCATTAAGTTAAACGTCAATATAAATAATCTAATCTCAAACTTATTAACGTAGTTAGCTTCTGAAGCTAACTACGATTTTAGTCGTGCTTTTCTATCCCATCACAGTCGTGCTTCAACGTAATGATGCAGGCCTTCCTGCTTTTTTATCCTCGTCTTCTTTCCTCATTTTATCCTTTTGCTAACTACCCTAACTCAAAAATAAAACACAGTTACCTACCCCCTTCTCAATCAAAAAACGCCCTATTTTTACGTGATTAAAATACTAAGTTTTTATGTCACATTACGTACAACTTACACAGTTAATTTATCACAAACAATTATCGGCTAAATCATTACTTAATTTTGTATTAGTATGCACTGGTATTCATTAAATGACTGAGGATACAAGTACTTACATTGTCTATAGGCGCATTCTTTTTATATAAATTTCATTTGTTGTACATGCTTAAGGACCAGACATGACTGCTAAAACACAAGAAGCTTTGACTAGCATAGCACTCAGTTTTCAATTAATGACGCGAGCTGAGCCTCCAGAGTTGGTTATTGCCACGATAAAGTCGTTATTAGCAGTAAAAGAAGCACGCGATGAAATATTGATTATCGATAACAATAATAAAGAGACGTCGTTATATAAGCCATTAGCAGCATTTTGCCAAAGCTTAGACGCTGAGCTGAATGTCCATTTTTATCATATTGATCGTGTCGAAGGATTCAAAGCGGGTGCTTTGAACTTGGCACTTGGATTAATGAGTCCAGACTGTAGTCACATTGTGGTGGTCGATAGTGATTACCAAGCATTACCACATGCTAGAGCCTCTATTACGCGGGCTATCGCTCAATATCCTGAGCATACCCTACTGCAATTTCCGCAGTTTTATCGTAATGAAGGACAGCTAGATGCGCATAGCGAGTTGAATCACTATTTTAATCATCATCTGTATCGTCCTTTTAATCGCAATCGCGCCTTATCAACGGGTACTTACGCCGTCATTCGACGCTCGGATCTTTTGAGTATAGGAGGCTGGTCAGGTGCTTCTATCACTGAAGATGCTCAGATGGGCGTACTTATGCATCGACAAGGTTTTCGCAGTCAGTTTGTGCCAGAAGTCATTGCCACGGGTTTACTACCTAACACACTAGATGACCTAATATGTCAACGCCGACGCTGGATCTACGGCAATATGCAAGTGCTCACGGATTACCTGTCAGTCCCGTACAACTCTCCAGTTCAACATGTCTCGAAATCTAAAAGTATGAGTGAACGTCTAGCATATATACGCGCTCATCTGTCTCAACTGAGTGCTTGGGTAAACTTCACGGGGTTCTTTATCCTTTTGCATATCTGCTCATTACTGGTAATGGTTGATATGCTTTTGGTAAATAACGCTAACGTGTCGATGCTTGCACCTTTATATCTGGTTTATGCAGGCTACACATTTTTTATCCTTAGACGGTTGTGGGCATATTGCCGTGATCAATCGCCTCTCAATCAACAAGTAGATGACAACCATCAGCCACGTTTTGGTAGAAAAATACGTGCATGGTTGATGCATTTGAACTTTTGGGAAATTGGTGCCTTGTCATGGCTTCCGGTGCTGTGGGGAAGAGAGAAACCTTTTGTCTGTACGCCAAAACAAAACTATATCCAAAATCGTCAGTCATTACTCCTTAAGAATATAGCAGCGTTACCAAAACTGCTATTGGTGCTAAATATCATTACAGTCCTAGTTGTAGCGCCATTTTCACCGCTCTATTCGCCAGTACTATTTATCTGTGCAGCAGTAGTTTGTATTCTTAAACTAAGCGCAGCCAAGGTCGCAATGGATAATTTCTCTGATGCTCGAGCAGATATACCAAGTATGAGTAAGGTTCTAAAACAGACTTTAAAGGTAGCCCATGAAAAGAAGACGACTATCACGACATCTTATGCGACGTCTTTATTTAAAGATAAAAAAACCATCGATTCGTAAAAGTCATTACTTATAAAACTAGTACTTATAAAGATAGTGGTTTATATAAGCCAATTTTGAAACAAGGTCATTCTATTGTCTTTTATCGTTTCTATACTAGGTTCCCTATACACCACTCTACTAACCATAACGCTTATAGCCATAATGCTTATAATTATAAAGGTCTTAAAAACATGATTAGGTCTTCGAATTCACCGCTACGTATTGCCATTATTGCGCATTCACTGTATCCCATTGCCCAGCCATATGCGGGTGGTCTAGAAATGATTACCCAATTGATTTGTGATGAGCTAGTGGCGCAAGGTCATGAGGTATTGCTTTACGCTCATAAAGATAGCGAGACGAAAGCAACATTGGTGCCTTTATTGACTCGTCATGAGTTTAACAAGATGGTCTATGATAATGAGCATGAAACGGTCGCCATGGGCCGTGAAGAGATGTACCAATATCTCACCTATCAGATAGCATTACGAGATATTATCGAACGTGATGAGCGCGGTGAGATTGATATCGTACATAATCACAGTCTGCATCACATTCCGATGATGACAGGCCAAGCATTTGGCGAAAGGTTTTTTACCACTTTCCATACGCCTATTTTTCCGCAGTTACGTTTGGCGCTTTTAACACTGCGCTCTGGTACAACCACTCAATTTACGGCGATTAGTAAACATCAACAGCAGTTATTCGCTGAGTTTGTCCCCTCACAAGTGGTATACAACGGCATCGATGTCGAATCCTTTACTGCCAATACAGAATCGCTTGGCAATACTAATGGTAGCGATGACGAGGTATATTTTTGGTATGGACGCATCTGCCCTGAGAAAGGCACTCATTTAGCCATGCGGTACTGTATGGAAGCTGGGAAGAAACTTATCATAGCAGGACCTAAAAGCAACGAAGACTACTTCAATCAAAAAGTAGCCCCTTTATTATTTAAAGACAGTAAGAGCGGCGATGACAAACTATTCAGTTATGTAGGTCATGTCACCAAGGACGAGATTAACAATTATTTGTGCCAAGCAACTGCCATGCTATTTACTAGCACTTGGGATGAGCCATATGGATTGACCTTAGCTGAAAGTTTGGCATGTGGCACACCAGTGATTGGTTTCGATGCTGGAGCCAGTGCCGAAATTATTACTCCAGAGACAGGAGTCATCGTACCTAAAAAAGACAAAGCCGCCTTTATCAATGGTTTTTCTACGATTAAAAATATATCACGCCAAGCCTGTCGTGACCGTGCTTTACAGTTTTGTTCAGTGTCAGCCATGGTAGACGGCTATCTGGAACTGTACCGAGCAGCGTTAAAAAATAGAACTGTATTAATAGAAGACAATTCAGAAAGCTACATAAGCAGTATTAACAGCATCAACAGCTATGAGCTGTCTGATTTAACAAAGGACTCCCTGCAGTTTTTCAATCAAGCTATTCAAGCCCCAGTTGAAACTGATAATGATCTTGTTAGCTTTTCTGAGGGATCGTAATGATGCGTATCGGATATTATGCTCATCATCATGGCTCAGGACATTGCCGACAGGCCGACAAACTGGCTGCATTGCTACCTAATGACGCAAGAGCGCAATTAACGGTATTTACGAGCTTAGATATAGATAGCTATCGTTTTACCGCCATTGATGAACAACAAATCGTACGTTTGAATGCAGAAGATGAACGCCCCGATGACATACTAGCAGGTCGTGCAGGACAGTACTGGCAACCAGCCAGCCTACACTACTCGCCCGTAGGCAATAGTGACATTCAAAAACGCAGTCACCAAATACTAGACACTATCTTTCGACGTAAGATCGATCTAATGATTATTGATGTCAGCGTTGAGGTAGCGATGCTCTGCCGTGCGGCAAGCATTCCTTATCTTTACGTTAGGCTTCCTGGTATTCGCGATGATGCGCCACATATAGGTGCTTTTGCTGGCGCGCTTGCCTTACTAGCACCTTATCCTAAAGCGTTAGAATCTGCACATACATCTAAGTGGGTCTGTAATAAAACGCTCTATCTTGACTTTATCTACTCTCAAAAAACTGAGTTATGTACTTATGAAAGCTTTATAGATATCTTGGCAAAATTAAGCGTAGGTGGCGAAACTTCTGCTCCTGAATCTACAAGCCTACCATTTAACAAGGCACAATTAACAGACAAGTCCGGAGCTACAATACCTATTATCACCGTCATTAAAGGCTACGGCGGACACAAAGCGATTGACGAAAAATTACCAGAGTTGCGCTCACTGCTACCCAATGCATTAATTGTCTCTCTCGGGCCTATAGATGACGATAAACGATGTTATGTCGATATCTCAACTGAGGTAGATGACGTCACACCATTTATTTGTCATAGCGATTATCTGATGATGGCCTGTGGCCTAAATGCTGTCGCGCAAGCGTATCATTACGATACGCCGCTCATAGTGGTGCCTGATGACAGGCCACATAATGAACAGGCCGTCATGGCTGAAGCGTTAGTCGCTCAAAACAAAGCGCTAAATTGGCAGCAGTTTAAAACCTTAATGAGCGTCAATGATTGTCAATCTGAATCTATTGCCCAAACAATTCATGGTCGAAGCAAACAACACCCCACTACCTCGGTCGATAGCATTGAAAAGAATAACTTTGAGGAAGATAGCGGCGAGGAAACCAACGCAACTACGCTAACAGCTGCTCAAGCGTTTATGCATAGCACCACTGATTATCCTACCACTAAGCGTTGGTTTGAAAACTGGCTGCTTCCTCGACTCAACTTAACATCCGAATCAACAATTAAAGACTGACTTATTAAAAACAAAAGGCAACCTGATAGCGAGGTAAAGACAAGCGATGACCATTCAGCCAACTAGTAACGCTAGCACGACTTCTAATACTGTATCGATGACCGTCATTACGACTTGCTATGGTCGTAATCGTCATCTCTACAACCTACTCAGTAGTCTAGAAAACAGTAGTGTAAAGCCAGCCGAAGTCATTATCGTCAACGACGACGCTGACCCCAATCAGTTAGCTGAATTTTCATTAAATATCGTGAAATTACCGACTACGGTTAAATCAGCTGTGAATAACGGTGATGATATTAAAACTACAGAGTTTGATATCGGACATAATCGCAATCTTGGAGCGTTGCAGGCAACTCACGATATGCTGATTTTTTTGGATGTTGATTGTATCGTAGCGCCTACGTTTATTGAGCAAATGTATAAGAAGCTTCTGCAATATCCTAATGCGCTTTTGATGGGTCAACCACGCTATCTAACGCGACCTTTATCAGTAGAAGAAAATGCACAATTAAAAATCAATCATCTGCCTTTCTCTATTTTAGATAAGCTGTCTGTCTATAACCCTTATCGTTATAATTTTGATGAAGCTGATTCATATCCTACTGAAACAGAGCAAACCGCTATCAAACAGACTGATGATTACGGTGCATTTTGGAGCCTGTGCTTCGCTATCAAGCGACAGACTTTTGATAAAATTGGCGGTTTCGACACCCAATATACAGGTTATGGCGCAGAGGATACCGATTTTGCTTTTACAGCACGCCAATTAGATATTGATTTTTACCTCACTGCTGATATCGCTTATCATCAGCAGCATAGTGTCTACCGGCCACCTCTTAATCATTTAAACAGTATCATTGTTAATGCTAATTGCTTCTATCAAAAATGGCAATGTTGGCCCATGACAGGATGGCTGTCCCAATTTTCCGATATGGATCTGATTGATTGGACAGAAGAACAGTCATCATTGATAGCCGTCCGACGAGAGCCTAACGATAACGAGATAAAGCGCGCTCATTGTCCAAACGCTCCTTATGTTTAACTATTTCTAGCTAACGAAAACTTAGTTAATCAATATTCTAGTACCGATGAATAGTCACTCCTGTAGGTGGTCGATTCATTTCCTGACGCTCAAAATCCCAGTTATGCCCATGCCAAAAATGAGCAGTTTTATCATTGTCATTGAAACCAATCATTACTATCTCTAACGGTAGTTTTGTCTTTTGAATAGGGTGTAAGTATGCTCGAGCTGCCAGCATCAGCCGATACAATAAAAAACCGGATGAAGGCGCTGATGAATGAATATCGGTAAAGCATGGATAGTCAGCAACGACTTCATGACGCTCTGATAGCACACTGTGGTAGGTAGGGCTTGATAATAGTTTTTTCATGCTCGAAGGAATATTTAAGATGCGATGAGTAGTGATAGGATCGTCATTAGGGCTTGGATCATCAGCTAATATTGGAAACTGATAAGGTTGGTTGCTCGTCAACATCCCTAGCGGGGCAGTCTCTGCCATTTGCTCCATTACTGATATATGATTACTTCTGGGCGGTAGGCCAAAATGTAGCTTACTATCACCAATCTGCCGAAAAAACAGCAACTTAGGTAACAAACTAGCTAACTGATGGCTGGCAAAAAAATCAGCGTGAATAAAGTGATTAAATAACACTAAGATATCATCGGGCTGTAACAACATCTCAAGCTGCGTCGTAGTCACAGCAGGATTATTTGCAATTAGAACAACTCGTTTAGCTTGCTCTAGTGCAGTCTGTGTAACGACTGGTAGCGTTAAGAAAGCAGACCGCGCTGTGCTTATATCATTAGATATATATTCACTATTCTCTGATAGCGAGATACTCTGTTTGAATATTGGTTTTTCTGTATTGGACTCTGTATTAGACATAGCAACCTTAGTTAATTTAAATTTTTGATTGCTACTTTAGCATTATTAGCGATTTTTATAGACAAAGCTTTACCCTTATTATGCATGGATAAAGCCTTATCTTAATAAAAGTCTACTACTTCATACTTATTTAATTTAAAAATCATATTTTGCCATTATTTCAATTTGCTGACCTGCTGGCATCCATGGGAAGGTCGTTACGTCCTGATTTCTCCACTCAATACCCAAATCTAGATCTGGTAGATACTCATAGATAAGGTTTGCGCTTTTTACATTAGCAGAAGTGTCTGCCGCATCGTCTACATTTACCTCACCATAACGCAAGTTGCCACGCAGCTTTTGGGTAAATTGATGCTTATATCCTATGCTATAGCCAGTTTGCGAGATAAGCTTCCCATCCTCGGCATCACAGTCTACGCCGCCATTCATAATTAAAGGTCCTCCAACACAGATGGCAGAATAAGCACCCATGCCTTTACCATTGTATATACTGGCATGGAGTGAATCTTTACCCAATGTCAGCTTGCCCGCTAAAGAAACACCGATACCCACATCTGAACCATCTCCGTTCTCAGCATCACGAGCCGTGACAGCCACATTATAGTCAAAGTTAGATATCTTATCTTTGTAGCTTACTACCATATCAGGTAAGCTCGCATTATCATAAACAGGGTCTTGCGCCGTAAAACGCAGCCCCTTATAAGTATAGTGCAACGTCAAATCTGGACGAATATAAGAACCACCACCAGAGGCCGTGCCCAAGCCAGTACCCCAGAAGTCAAGCTGCTCAGTAGAAAGAGGCGCCACTGCCAAAAACTGACCGTTCCAAGTCTTACCCACTGTCAAATCATCAACCTGCACATAGGCATGACGCAAGCGCAGATTTGAGCCGCCCTTGGCGTAATCGCCATAAAAATCACCTTCGATAAACCCCGTGAGTTTTTTATCATCTACCGACTTGGTCGTCTTAACATTGATACGAGACTGGCGTAAATTACCCTTAAATTCCGACTCGCCTTCATCAGGAGAGTTAAAAGCACCTTCTGCTTTGATGTAACCACCGATACTCAAGGTCGTGTCACTTGTTGTCACAAGATCGATTGCTTGTGCAGATAAGCATGTTACAACCGTAGCAAAACCTACAGATAGCCTTTTTATATAAAGCATCATTCATCTATTCCCTGTTTTATGTTGATATCCTTATCAATCCCAATTGCTACTACGTTTTCTTTAATCCATAAAAATAAATAATCCCTTTATATGAAAATTAAATTCTACTTAATAAGTACTTTCTAATTAAAAACCCCAATCAGAATTTGACCGATGTATTATGTTTTAGGCTGATGTTTGATATTCTCCAAAGCAGCAATCGCGTCTTTTTGCGACTCATTGATAGGCTTTTTCTGCCCACTCAATTTATCGAGATATACCAACACCGACTCACCGATTGCAACGACTGTTTTCTGCACCGTACTGTAATAGGTATATTCATGAATCAGACTTGAATTACCGATTTTTTTGACCTTGACGCCAATCCATAACTCATCAGGATAAGCAACCGATTTGAGGTATCGACATGACGAGGCTGCCATCACCGAAGACGTCTGTTCGTTAAATAAACCAAGCCGCCTGTTGTAGTAGATACGAGCGTTTTGAGCATATTCGTAATAAACCACATTATTGACATGACCAAAGGAGTCCATATCACCCCATTCCACTTGCTGAGGGTAGATAACTGTAAAGTCATGCAATGGGTGATTATCATCGCTTGCGACAATCTCTTGTATTTCTGGGAACGTAGGCGCAGCTTCCATAGTTTCTCTCTTTTTATTAGACAGGTTTTGTTATATAGATAATGAGTGTGACTCAGGGTACTCGTGACTCACACACCTTCCCCATTCCTAGCATTTAGTCAAAAGCTAGGGTTTATACAAGTTCTTACTTTTGTCAGAGTCGATTTGATGTTGACCGGATTGTTTGACTAGATGAGATTTTCTGAATACATCGAACGCATGCGTTTTTTATCGAGTTTACCAACACTGGTTTTTGGCATGTCTGGCAAAAACCTCACTTCATTTGGCACACCGTATTTTGGCAAATGGCCTCTCTCTACTGCTTGATGACCCAATGCCAAAATATCTTCCATTTTTGTATCGACATGGTCTGGTTTTAGCACGATCAATGCCAAGGGACGCTCGCCCCAACGCTCATCTGGCACACCAATCACCGCGATATCAGCCACACTCGGATGAAAGGACAAAATGGTTTCGACTTCAAGCGAGGACACCCATTCGCCGCCAGATTTAATGACATCTTTGAGCCTGTCTGTAATGCTTAGCGTACCATCAGCGGTCATGCAGGCGATGTCTTGAGTATGCATCCAGCCGCCCTTCCATAACTCATTACCTGCGTCAGGATTTTTAAAATAGCTTTGGGTCAACCAAGGCGCGCGTATCACAAGCTCGCCTGTCGATTTGCCATCCATGGGTTGTGGTTTACCATTTTCATCCCAGATTTCCATCGAAACTAGCATAATGGGTGAACCTGACAGACAACGATAATTCAGATTATCCTCTAGCGTCATTGACTCTGTTTTGTCATCGAATACTGCTCGAGACAATACAGGGCAAGACTCTGACATTCCAAACCCTGACATAAACTCGATACCGCACTCAATAGCTGCTTTGGCTAAGCCTTCGTTTAGCTTTGAACCACCTAGTAACAGTTTAAGATCTTCGAATTTACGGCCGCGCTCTGCCATTTCTTTGAGAAGCATCTGTAGTATTGCTGGGACACCATGTGATAGCGTGACTTTGTGCTGCTCGATCAAGTCGACCAATTTTGGTGCCAGATATCTCCCGGGATATACTTGCTTGAGTCCTATCATGGTTGCGCCATACGGCCAGCACCACGCATGTACATGAAACAAAGGAGTCATTGGCATATAGACATCGTTGTAGCGCGCGCCTTGACCTTCGGCATTGAGGGCTGACGCCAAAGTGCTTGCCATCGTCTGTAGTACGATCTGACGATGAGTGAAGAAAACCCCTTTTGGATCGCCTGTCGTACCACTGGTATAGAATGTCGTAGCAATAGTGTTTTCATCAAAATCTGGGAAGTCAAACTCATCATTAGCAGCAGCCAACAGTGCCTCATATTCGCCATCGACATAGTCTGGCAGCTCAGCTTTATCATCCTCTGCATCATCAGCCCACATTACATGCTCGATAGAAGGCGCATCGTCACGATAGTCTTTAATCATCGGCGCAAATTCAGCATTCAACAATAAGGCTTTTGGCGCAGCATGGTTGACGGTATATAGCACTTTTTCTTCAGACAGACGCACATTAACGGTTTGCAAAATCATGCCCGACATTGGTACTGCAAAGTATGCTTCAAGGTAACGATGACTGTCCCAATCCATGACCGCGACCACATCACCTGCCTGCAAGCCCATATTTTTTAATACATTAGCCAAGCGATTAATACGTTTAAAAAACTCAGCATAGGTATAAGTGACTTTGTCGGCATAGCTAATGGTTTGGTTGGTGGAAGCAATCTTGGCGCGGTTTAGTAGCTGTTTGATAATTAACGGAAACCCATACGCTTCTTCGGCTTGATGGTAGTTATCGTGTTCGTTGAGTATGGTTGTCATGGTATCTTCCTTGATAATAAATTGTCCTTGATATAGTCAATTCTCTATAAAAGAGTGACAGCATTACCCTCACTTGAAGTATCACAGTTACATCTGCGCTCGGTTGCCTTGTCTCTCTTTTAAACTGAATCAACTATAATCAATAATGGGGCGAGCGTGCTTTTGAGTCTTAGACGCGTTCTATCACCATGGCAAGCCCTTGCCCAATGCCAATACACAAGCTAACCACTGCATATTTGCCGCCCGTACGCTGTAGCTCTCGAGCAGTACTCAAGGCGATTCTGGCACCTGATGCGCCAAGCGGATGACCGACAGCGATGGCCCCACCATTGGGATTGACACGCTTATCATCAAAATCAATATCTAACCCTTTTAGACAACCCAGTACCTGTGAGGCAAAAGCTTCATTGATCTCAATGACAGACATGTCCTCAAGGGTCAGATCCGCACGCTTTAGTGCTAGCTTAATCGCTTCAACAGGACCCACGCCCATGATATTGGGTTCAACACCCATTGCACCTGATGATAAGATCTTGGCAATCGGTTTAAAGCCTAGCTTTTTCTCTGCTTGCTTTGAACCAATGATGAGCGCGGCAGCACCATCATTGATGCCAGAAGCATTACCTGCGGTGACGATTCCATCTTTGTTTAACGGTTTGAGCTTTTGTAGTGCTTCAATATTAGAGCTGGCACGCGGATGCTCATCATCTATGACTACTTTTGCAGGCAATTTCTTACCTTGGGATACAGTGATAGGTGTTATCTCATCGTCAAAAAACCCTGCTTGCTTGGCGGCTTGGTACTTGGCTTGCGATGCGGCTGCAAATTTATCGGCTTCCTCGCGCGTAATACCATACTTCTGCGCGACATTATCGCCCGTCTGCGGCATGGTATCACTGCCGAACTGCTCAATGATTTTTGGGTTGGGAAAACGGCTACCAATGGTGGTATCAAAAACTTTAAAGTCACGGCTAAAAGGCTGTTCTGTCTTGGCAAATACAAACGGCGCACGCGTCATCGACTCGACCCCACCTGCTAAAATAATATCCCCTTCATTGCACGTAATATTGCGAGCAGCATCGACAACAGTAGACAGACCTGATGCACATAGACGGTTTACTGTCTGACCTGGAGTTGTTACATCCAACCCTGCTAGCAGAGCAGCGTTACGCGCGATATTGCGAGAGTCCTCGCCTGCTTGGTTGGCACTACCTAGCAACACTTCATCAAAGATATCAGCAGATAGTTGGTGTTTTTCGACCAATGCTTTCATCACGGTAGCAACCAAATCATCAGCACGTACGGTTGCTAATGCGCCAACATAGCGACCAAATGGGCTTCTTAATCCGTCATAAATATAAGCATCTAACATAACGTTTCCTTGTCGTATTTTTTAACTCTAAATAATGGTTTTATGGTTTAATAACCATATCTTGTCGTTCAAATTAGTAAGTGTTTTGCTGAGTAAACAATGACATGTCAAGCTTGGCACGGCGTTGCAGCCAAGGGCTTGGACGATAACGTGGGTCACCTGTCAGCCCGTAGATGCGCTCTAAAATAAGCAGCACACGCGAGGCGCCAAGATGATCGCCCCAAGAGATAGGACCATATGGATAACCTAGCCCAAGCTTGACGGCGTTATCGATGTCCTCAGGTGAAGCAATCCCTTGCATGGCAATGTCACAACCGAGATTAATCACCATAGCGACCACACGTTGTGCCACAAAGCCCACGCTTTCGGCAATTAGCGTGGCACCGACTATAGACTGTTTGGTTGCCTCACTGTCATCCAAGCCCCTACTGAATAATGCATAAGCTTGTGCGACAAATCTTTCCTGCGTGACGAGACTTGGCATCAAAGTATGATGCTTTGCTAGTCCAGTGAGCATATCAATGGCAATGGCTTGTTTAGGATCAACTTGATAACGAATGGCAGCATTGGTCGTATCTTCGCCATAGGGTGCGAGCAGCACCAAACTATCAGGGTTTGGCTTTTCGTTGTCATCGATAGTGATACCCTGAGACTTTAGGTAATCGACCAGTTGATTTTTGTCTTCTGCCAGATCAGCACCAACCCAAACTGAGCTAATAACGGCATCAGATATGAGTGCTTCGGACGACTGATCTTGAGCAGTAGCTGCTGACAACTTCTGACCGTTTTCATAGTGATAAAACCCTTCACCAACCTTACGACCAAGCTTTTTACCTACTAGCATTTGACGGGTCAGTGGATGCGGGCGATAACGCGCTTCGTGATAGAACTGATTGTAAATCGACTCCATCACGGGGTGCGATACATCGATACCAGTGAGGTCTAATAGCTCAAACGGCCCCATGCGAAATCCTGCGCCTTCACGCAAAATTCGGTCAATACTCTCAAACGTTGTTACCCCTTCACCTAGTATTTTTAACGCTTCTGTGCCGTACGCTCTACCGCCATGATTGACGATAAAACCCGGTGTGTCTTTTGCTACCACACCTAGATGACCCATACGTTTGGCCATATCGGAGAGAACGTCAATCACTGATTGCTGAGTAGACAGACCTGGAATGACCTCTACAATTTTCATTAAAGGGACTGGATTAAAGAAGTGAAATCCTGCCACGCGCTCTGGATAATCACAGTTAGCAGCAATGGCGGTCACTGATAAGGAGGAGGTATTGGTCGCCAAAATAGTATCGGCAGTGACCACACCTTCTAACTGGGCAAAAAGCTGTTTTTTGATGTCTAGATTTTCGATAATAGCTTCAACCACTATCTCAGCAGTCGCAATTTGGCTAAGCTCTTGTAGCACCGTCAAATTACTTAAAGTATCTTTTAGCTGCTCATCGGTAAACTTGCCTTTAGCAGTGAGTTTTTCGAGGGTACTTTGCAAGGATTGTCGTCCTTGTTCAGCAGCGCCTGATTTGGCGTCATATAACAGTACTTGGATACCAGCTTGAGCAGCAATTTGAGCAATACCTATGCCCATAGTACCAGTGCCGATAATGGCAATTGTGTTCACAGTCATAATAACTCTCTACATAGTTTGCTATGAAATTTCGGTTCAAAGGTGATAACTTGCTTCAAAAGCGATCACAATGTGGCTTTGAATTCACGTGCTTATGAATTCACATGCTTATGAATTAACGCGGCTAGGGATTAATGCCCTTTGTACTCTGCAGGACGCTTTTCTAGGAAGGCTTTAGCGCCTTCTTTTTGGTCGTGAGTATTGAACAAAATCTGGAAAGCCTTACGCTCTAAAGCCAACGCACCTTCTAAAGGCATATCAACACCTAGATTTGCGACTTCTTTGATTTGCGCTAAGGCAATGGGAGAGTAATGTGATAGCTGCTTAGCAATCTCAATGGCGCGTGTGATAGTAGCCTCATCTTTAACGACTTCAGATACCAGCCCCATTGTGTTCGCCTCATCAGCGCTGATCATATCGCCCGTTAGTACCATCTTCATGGCCTTATGTTTGCCAATCGCGCGAAACAAACGCTGCGTTCCACCAGCACCTGGCATGAGTCCTATCTTGATTTCGGGTTGACCAAATTTGGCAGACTTGCCTGCGATGATGATGTCAGCATGCATCGCTAGCTCGCAGCCACCGCCCAGAGCATAACCATTGACGGCAGCAATAATGGGTTTTTGGCAGTTAGTAATGGCATTCCAATAGCGTTCACTATGACGCAGGTACATATCCACTGTACTTGTAGTCAAAAAATCGTTGATATCCGCACCAGCGGCAAATACCTTGTCACCGCCAGTAAGGACGATCGCTTTGGTTTGTGGGTCATCATTTAGTTGAATGAACAGATCTGCCATTTGTTGGCGTAGCTCGCTGTTTAGTGCATTGCGCACTTTAGGGCGATTAAGTCTAACGACACTCACACCCTCTCCTCTTTTCTCACAAATAATGAGCGGCTCTTCCATGATCGACTCCTTAAACATCATTCTTGCATAAAGTATAAACACCTTAACAAAGCATTCATTTTGTATATTAAATATCGCTATGCGGTATTTAATATCAATATATACTGTTTATTTTGGTTTGTGAAGCATAAAAAATTGATAAATTAGAATAAATTTAAAATAAAACACTATATTCAATTATATAAATACCGCAATGCGGTTTTTTAAACCAAAACTATTGTAATTTAATAATTCATCGATTATGCTGTTTATCCAAGGACGTCACATTATTTAATACAGTCACAGAGCCGATACTGATATCAGGCATCAATCAAACAAGGAAGATTCATATGATTAGAGATAAAGAGACCCTCGACCACATCACCCAAACCATTCGTAACTTCGTTAACGATCAACTTATCCCTATGGAACATTGGGTTGCCGAAAATGACCGCCTTCCAGAAGAGATCATTGAGCAAATGCGAGAATTAGGGCTTTTTGGACTGACCATACCCGAAGAGTACGGCGGACTTGGGGTCACTATGGAAGAAGAAGTCACACTGGCATTTGAATTAGGACGCACCTCCCCTGCGTTTCGCTCATTAATAGGGACAAATAATGGTATTGGCTCATCTGGCCTAGTCATTGATGGTACTGAAGCACAAAAGCAGAAGTATCTACCTCGGTTGGCCAGTGGTGAAATCATCGGTTCGTTCTGTTTGACCGAGCCGGAGTCAGGATCAGATGCCGCATCATTGAAAACGACGGCTGTTAAGGATGGTGATACATATATCATCAATGGTACCAAACGTTATATCACCAACGCCCCGCAGGCTGGCGTATTCACTGTCATGGCACGCACCGATCCACAAAACAAACGCTCTGGCGGTATTTCAGCATTTATTGTGGAGAGTGACACGCCTGGCATTACTTTGGGAAAAATTGATAAAAAAATGGGGCAAAAAGGCGCGCACACCTGTGATGTGATCTTTGATAATTGCGTCGTACCAGCGGATGCACTCATCGGCGGTGTTGAGGGTGTTGGCTTTAAAACGGCTATGAAAGTTCTTGATAAAGGGCGCTTGCATATTGCAGCAGCCAGTACTGGAGCCGCCACTCGCATGCTGAATGATGCACTCAACTATGCCGTAGAGCGTAAGCAATTCGGTCAACCGATTGCTAGTTTTCAGCTTATCCAAGGCATGCTCGCTGACTCAAAAGCAGAAATCTATGCTGCCAAATCCATGGTGTTAGACGCTGCACGTCTGCGTGACGAAGGCAAAGACGTCGTTACCGAATCCTCATGCGCCAAAATGTTTGCCACTGAGATGTGTGGCCGTGTTGCTGATAGAGCGGTACAAATCCATGGCGGTGCCGGTTATATCGCAGACTACGGTATTGAACGTTTTTATCGTGATGTACGTCTATATCGTTTGTACGAAGGTACCACACAAATTCAGCAAGTCATCATTGCCCGCAATATGATTAAAGAAGCCAGCGAGTAATCCCTACCACTTTTTCATCCACCAAAATGCACGGCGGTATTTGCTAGGATGCTGATACCGTTCCCCTCTATTTTTACCACTACGCATCAAATTAGTTTTTCATTCTCACAACGTTAAGGATATAAATTGTGAAAAGTGTCGCTATAACTGCAGATCCAAGTATGAGCTCCACCCAAAAACAACCTTGGAAACTGGCCTTTGTTTTTTGTTTTTTAGTTTTATTATGTGATGGGGCTGATATCGGTATTCTTGCCTTTACCTTATCCAGTCTAAAACTAGAGTTTGCACTGACTAATGTACAAGCTGGCGCTTTAGGCAGTTGGTCGTTATTTGGTATGGCAATCGGTGGGTTTTTTGGTGGCTGGGCTTGCGATCGCTTTGGCCGAGTACGTGTTATCGTCATTGCGACGGGCATGTTCTCTATACTGTCTGGTTTTAGTGGATTGGTGCAGAGCTATGAGCAGTTTGTCACGCTACGGGTTATTGCCTGCTTGGGGCTGGGTAGTCTTTATATCGCTACCAATACGCTTATGTCAGAGATGGTACCTACCAAGCATCGAACCACTGTACTTGCTGCATTAATGACTGGATTTACTTTAGGCTCATTGGTTATCACCAGTGTATCCGCTTGGATTATCCCTAGCTATGGTTGGCGTACTCTATATCTACTGACGTTTTTGCCGATACTTTTGGCAGTATCAATGTACTTTTTGGTACCTGAACCCCAGTCTTGGAAAGACGCTCGAGCACTAAAACTGAGCGGCGCACTAGATACTCTCAAAAAAGCAGAGAACCCATACAAAGCGATAATGGAAAATCCAAAACACCGTATCATGTTTATTTTATGGTCAATGAGCTCAGGACTTTTGTTATTCGGCTATTTTGGTGTCAGTAACTGGCTACCTTCTTATCTAGAAACTGAATTGGGTATCAAATTCAAAGAAATGGCATTGTACATGGCGGGAACGTATCTAACCATGATGTTTGCCAAAGTCGTGGCTGGATTCATGGCTGATAAAATCGGGCGTAAGATAGTATTTGCCTTTGGTACGATGGGCACTGCATTGTTTATTCCTATTCTAGTGTATATGCATACTCCAGAAAATATCGGTTGGTTAATGATCACCTTTGGTTTCTTATATGGTATCCCCTATGCCATCAATGCCACCTATCTAACCGAAAGTTTCCCTACTGCTATCCGAGGTACTGCGATTGGTGGTGCATTTAATATTGGACGGCTTGGCTCTGTGATTGCTCCTGTTGCCATTGGTTATATGGCCATGCATAACTCTATCGGCGCAGGTTTATTACTTATGGCAGGTGCATACTTCTTATGTGGTCTTATCCCTACTTTGTTCATTAAAGAAAAGCAATACGATCCACAACAAGCCTAACCATACCTCTTATAACGTATAACGCTACCGTTCATACCGCATAGCGAAACAATAGTTTCCCATTATGCTATGCTGAGAATGTGAAAGTAAATTGATATAATATAATCAAAGAGACAGTGGGTAACTGTGGGCTGATATTAGCTCACAGAATGCTATGAATAATAATGTTTTGTGATTTTATAACGCTTGTATGAATTTGATTGGGGATAATAGACGACATATGACTAATGATACCCTTACCGATGAAGACGCTAACAATGAGATGCATATTGAATTGTTAGAACCCATTGCAGAGATGAGAGATAAAAACGACAGACAGTTTGTCACAGCGTTGGCTCGAGGGTTAGAGCTGCTGCGTTGTTTTACCCCGCAGCGGCCTTATCTAGGTAACCAAGACTTAAGTCAGCTGACAGGACTTCCTAAAGGCACCATCACTCGTCTGACCTATACGTTGGTCAAATTAGGATATTTAAAACAATCGACCAATAGCAGTAAGTACCAGCTCTCAACAGGGGTACTAAGTTTTGGTTATACCATGATGACTAATATCTCTATCAACAACCTTGCGACTCCTTATATGGAAGAGTTGGCAGACTATGCCAATAGTGCCGTTGCCATGGCTACTCGTGATCGACTAATGATGGTGTATCTTAACGTTGTTCAAGGCCAAGGGACCACGACTATGCAGCGCAATGTCGGCTCTTATCTGCCTATTCATTTAAGTTCGATGGGTAGAGCCTGCTTGGCAAGTATGCCACCTGCTGAGCAAGAGTTTATTCTTAATGCGATTCGTAGTAAGTATAAGGATGATTGGCTAAAGATTAGACGAGGATTAGATAAAGCCTTTCAAGACTATGAAGACTACGGTTATTGTTTTTCAATTAGTGAATGGCAAAAGGATGTCAATGCGGTAGCCATTGCGCTGATGCACCCGACGGAAGGCTTGCTCACTTTTAACTGCGGCGCACCAAGTTTTATCCTTAGTCGCACCAAACTAGAAGAAGATATTGCCCCTCGCCTGCTACATATGAAAAATATGATTGAGAGTAATCTATATATTAGCTAGCATCACTTAAGTGTGCCCCATGAAAATAACGATTCATCTCCACCAACTATTCAAGCGATAGTCATATAAGTCATTCATATCGTTTTGGCATTTTATTTTCAGTGCCTTTAGCCGTGTTTTTTAAGGATTCACCATGAGCCAGCTTTTTTCGCCTTTGAAACTTGGGCAACTCACATTAGATAACCGTATTATCATCGCACCCATGTGTCAGTACTCTGCCAATGATGGCGCGGCAAGTAATTGGCATACGATCCATTTGGGCCAAATGAGTTTGAGCGGCGCAGGACTACTTATTTTAGAAGCGACTGCAGTCAATCCACAAGGACGTATCAGCTATGCTGATTTAGGTTTATGGGATGACAGGACGCAAGCGGCACTGGATAAAACGCTAACAGCAATCAGACAGTACAGTCCTATGCCAATAGGCGTACAACTTGCCCATGCTGGGCGTAAAGCGTCAACTAAAAAACCATGGGACGGCGGCGGTTCGATTGCCCCTGATCAATTAAATGGCTGGCAAACGTTCGCACCGTCGGCGCTTGCCTATGACGAAAACTCGACTGTACCCACAGCAATGGAGCAAAATGACATTGA
>CAJXUF010000033.1 GCA_913061175.1 uncultured Psychrobacter sp.
TCTACACACTGCATATCGTCGGCAGCGTCAGATGTGTATAAGAGACAGGAATTAGCAAAAACCGTAGCCGATCATCTTCACATACCTCTTGGTAAAGCTGACATCACGCGTTTTTCTGATGGCGAAATTGCCGTGGAAATCAAAGAACACGTACGTGGTAAAGATGTGTTTATCATGCAGCCTACTTGTGCACCGACCAACGACAACTTGATGGAAATCATGATGATGGCTGACGCTTTGCGTCGCTCTAGTGCTGGCCGTATCACAGCTGTCATGCCGTATTTTGGTTATGCTCGTCAGGATCGTCGTCCACGCTCAGCTCGTGTACCTATCTCGGCTAAAGTGGTCGCTGACATGCTAAACATCGTCAGTATCGATCGCGTAATGACTGTTGATTTGCACTCAGATCAGATTCAGGGTTTCTTTGATATTCCTGTAGACAACATCTACGGTACACCTGTATTGCTAAATGACCTACAAAAGCAAGACTATGACAATATCATGGTTGTTTCACCTGACGTAGGCGGCGTGGTTCGTGCACGTGCGATGGCTAAGCAGTTAGGCGATACCGACATGGCAATTATTGATAAGCGCCGTGCTCGTGCCAATGAGTCACAAGTAATGCACATCATCGGTGATGTTCGTGACCGTGATTGCGTTATTGTTGATGATATGGTCGATACTGCAGGTACATTGTGTAAAGCTGCCGAAGCATTGAAAGAAAATGGTGCCCGTCGCGTCTTGGCTTACATCACGCATCCTGTCCTATCAGGCAACGCACTGAAAAACATCAGCGAATCTGCATTGGATGAAGTGGTTGTGACCGATACAATTCCACTATCCGCTGAAGCCAAAGCTTGTAGCAAAATTCGTCAGGTAAGTATTGCACCGATGCTAGCTGAAAGCTTACGCCGTATTAATAACGAAGAATCTATTAGCGCGATGTTTGACGCTTAATTTAATACAGCTGCCTTTTAAACAGCTATTGCGGTAATTTTTAGTAGCAGTGACTGTAGTAAGACATCTTGAATAGTCAAAAAACAAAGCGTCAAGTATCCTTACTTGGCGCTTTGTTTTGTGTAGGCGTTTTGCGTAGGTCTTTATTATTGCTACAGAATCACGTATAATGCGCGCCTGTGCTGACCTTTTCGTTGTTTTTATTAGGCTAGCACTATCAAAAGTGCTGATCATGCTTAACAGCAACCATCGTTATGGTAATTATCATAGCGAGCACTGCTATAAGCAAATGGCTAAGCTTAGACATTAAGAGTTTTATTCGTAACGATAATTTTAGCTATCATCACGTATTAGTGGATTGGTCGCAAATCCACTTTTTTATGACCAGACACTTCATCATTTTTTTTATAGGATTATATCCATGAGCATTAATCATTTTGAACTAAACGCCGTTGATCGTGCTGCTGAACTACAAGGTAAAGGTGCGAGCCGCCGCCTACGTAAGCAGAACCTAGTTCCTGCTATCATCTATGGTGGTAACGAAGAGCCAACAGCTATCTCTATCAAGCTTAACGAACTAGTAAAATCACTAGAATTCGAAGCGTTTTTCTCACACATCTTGACTATCAATGTTGACGGTGAAGAGCATCAAGCAGTTATCAAAGACTTGCAGCGCCATCCAGCTAAAGGCTTCCCAATGCATGCTGATTTCCAGCGCATTGTAAAAGGTCAGAAAATCCACATGAACGTTCCTGTTCATTTCACTGGTCGTGAAGATGCGCCTGGTACTGCTGCTGCTGGTGTACTATCTACTCTAGTATCTGATATCGAAGTTATCTGCTTACCATCACAGCTTCCTGAATACCTAGAAGTAGATGTGTCTGGCATGGAAATTGGTGATTTGTTCCGTCTATCAGACATCAAACTTCCTGAAGGCGTTGTTATTCATGAGCTTGAGCTAGAAGACGGCCATGACCGTACTATCGTTAACATGCAGCCACCAACAGTAGAAGAAGTTGATGCTGACGTTGATGCTGACGTTGATGCTGATGAAGTACCAGCAACTGAGCAAAACGACGGTACTGAAGAAAACAAAGACAGCGAGTAATTACTATTTCTAACTAGTGCATTATTTTGTGCTGGTTAGTGATACATTCGTTTAGTCAATAAGACAGCAGGTGATTAAAATCTCCTGCTGTTTTTGTAAGTAAGGTTTGAAAATAAACTGTCTATCAGTACTTCAATCCTTACCCCTATTTATCAAATTCAAGCAGGGTGTTTTTATGGCCATAAAGCTTATTGTCGGTCTTGGTAATCCTGGTCAGCAGTATATGTTTACGCGTCATAATGCAGGATTTTGGTTTGTCCATCATTTGGCTCAGCAGTTTAATATCACGCTCTCCCCTGATAAGAAATTTCATGGAGTGACAGGGCGTGGGCAGATTCATGGGTCTGATGTGCGTTTACTTATGCCGCTGACGTTTATGAATAAATCTGGTCAGTCAGTGGTGCCTATGGTAAATTTCTATGGCATCAAAAATGATGAATTGTTGATTGCTCATGATGAGCTCGATATTCCAGCTGGTAGTATCAAACTCAAAACAGACGGTGGACATGGTGGTCACAACGGCCTACGTGATATCACGCCGCATATTGGCAATGATTTTCATCGCCTGCGTGTGGGTATCGGCCATCCTGGTCACAAGTCTAAAGTTAGTGGACACGTTCTCTCTAAAGCATCTCCTGATGAGCAGATTGCGATCGATAGCGCGCTGACAGCTGCTTTTGAGGCGCTCCCATTATTGTTAGATGGTGATGTCGAAAAAGCACGTTCACAAATTAATGGCTTTAAATTACCAGAATAATATAGTCGTTCAATGATAATGACCTTTTATTTTGGCAGTTTTATCCCCATTAACCTTTTGATTTAGTTAATTAATATCAGTTACGCCAAGGAACCAACCTATGCTACTTAATATGCTTAAATGCAAATTACACCGTGCCCGTGTTACCCATGCCGAGCTTCATTACGAAGGCTCTTGCGGTATCGACGGCGATCTATTAGATCTTGCTGGTCTACGCGAAAATGAATCTATTGATATCTACAACGTGACCAACGGTAAGCGCTTTCGCACTTATGCTATCCGTGCTGAGGCGGGCTCTGGTATTATCTCATTAAATGGTGCTGCGGCTCATATGGCAGATTTGGGCGATATCGTTATCATTTGTGCTTACGCGCATTTTGATGAAGTTGAAGCGTCAACGTATCAGCCGAAACTTGTCTATTGCAACGAAGACAACACCGTTAAAGACACAGCAAATATCATTCCTGTACAAGTTGCTTAATATGACAGGATGGTGAGGTTTTGGTAAATTTAAGATAAACACAAAGTTACATCTTTGAATTAGCTGCTATTATTGCTAAAAATCTCGATGCTAAAGGGAAAGCTGAATCTAAATCAAGATTCGGCTTTTTTTATGCCATTTTTATTTATCAAATTCACATTTTTCATCATATACAAGGAAACATACTGATGTGGTTGGCAGCGCTTGCAATACTGATTGGATTAGCAATTTTAGTTTGGAGTGCCGATGTCTTTATTGATGGGGCGACAGCACTAGCAAAGAAGTTTAGTGTGCCTAGCTTCTTAATTGGTGTCTTAATATTGGGTATAGGCACGTCAGCGCCTGAGATGGTGGTATCAGTACTAGCAGCGATAGAAGGCAGCCCTGAGCTGGCTCTAGGGAACGCTTATGGCTCAAATATCATCAACATCGCATTGGTACTCGGTGCAACCGTATTGATTAGCCCTATTATCATCCGTAGAGGCATCGTAAAGCGCGACTTGCCCTTGCTGCTACTGATTACTGTCATCGCCGCTTGGCAGCTACGTGATGGGACATTGAGCCAAGCTGATGGGATCGTATTGTTGATTTTGTTGGTCGCCGTTTTAGGACTACAGATCATAATGAGTATACGCGAAGGCTATCATGAGCACGAAGACGATATAGTCGTGGCTAATGCTGACTCAGCGCACTCAAATAACTTAGAGCACTTAAATAACTCAGAGAGCTTAGAAAAGCTAGAACCAAGTGTAACGCGTGGTCTTGTAAGTTTAATTATCGGTATGCTGATGCTCGTAGCCAGCTCACGCGCTATCGTTTGGGGTGCTGTCGAGTTGGCAACGCTATGGGGGCTCAGTGAGCTTATCATTGGTCTAACGATTGTCGCAGTTGGGACCTCATTGCCTGAGCTGGTATCGAGCTTGTCAGCTGCCCGTAAAGGCGAGCATGATATGGCACTTGGTAATATTATTGGCTCTAATATCTTTAATACTTTGGCAGTTGTTGGCTTGGCAACCGTCATTGCTCCTATCGCCGCCGACCCAGTGATTCTGTCGCGTGATGTGATGGCGATGGGACTCTTGACGATATTGCTAGTTACCCTGTGCGTATTTGCCTTTAAAACAAAACGCCAGTTCGGTCGTACGTCAGGTGCCACATTAGTGTTGTTCTTTATGGGCTACACCGCATGGCTGATTCAAAGCGTTAGTATGTAACTGTTTAGGCTGAACCGATTGAGCAATGATACGACTACATTATTACGTCGATAAAATCAGACTACGATTTTTTCTTACGATTTTTAAAACCGCGCCATAGCCCTTCATGTGCCACTTTCGGCATTTTTAGGGTGATGGTGTTGGACAGCATATCTTGTACTGCCAGACCGCGAGGGTTGAACAGACAGAACACATAGTTGAATACCAAACCAAGAAACGCGCTGGCCAATAAGGCGGCGCGTGATCCATCAATAAGACTGCCAATAATGCCAAAAATCAGCGGCATCAGACAAGCGGCCAAAATACGCTTAAACGACTGACCCCATGTTAGCCATTGACCTGCATCATTGATCGTTTTTAACCGCCATGTCTGCATACCCAATGTCTGACCACCACGGCGCCAAAATATCCCATAGAATGCCACGAGTGTCAGTACAAATGACGGCGTCATAATGGCGTTCTGATACCAGAGCGGTAGCGACTGAGCTTGTGAGGATTCAGTACCCGTCTCCATAGTCAATAGCGTACCAACCACGGTTAATATCGTCCCTACCAAAAATAACAGCGCCAAAATCAGCATACCATCATAGAGAATCGCCACGACACGAATCATGGGCTTAGCGATGGTTGGCTCTTCGTTGGGATCTTGCTGTACAGGCGCACTCGATTGAGGCTTTGATTTGCGAGTCGTTTTTGACGGACGTTTAGATGGACTTTTTGACATGGTACAAGCTCATAGCAAGCAGTGAATAGTAACGCTATTGTACCGTAAATGGTGGGGCTATCGTACATTATCCTAGATGACATTGTAGATGACTGTCCAATATCATAGATTGCTCTCCAATATCTTAGATTGCTCTTTAATATTATTAGTTGGCTATCCAATCATGCTAAAAACAAGAGATGGTCGTAGAATAAATAAGTGGAAGGGTAAAAGTTACAGACATAAAAAAACCGCCAATTGTCATAAGACAGGCGATTATTTTAATATTTTCTAGCTTATATTAAGCTATTATGCAAATGGTGCGCCTGGAGAGATTCGAACTCCCGACCCCTTAGTTCGTAGCCAAGTGCTCTATCCAACTGAGCTACAGGCGCGTATTTTGCACTTTATCCACTGCGAAGATAATATCTTTTGCAGTAAATTAGGTTGGTCATTATATAGATAATATCGCTTGTGTCAACATCTTTTTTAATTAAAACAAATTATTTTTTGAATTAATTATTAAAATGTTTAACGCAGTATATTGCGTTATTACTCTAATAACAACTGAATAAATGGCGGTGAAGGAGGGATTCGAACCCTCGATACGCTTACACGTATGGTTCCTTAGCAGGGAACTGGTTTCAGCCACTCACCCACTTCACCTAACGATTCAAGACATTTATAAAAAATCTATAAACATAGTATTGATGCTAACAATACGTCTCATGTCGTGGGCGAGTATTATAACAAAGCCAAAACGAATTGCAAGCGTTGTCTACAGATTTAATGCGGCTTTTACCAAAATTATAGATATAAGTACTTATATTGTATTTTTATAAGGAAAATTGCGACATATCATTGCTAAATATAACAACCAAACTGCTTATCAATACTAGGTCTATTCATCCTGCCGTCTTACACCTCATCCACAAGCATAAGACTCTGATAGATTTTTTAGTAGTAGGTGGCTATAGTATTTGTCACTTACTTCAAAATCTCTTAAAAGGAGCTGTTATGCGACCTGTCGTACTGTGTTTTTCAGGATTAGACCCTTCAGGCGGTGCTGGATTACAAGCGGATATCGAGGCCATTGGACAATCAGGGGCACATGCAGCCATCGCGTGTACGGCGGTCACTATCCAAAGCTCACAGCAGGTATTTGGCTTTGAGGCTTGTGCGGCATCGTTGGTAAAAGCTCAAGCTACTGCGGTGCTTGATGACTTGCCCGTTAGTGCTATCAAATCAGGTATGCTCGGCACCACTGATAACATCGCAATGTTGACCGAATTATTTGCTGATCAAATCATCGATAATAATACACCATTTGTCTTAGACCCTGTAC
The DNA here is from genome assembly GCA_913061175.1 of uncultured Psychrobacter sp. Taxonomy (GTDB): domain Bacteria; phylum Pseudomonadota; class Gammaproteobacteria; order Pseudomonadales; family Moraxellaceae; genus Psychrobacter. Next base: position 6,566 of record CAJXUF010000033.1, read on the forward strand.
TAGTCGCGAATAGCGGGGGCAGTTTGGGTGATGAAAAAACACTGGTTAGCGCCTTTAGACAATTGCTGCCCTACGCCACTTTAATTACTCCAAATACTCATGAACTACGAGCGCTTAGCGGTGAGCAAGACTTGCATGTCGGTGCACAGAAGCTATGTGCTCAAGGTGCTCACGCTGTACTGGTAAAAACCTCACATGATTTTGATAGCGGTGATATCGAGCAGTACTTATACATACAGGGGGAAATGGTCCATAAAAGTACCTTGCCGCGCTTAGATGGTGAGTTTCACGGCTCAGGATGTTCACTCGCCAGCTTTATCGCTGGACGCTTGGCAATGGGCGATGCTCTCATCGATGCAGTACAAGCGGCAGATAGTTGGATTACCCAGACATTGCGGGCAGCTGATGCACCGCATCCTGATGATACTCAAGCTCAGCTCATACCCAATCGCTTTGTTCGTTTTTAGCATATCTAACAAGCTATAGCTCACCCAAGTAGCAGACGCAAAAAAGGCGTTCTATAAAAATATAGAGCACCTTTTTTATGACAGTTTTTACATTTAATTAGGTTTAACCCAAGGTTGGCAACACACTCGCAGCCAAACCACCGATGAATATCTCAAGCAAATAAAATGCTAAGAAAGCAACCATTGGCGATAAGTCGAGCATACCTAAATTCGGCGTGATACGACGAAACGGGGCTAAAATAGGCTCAGCCAAATTAATGATAATGCCAATAATCGGATGCTCAGATCTGGTAAACACCACAATCCAGCTAACGATGATAGAACCAATCACTAGATAGCGACACATGCGTAAAAAGTCTAACAATAAGCTAGTCGTACCTGTAAAGAATAGCGGTACAGGAGCAATACCTTTATGCGTCAATGCGGCCTTTCCAGAGATATCGATTAGACGAATCAAAAACATCAACACGATAGCGGCAATGCTAATACGACCCTGTGCGACAGTCGGAAAAATACGCCCAAATACATCGACGATATGCGTCGCTTTATAAGCAGGTGCAATCATCGGATTGCTCGCATCCATTCCTGCAAACTGCAACATAAAACGAATAAACACCAGCATCATAGCGAATGTGGTGACCAAATCAAAAATTTGAAATAACATGTTGTTCATGAAGTGCTACTCAATGTGACATTATTAACAGATTCTAGGATGACAAGTGTCATTATCAGATGCTGATGATTACATAAGGTGTGTCGTCAGTGGTGACTCACAGCACACCTTGTCAGTGTTTACTTACTCATCTCTTCACTTAACGCTTGGCTACGATCATAGCAAGCTTGCATGGCTTCGCTGATTTGACGACCAATCTCATTGGCTTGCATTGACTCGACCGCTGCCTGAGTAGTACCGTTCGGTGAAGTAACTTTACGGCGTAGCTCAGCTGGTGCATCATCACTGTTCATCGCCATTTTTGCAGCACCTAACATGGTCTGCATAGCAAGCGCTGAGGCTTGTTCTTTATCCAGCCCTAATGCAACTGCCCCATCGACCATCGATTCGATGAAGTAAAACATATACGCTGGCGCTGAACCTGATACAGCTGTAACCGCATGCATATGCTCTTCGTCATCGACCCACATGACCAAACCTGAGGCTTCCATAACGGCCGTTGCTAGCTGTTTCTGTTCTGCTGAGATGTTATCTGTACCATAAAGGCCTGTCGCACCCATCTGAATCATAGAAGGCGTGTTTGGCATTGCACGGACGATATTGCTATAGCCGCCCAACATGTTTGATAAAAGATCAGTCGACAAACCTGCCGCGACTGAAATGACCAATTGATTGTCTAGTACATCAGCAAAAGCACTTACCACTACTTTCATCATTTGTGGTTTGACTGCGAGTACCACTATATCTGCACCGATCACAGCAGACTTTGGATCAGCCATTGGATCAACAGTATTTAGACCTTTGGCGGCTAATTGCTCACGTGCATCGCTGCTAGGATCGGCGACCGTGATTAGATTTGGTTTGATGCCGCAACCCACAAGCCCGCTAATGAGCGCTTGTGCCATGTTTCCGCCACCAATAAAACTGATTTTTTTATTATCTAATACCGACATACTTGTCTCCTAGTCACAAAATTCAAAGGTATTCAACTTAACATACTGATATGTAAAACGACACTCAGTTTATCATACTGCCACTATTACCGTTTGATAAATTCAAAATGTCACGCCTGACATCAACCTGATAAAAATCAATGAGTCAGCCAACGGATATTAAACTTTTGACACTTTTTATTTGAGACTAAGATCACTTTCAATGTACTCAGCCAATTGATTGCTTTTAACATCGCTATCGGTCTGCTCGGAACTCAAAAGCCAACTCTCAAATGGCGATGCTAGTAGTAGAGGAATATCAGTTTTTATATCACTTCCAACTTCAGATTTTTTTATAAAAGTGATGCTGACTACCATTAAGCTGTCTCGTAGCCATAGTGGAATCCCAAGCGTTTGATACAGTTTTTTGCCTGCTTGTGGGCGCACAGCCATCTCGGTTTTTAGCCGTTGCTGACGGTCTAACGGTGCTATTTTTAACACTGCCTGCTGTGCTATTCCGTCTACACTATTTTCTAACAATCGTACCAGCGCATTTGCTTTTACTTGCAACTGCCAAGTATAACGACCACTGCTCCGCATGGTGAGTAATGTTAAATTATTAGCTGAATGACTAGACAAGGTCAGTCTGGATAGTGGCAGCACCTGCTCGGTCAGTGGTAACTTCAGCCAAGACAGCCACTCGCTGCTCATACGATAGAGCTGCTGACGATAGCGCCGAATGGTATAAGATGCCTTACGACCTTGCCAAAACAGTTCTGTTTGATGATCTTGGTCATCACGTTGGCTGAGAGTTAGCACATCATCGACGAGTTGCTTAGCAGGTGGTAACGGCTCATCTTGACCCAACCAATAGTGCAATAGTTGCCGCTGACGATACATGGGTAGCTTTTGCAACGCATTGATATTTAGCACGCGCTGTGCGGGTAAAAGTTGCAGGTCTGTATTTTCTGTCTGCTGCATATCCTGCATAGCTTGAGAATTGATTGTATCCTGTGCATCACTTAACAGCTGTGCACTGCGAGCAATATTATCGATGACATTGGGATTGTATGTAGCCAGTATTGGCATGATGTCGCGTCGTAGCCCACTACGTACGTTGTCGCCGCTGTCATTAGTAGGATCATCTATATAAGGCAACTCTAAACGCTTAGCATAGGCGCTAATAGTGGCTCGTCGTATCGTGAGCCAAGGTCGCCACAGTATATTGCGCTGTACGCCCTGCGTTTGCACTCGCCATGGCTGCATACCAGACAGACCATTGACTCCTGCTCCTTGAATCAATCGCATTAATACCGTTTCAGCTTGGTCATCAGCGTGATGCGCTAATAGTAATACATCGTCTTGGTTGATATGAGCGCGCATAACATTATAGCGTGCTTGCCGAGCGGCCTGCTCATCATGTCCATTCACTTGTGCCTGTAAAATGCGACAAGGTATTTTTTGAGCCGCTGCCCAATTGGCAACATGCTTAGCCCAATACCGACTATCCGATTGTAGCCCATGATCGACATGTAACAGCTGCGGCAGACATGGTAATTTACCTTGTCGGTAGAGCTGCACACACAGCGCCGCAAGAGCTAATGAATCACGCCCACCACTACATGCCAGCCAAAGGCGACGACCATGCAGCTGATCATTATACTCAGACATACTGCTCAATAATGCGGTTGCTAGTGTCTTATCAACTGGCAAATCGGCAATCGATTTAATGGGATGTGAGATGATTGCGCTGCTGGTCATAGTCAGCCTTATTTTTCGTTATTTTAGATGCTTCATATGATAACAGCCATAAAAAAACGCGCCATTAAATGACACGTTTTTATTTTAGCATTAAGACTCAAACTCTAATATGAAAAGCCTATTATTAATAATAGCGACTTAACAATAATAGCGCCATAGCAACCAATTAAGCAGGCAACATCACTTCTGAGTTAAAAGACTTTAGCTTTTCATAACGTAGCTCACAACGCTCTTGAGGATCTAAATCTTTAATCTCATCAAGCTGCTCAGTAATCAGTGCTTTTAGCGCATTCATCACAGGTTGTGGCTGCACATGTGCGCCTTCGCCCTCTTCGATGACAGCGTCAATCAAACCCATTTGGTAAAGGTTAATGGCGTTTAGTTTTAGCGCTTCACTAGCGTCTTGTGCTTTTTCAGCGGTTTTCCAGAGAATAGAAGCACAGCCCTCTGGAGAGATAACCGAATAGATGCTGTTTTGTAGCATATTTACTTTATCACCAACGCCAATCGCTAATGCTCCGCCTGAGCCACCTTCACCAATGATAGTCACAATCACAGGCACTTTCAGACTAGAGAACACAGCGATGCTTTCTGCAATCGCTTGTGCTTGTCCGCGCTCTTCTGCACCGATACCAGGATATGCGCCTTGGGTATCGACAAAGGTCATCACAGGGATATTAAAGCGCTCAGCCATTTTGACCAAACGAATCACTTTGCGATAACCTTCAGGATTGGCCATACCGAAGTTATGAGCAATACGCTCGCGAGTACTGCGACCACGATGCTGACCGATTACCATCACAGGCTGACCGTCAAAACGCGCAAGACCACCAAGTATGGCTTTGTCATCGGCAAAAGCACGGTCGCCATGCAACTCATCAAATTCGGTAAAAAGCTGATTAACATAGTCCATAAATAATGGACGCTTGGCGTGTCGTGCAAGCTGCACACTATCCCAGACAGTGCTCATAGACGCTTCCCTTTAATAATTATACTTAATGTATTTATGTTTAAGAATAATATCGTTATCCGTGTTCAGATAATGAAAGTACAGTTGTAAACTCAATAGGAGCTATAGTAGCACATCTTAAATAGCATGACATTATCGACAACGCCGCTTTTGTTACGTTAATCTTTAACTCAATACTTACAATGGTAACTGCTCAACCTCTGGAGTCTCAGCCTCTGGAGCTTCAATCACACTAAGCTGTACGCCCCACTTAGCAAACTGGTCAATCTCAGTACGCAAATCTGCGAGCAAGAAAGCATAATGCTCACTGCTATCCGCCAAGGTGATTCGCCAGCTGTTTTCAGCGATTACCTTTAGTTCTAGCTCTGGTAGCGCATAATCACTGCGGCTATGATGCGCCAGTACGGCGAGGCGCAACAGTAAACAGAGATAAACCAACTGATCGCCACCAATCTGACAAGTCTGCTCTAGCATATCGGCTTTGAGCTTGCGACGATGGTTGAGCATTAGCTGCGCCATGCGTTTCTGATCGACTTGCGAAAATCCTGGAATATCAGAATACTCCAGCAAATACGCGCTGTGCTTGTGATAGCTACTGTGACTGATTGCCAGTCCTATCTCATGCAAGAAAGCAGCACGTCTGAGCAAGTCGCAATCATCATTGGACAGCGCAAGCTTATCTTTTACTTGTTCAAATAAATGACGGCTGGTTTTCACCACTTGCTTGGCTTGCTTTTTGTCCCCTGAATAACGCTTGATTAATGCCAATACACTGCGGTCACGCACATCTTCACTAGCAAAACGACCAAGCATATCGTACATAACGCCTTCACGTAACGCACCATCTGAATAAGTAATGGTCTCAACGCCCAGCACTTTCATCACTGCACGCAATACTGCCACACCAGCAGGAAATACGGCTTTACGATGTTCTTTGACGCCTTCTAACTCGATATCATCAATATTGCCAATCTTAATCAGCAATTTCTCTAATTTTTTGACGCCTCTATAAGTGATGCGTTCTTGCTCATCGGCCCAACCTTTTGATACTAGGACATTACGCACCGCTTTGATTGTACCGCTTGAGCCGACTACGCTACTCCAGCCAGTTTTTTGGTAGCGACCATTGATGGCTAAGACTTCTTTACGTGCACCTGAAATTGCACTATTAAAAGCTTCTTTAGTAATCAGGCCGTCAGCGAAGAATTTTTGGGTAAAAGAGACACAGCCCATTTGTAAACTTTCAGTCAATAATGGATCGAACTTTTGACCAATAATAAACTCTGTCGAACCGCCGCCAATATCCATGACCAAGCGCTTATCACTACTCTCATTGGTATGTGAGACGCCCAAATAAATCAATCGCGCTTCTTCGCGGCCCGCGATAATCTCAATAGGTTTTGGCAGGATTTTATTGGCACGGGAAATAAAGTCGTTGGCATTTTTGGCTTGACGCAAAGCATTGGTCGCCACCACACGAATACGCTCTGGCGGTACTGAATCCAAGCGCGCCACAAAGCGGCTTAAACAATCAAGACCGCGCTGCTCGGCGGCTGCGCTTAGAATATTATTTTCGTCCAAACCAGCGGCGAGCTGTACCTTTTCAGACATCGAGACTACTTTTCGCACTTCCCCATGGTCAAGACGAGCAATAGCTAAATGGAAACTGTTGGAACCAATATCGATGGCTGCCATCATTTCATCATCGCCAATTGGCGGATTCGTAAGGTAGTCAATAGGCATAGGACAAGTCGTCACCGTGTTAGAGAGAGTGGATAGTTTACCAAAATCACGTGCTATATAGTTATAAAATCACATGTATAGAAAAAAGTCATAACCACAAAAATCAGGGCAATTTTGTCATTAAAGCATTTATGCTAAACACTCGCAAGCAATGCAAAGTTGCAGCAGGGATATCGACGACCACCTTATAAACTGACAGGTATCGGCTAAGCATCTAGCGCTTGTGTTACGCATATCGGTTTGCTACATTGAAAGCTATCAATATCATGATAAAAAACCGTTATTTACAGAATTTTTATCCGTATAATTTACTTAAAAAGTCACCAACTAATCGGTTGAAAATCATCCGCAATTAGTAGTTGTCAAACCCACCAGCAAGGAAGCTAGTCACATGAATCAGACCACCACAAAGGACGCAACCCAAGATACTGAGACACCTATCAGTAGCGCTAAAAAAGACATGGTAAAAACTGAAACTTCGCCCAAACAGGCATTTTATGATTTTTACTTAGATGAGCATCAAAACATGGCCTGTCGCCGCCTACATTTCGCAGGTAGTAGCTTTGGCCTACTAGGATTGGCAAAGTCTATCAAAACTGGCTCAGCTAAGCCTTTGGTAAAGGGCATTGCTGCTGGATATGCTTGTGCATGGGTTGGACACTTTTTCTTTGAAAAGAACAAACCCGCTTCTTTTAAGTTTCCATTGAAAAGCTTTGTCAGCGATTTTCGTATGTATAGCGATGTGCTACGAGGTAATCTGAGCTTGAGAGATCGCAAGTTTGATAAAGCACGATAACGTTTAGTCGTCATATAAATTAAGTGACAAAAAAACTGGGCTACTATTTTTAGCGGCCCAGTTTTCAATTATATTGATAGCTTCATTGATGTCAGCTAATTTCTATAAGCGAAACGACACATTTCTTATCGTAAGGATTTGCGTAATATTTTGCCAACAGCAGTCTTAGGTAGCTCATCGATAAACTCATAGGACTGTGGACGCTTATAACCAGTTAAACGCTTGCTCGCAAAGTCTTGTAGCTCCTCTACGGTGAGATCCGCGTCTTTTTTGACTACAAATGCTTTTGGCACTTCCCCGCTATGGTCATCTGCCACCCCGACTACAGCGACTTCGAGCACCTTGGGATGTTCAGTCAGCGCAGCCTCTACTTCATTGGGATATACGTTAAATCCTGATACCAGTATCATGTCCTTTTTACGGTCGACGAGTGTCAAAAACCCCTCATCATTCATGACGCCGATATCACCTGATCTAAAGTAGCCATTTGGGGTAAAAGTATCAGCATTGTCTCGCTGCCAATAACCGCGCATGACCTGAGGCCCTTTGATACAGACCTCGCCCCTTGTACCTACTGGGCAAGTATTTCCATTTTCATCGATGATATGGATATCTGTTAAAGCCAATGGCAGTCCAACGCTGCCATTGAACTCTGTAATGCCAGACGGATTGAAAGAAATAACAGGCGCCGTCTCAGACATTCCATAGCCTTCGCTAATAATCATACCTGTCACTTGCTGCCATTGATCAGAGACCGCTTTAATAATCGCTGTGCCGCCACCGATAGATAAGGCTAAACGACTAAAATCTAGACTAGCGAATTTTGGATGATGCAGCATGCCAATGAATAATGTATTCACTGAAGGGATAACATGAGGTCGGTGCTGTTCAATGGTATTCACTAAACCATCGATATCACGTGGATTGGTGACCAATATATCTTCCCAGCCGCCATAAAGACCTAGCAAGCCGCAGACCGTAAACGAAAAAATATGATAAAGCGGTAAGGGATTAAGTATTTTAATCTGCTCGCTACGATTGGCTTCAATCGTTTTACCAAACATCGCGTAGCACTGGCAGACATTGGCCATGACATTATAATGAGTTAGCATAGCGCCTTTTGGCTTGCCAGTCGTACCACCTGTATATTGTAATAAAGCCAAATCTTCACGTTCAATCGTAACTGTTTTGAACGCTTCTGCATCATAGGCTTGCATAATATGTGCAAACATTATGTTGTGCTGTGATGATTCATTTGATGATTCGGTCGAGGCATGTGTTTGCTCATCTGTGTTCGCAGATTGTGCTGTGCCAATTTGACTGAGCAAGGCAATGTCATTATCAGCAATGCTAGGATCTATGGAACATCTGACCACCCATTTTAACTGCGCTTTGACTGTGTCATCTAATTGCTCATAAGCAGTGCTCATACCATCTAGCACAATTAGACCACAGGCTTGAGCGTCAGTGAGCTGATGTGCCAATTCATATTGGGTATACATGGGATTGACATTGACCAATACCACACCTGCACGTAGGCAACCCAACAGTACCACGGCATACTGCAGTATATTTGGCAGTTGTACCGCTATGCGATCGCCCTTCTCAACACCTTGCGCTTGTAAAAAAGTAGCAAAACGTCGACTGGCAATATCTAGCTGCCTAAAAGTGAGCGACGCCGCACCCATACTAAAAGCTGGCAATTCACTATGCTGCTCAATCTTTGGTTGCAGTAAGTCAATTAGGTTGTGCTTACCTTCCAATACATCCAAATGATTGTCTAGGCCGTATTGGTCGTAAGTGGCTTGCCATAGTGGCGCGGTATTGCTAGAAGTACTGATACTCATTCGTTTGCATCCTTGCTTAATTGTCTGGGTTTACCTCAGAATATCATAACTTATTGTCTGTTTTTCGGATGCGCAGGCAAGAACTGTATAAGCATCAGTCACGCTAACGGCTATACAAACAATCTTCAAAAATACTTTGTATTCTTCCCAATATGATTATAAATAAGATATCGATAAACAAAAAAACCAGCAAAAATCACGGGATGACCTTGCTGGTTTTTTAAGCTTTAACTTTTTAGTTAGCTAATAACTTACATGGCTAAACTATGCTTTTGCCATTTCTGCAAATATCTCATCAGCCGCTTTGATTGACGCATCAATGTCTTCATCGCTATGTTTGATAGACATAAAGCCTGCTTCATAAGCTGATGGTGCCAAGTAAATACCGCGATCTAGCATACCGTGGAAGAAAGTATTGAATACGTCCATATCGCACTCTGTCACGTCATCGAAGTTTTTTGGCATTTCGGTTGCGTTATCTTTGACAAAGAACATGCCAAACATACCGCCCAACTTGTTGGTACGTAGATGGATGCCATGTTTATCAGCTGCTGCTTGGAAACCATCCACTAGGTGATCAACTTTCGCTGCTAATTCGTCATAAAAACCGTCTGCCGTTAAGTCTTCAAACATAGCGATACCAGCGCGCATCGCTAGTGGATTGCCTGATAACGTGCCAGCTTGATAGACGCCGCCAAGTGGCGCGATGCAAGACATGACTTCTTTCTTACCGCCGAAAGCGCCCACTGGCAGACCTGCACCAATGATTTTGCCAAAGCAAGTTAAATCAGGGTCGATACCGAAGTGTGCTTGTGCACCGCCAAGACCAACACGGAAGCCCGTCATCACTTCATCAAAAATCAATACTGCGCCATTAGCTGTACATTCTGCGCGCAACGTATCATGAAACTCTTGCGTTGGGATAACCATGTTCATGTTGCCAGCGATAGGCTCTAAGATAACGCAGGCAATTTCTTCACCCCATTTCTCAAAGCAGTCCTTAATCGCTTGCGGATCATTATAAGGAATCGTAATGGTATGCTTAGCAAAGTCTGCTGGCACGCCTTTCGACGTTGGCTCACCAATATCAAGCATGCCAGAGCCAGCTTTTACCAACAAGCTGTCTGAATGCCCATGGTAGCAACCTTCGAACTTAACGATTTTGTCACGCTGAGTATAACCACGTGCCAAGCGAATCGCACTCATGGTCGCTTCGGTACCAGAGCTGGTCATACGAATCATTTCAACACTCGGTACGATGTCACAAATCTTGTCAGCAACTGTTGTCTCGAACGGCGTTGGTGTACCAAAGCTCAAACCGTCATCGGCCGCTTTTTTAACCGCATCAATGACTTTTGGATGTGCATGACCCAAAATCATTGGGCCCCAAGAGCCGACATAATCGATATAAGCATTGTCTTCGGTATCATAAATTTTGCTGCCATTGGCACGGTGCATAAAGATTGGCGTACCACCAACTCCTGCAAAGGCGCGAACTGGCGAGTTAACACCACCTGGGATATGTTTACGTGCTTGTGCAAAGAGCTGTTCGTTTTTAGTACTCATAATTATTCTCTACTTATAGCGACATTTATAACGACAATGTTTTGTGATTGAGCGTCTATTTTATATTTGTTTATTATTGAATCTTTCAAGAAGTTTTTACAATTTAAGCTTTTTTGACCACAGAAGACTTAAGCTTCATTGGTCCGTAGCCATCAAGTTTGCAGTCGATATCATGACCGTCAGTAGCATCTGGCAACAGGCGAATACTTTTCGCTTTCGTCCCTACTTTAATCACGATTGAAGAGCCTTTGACTTTTAGGTCTTTAATAACCGTCACCGCATCGCCGTCCTGTAGCTCATTGCCAACAGCATCACGAATAACTGCGTCTTGGTCTTCAGCTTGCGCTGCATCAGTCTCAGCCGCCGTCCATTCATGAGCACACATAGGACATACCAGTAACGCACCATCTTCATACGTATATTCAGCATCACATTTAGGGCAATTTGGTAAGCTCATTATTTCCTCGGCAGCCATCGTACATTAGGTTAATTGTAGAGCTGATATTGTACCGTAACTCACCATCTTTAACCAATTTGTACGCTTGAAAATCAAACGCTATGCCCAATTTAACACTTAACTCATCGCTTACTGATGACGTTTTTTATGACAGGGTTTTTTGTGGTACTCTTCTTAGCCTCATTTAGATTTATGTGCACAGATGCTGTCAATGACAAAAGCGCCCATATAATTTTTTATCACTTCGATTTACCCTCTATATTATTAATAAAAGCTCTCATCAGAAGGATAATAACAATGACTCAGTCTTCAAATTTATCAGCTGTACCGCAGTTTTCGCAATTAACTATCCAAGGCGAGGACGCCGAAAAATTCTTGCAAGGGCAATTAACTTGTGACGTTACCAAGCTCGGGCTTAGCTATCAGGCAGCCGCCATCGGTAACCTAAAAGGTCGTATTGAGTTCGGTATCTGGATTAAAAAACAAGCAGAAAAACATTATGATGTGGTCATAAGTAGCGATTGTGCTGAGTCTTTGCAGGCACACCTTAATAAGTACGGGGCGTTTTCTAAATTTGAAACCAGTGCACCAGCAGCGATATATCCTTGTGTGCTAGCAGATGAGCCAACTTTCAGCCATAAAGACGATCATAATACCGCTGAAGATACGCAGGCTTGGATGGCATGCAGCCTAGCTACTGGTAACTATTGGATTGTGGCCACGACTCAAGGTGAGTTTCAACCGCAAGAGCTGCGTCTACATCAGCGCGGCGGTATGGACTATGATAAAGGCTGCTACTTAGGTCAAGAAGTCATCGCTCGTATCTACTTTAAATCTGCACCCAAAGCATTTTTGCACTATGTACAAGGCACCGGTGCAGCGCCAAACGCAGGTGACAAGCTCGATAAAATCCAAGTGGTCAATGCGATGAAAAATGATAATGGCTTTACCGCTTTGGTCGTGGCACGTCCTGAACAATTGGCAGAGAGTGATTTGAGCATATTGGACTTGCCAGCTGCACTACAAGTAGATGTTGCGCGTCCAAAATAGAAATCGAATCATGCAGGCGGCGCAGCAAAGGTGATGGTCGTTTAATACAGCGCGACCGTCATGACTAACATGAGCATAGAGAATCCTATGACACACATTGCGGTACTCGGAGCAGGCGTGGTGGGCGTGACCACCGCATGGTATCTACGTCAAGCAGGCTATGATGTAACTGTGATTGAACGCGAATCGGCAGCAGGCATGCAGACATCATTTGCCAACGGCGGTCAAATATCTGTCTCACATGCCACGCCTTGGGCCAATCCTGCGACCCCGATGAAAGCACTCAAGTGGCTGTTTAAAGAGGATGCTCCACTACTCTATCGCTTGCGTGCGGATAAAGCGCAGCTCAAATGGGCGATGCAGTTTCTGCAAGAGTGCCGCGCCGATAGAGCCGATGCCAATCTAGTGCAAATGGTGCGCCTCTGTCTCTTATACACATCTCCGAGCCCACGAGACGGACTCCT
>CAJXUF010000034.1 GCA_913061175.1 uncultured Psychrobacter sp.
TCGGCAGCGTCAGATGTGTATAAGAGACAGGCACAAGCTGGTGCGATTGGCATTGTACAAGCAGATAAAAAACCAATCGATGGTCAAAGTAATTTTGAGACAATGAAAGCGCCGAGTGACATACCAGAAGTAATTGTATGGCTAAATCAGTTGATTGCTCATGCACCAAAACCAACGCCATTATCGACGACAGAAATTTTGGATAAGCCGCAACGCTAACGGAAGCTAGTCACAATAGTTAATACAGAAAATATAAAACGTAAGGTAAGCAATGACCCATTTTAATGAAAAGTCAGCATCTATGTCTGATGCAGCAAACGGACACCGCCCTGAATTACTAGCTCATTATCCTGTTATTCATCATCAGCCGATACAGTGGGGAGAGATGGATGCCTTTAATCACCTGAATAATGTGGTTTACTATCGTTACGCTGAGTCAGCACGCATTAGTTATTTGCATGCGCTAGGTATGTTTGATGGCAGTATGGTCACTGTTTTAGCCCAGTCTAGCTGCCAGTATTTACGCCCAGTTACCTATCCTGATACGTTATTGTTAGGAGTTCGTTGTAAGCGTTTAGGCAATACCAGCATGGCGATGGAGTATAGTTACTATAGTACCGCGCAAGAAACAATCGTTGCTACGGCAGAGGCAGTCGTCGTACGTCTTGATAGTGATGGGAAAGGTAAATTGCCATGGACAGCAGCAGAGCGTCAGCGACTACTAGCACTGGAAGCAAAATTTGGTCATACGCCTGAGTGTTAAGCTGATTTCTATATGAAGTGATTATCAGGTTTTTTAGAGAAACCCTTGTGTGTTGAAAGTCGATAGTTAAAAACAAAAAAGGCACGCTAATATTACGCTAGCGTGCCTTTTTTATCACTCATTCTGCAACTAATCTCTTAAACAGTCATTAGTCTTGTTGTGGCGCATGAACAAAATCAACCACGTTTAGATCAAAACCTGACAATGCAAAAAACTTCATTGGTGATGATAATAAGCGCATATCACGGACACCTAAATGACGTAATATCTGTGCACCAACACCGATACTACGATATGGCTGTTGCGTGATAGTTGATTGCGACTCGTTGTCTACGGCTTTATCCAACGCATCACCCAAATCAACTGGCTGATTACTACCAATCCATACCAAAACACCGCGATCTGAAGCACTGATTTCTTCTAGAGCTGACTGTACGCTCCAGCCACTACGGCCAGTCATATCGTTTTTAGCAGCGAATAAGTCGCGTAATGGGTGGAAACCGTGTACACGTACAGTGCTGATGCCTTCGCTGACATCACCTTTTACCAAGGCTAAATGTGTTTCTTCAGCGCCAAACTCACGGAAGCGATGTAGCGTAAAAGTACCATGTTCAGTTTCAAACGGATGTGACTCAATCTCTTCTACCGTCTGCTCATTAGCGATACGATAATTGATAAGGTCAGCAATGGTGCCTATCTTGATGTCATGCTCTTTTGCAAATATTTCAAGGTCGTCACGGCGCGCCATCGTACCATCTGCATTGATAATCTCTACAATCACCGCTGCAGGCTCTAGACCCGCTAAACGTGCTAAATCACAACCTGCTTCTGTATGGCCTGCACGGTGAAGAACACCGCCGTTTTGTGCCATAATTGGAAAAATATGTCCAGGCTGAACGATGTCTTCAGGCTTTGCTGACGAAGATACCGCCGCCTGAATAGTACGTGCACGATCACCAGCAGAAATACCGGTGGTGACGCCTTCAGCCGCTTCAATAGATACAGTAAAGTTGGTGCTAAACTTCGCTTCGTTACGATCTGACATCAGTGGCAGTGCTAATTGCTGGCAACGTGCTTGTGATAAGGTCAAACAAACCAAGCCACGCGCGTGAGTAATCATAAAGTTAATATCTTCAGGGCGGACATGCGTCGCTGCCATGATGATGTCACCTTCGTTTTCGCGGTCTTCATCATCCATCAAGATGACCATTTTTCCAGCACGAATGTCTTCGATAATCTCAGGGATTGCATTTAAACTCATAGTAAATCTCAATATTTTATTATTTATAAATAGGTGTCATTTAGAATATAAGGCTCTATCTGCTTATTGTAGCAGTAGATAATACAAAGCGCTGTTACGGTCAAGCAAAGCGCTACTACGGTCAAGTAAGTCGCGCTATAAGCAATATAATTTGATATAAAAGTGACTCGCTTAATTGCTTGTATATATCATTATGAGGTTATTTTAACGCTTTTCAGCGTCACGTGCTGCGCCATCTTCCCACTATATCGTTCAGTATGTCAAAAATAGTCATAAATATTATCAATGAGCATTAAAACTGACTCATAAATCTAGGCGCCATCTTTTTTATTAATCTATATCGCAGTTAATCATTGCTCGCAGCTTGGCTTTTTAGCCAGTCCATAAATTGCTTACTGTGCTGCTCACGCTGATTATCTGCAAACTCGTAGAAACTGGTACCAACCAAATTATCTGGTAAGTAGCTTTGTGGATAGTAATGGTTAGGATAATCATGCGGATAAGCATAACCTTGACCGTAGCCTTGACTACGCATCAGTTTGGTGACGCCATTGCGCAAATGTAGCGGTACAGGTGAGGCATCTTTTTCAGCCAACGCCATCGCAGCATTGATTGCTTTATAAGTGCTATTACTTTTGGCACTGGTCGCTAGATACACCACAACTTGCCCTAAAATAATACGCGCTTCTGGCATACCAATAGACTGCACACTACGCAATGCTGCATCAGCTAGGAGTAAAGCATTAGGATTGGCATTACCGATATCTTCACTGGCCAAAATCACCAAGCGCCGCGCAATAAAATCAGCAGGCTCACCGCCTACCAGCATACGTGCCATCCAATACAATGCCGCATCCGGATCTGAGCCACGGACTGACTTTATCATTGCTGAGACAATATCGTAATGCTGCTCACCATCTTTGTCATATCTTACCAAAGCAGTCTGTGCCACTCGGCTGACCAATTCATCATCGATAATCACTGGCGACTGCTTGGCATCAGCGGTCTGAATGGCTAACTCTAATAAGTTTAGCGCTTTTCGAGCATCACCGTGAGCCAGCTGACTAATGGTATCTTTTGCTTGTAAGTCGACGGTTAGTTTTTTGAGTATATTATCTTCCGAGAGCGCTCGTTGTAGCACGGTACTTATCTGCTCAGGTGTTAACGGCTCTAAACGATAAACTTGGCAACGTGATAGTAGAGCATTGTTGACACTAAATGATGGGTTTTCAGTGGTAGCACCAATCAAAGTAATATCACCAGACTCTACCGCGCCCAATAGCGCATCTTGTTGGGCTTTGTTAAAGCGATGAATCTCATCAATGAAGACCACAGGTGATTCAAATGCCAACGAATCTTTATTATCTAGGACTTCGCGTAACTGTTTGACTCCAGTATTTAACGCGGAGAGCGCGTGAAAAGGTCTATTCACGGCATCGGCTAACAACATCGCAATGGTTGTTTTGCCAATACCTGCTTCACCGTGCAGGATAATAGATGGCAGATGCCCTTGCTCTACCAAACGTCGTAACGGTGCACCAGTTGCCAGCAAATGCTCTTGACCAATGATTTCGGTAAGAGAAGTAGGGCGCATACGCTGAGCAAGTGGGGTATCGGCATGGAAGTTAGGTGGCATAAGATTCTCTATCGAAAAATGAAAAAGCTATCTACTAGCTGCAAAAGTAGTAACGGCAAGGTCTTTATAGTTAGATCCAAATAACAGCATACTAGTCTAACTCTATTATTTTCATTGGGTTTCGACACTCATATACGTTTGGCATGATTTTCGCAGTAATTTTATAATAGTAATGAGTATTAGACATCAGCAGTAGAAGTAAGCTAGTTTATAAGGAGGGTACTTGTTATAAGTCATACGCGCTAGGTTAACGCAAAAATATGTTAATGAAAGCTATCTAAGCGTATAGCTTGTGTCCGGAGCACTTTAGTTTTCATCATTTACCTATATTAACGGCTCTACTATTAACAGTTCTACCGTATTGATGGGAAAGGTTGGCCAATTGAGACTGTTAGCTATTAAACACTAAAAATGGCTTATCAAATATAAGGTATTGCATTAACGATGTCTGAACCGACTCTTAAACGCTTATTCAATCGCTACTTGCGTAGTGATACAGGCAAGCAGCAATCACGTTATCTGACAGTTGGCGAGATAGCATTGGCACACTCGGTATTTGGTGACAGTATCAAACTCGATGCAGTGCAATTGAAGACAGCATGGTGGGTACTAAAACATTATGCAGTCAGTCCTAATGGCAATATTTATTTTAACTCAGCTGATTGGATCACGGATTTTAGCGAAGCTCCGCTGAGTAAACAGAGCTGGCTTATACATGAGCTAACGCACGTATGGCAGTTACAGCAAGGATTAAAGGTTGTACGCGGAGCGATCATCAACCGAAAATACGACTACGTATTAGAAACAGGCAAATCGTTTTTTAAGTATGGTATTGAGCAGCAGGCACGCATGGTTCAAGACTATTTTGTACGTCGTCAGCGTGGTCAGAACTGCCAAGAGTGGGAAGCTTGTATTCCATTTTTGACAGAGCAGCCTATTGTTAAGGCAACAGGTACTGATGATCCATCAGTCATCTAGTTTTCAAGAATAAGATTAAGCTTGGCTATGATAAGTCATAACCGAATTATAGAACGATTGAGTTATATAGTAATTGAGATACAGGTCAGTTGGATAAATACTGGATAACTATATTGGACGATTTAACAGTCAGTTGTATTGCTAAAAATCAAAGAATGATGAACCGCAATTGTAATTTACCCTTTAATAATTTTGCTTTACCAAAGGATATGTACTCTCATGTTTAAATTTTTGTCAGTAAAGCCTAATGTTGATACTCGATATCCACCGACCTTGCTTGTAGCCGCACTGTCAGGAGTGTTGTTTTTGACAGGCTGTCAGCAGTCTGACACATCACCTGTAGCTGATGACAGTCAAACCAGTGAAAAAACAAGCGTAGAAGACAGTCAGCCTATGCCAAAAAGTGACTCAGCTGCGGCGCGCATAAAACAATTTCAGCCTATATATGTCGCACAAGCACAGAGTTTACAGAGACGATTGCAAGCAGAGTATGAGTCATTGCAAGCGGCAGATGCGTCAGACAGTGAGGAGCTTTTATTACTGAATACTAATAATAGTGAAAATACAGATAGTAATAACGAAGTAGCGACCGATAATACCGCTCCTAACGCAAATACTACCGCTACCAGTCCTGAAGAAGTGGTGCCATCGAATATCGATATCGCCCCGATAGACAGCAATCCAAATGTAGATGCAGAGGTTGACGTCAATACTAGCACTGAAGTTGGTGAGCGTGATTTAACGGTTTTAAAACGTATCAGTCTTGAGCCGCGTAAACCTGTTATGTTGACTGAGGACCAAATTATAGAACGTTATCAGCAGACCATGGACGCTTTATATCAACCGGTGACAACACCGCTGAGCGCAGAGGATTCTGATACATTAATCAATGTGGCGACCTTGGTTCCGCAGTTATTTGAGCATGCAGAGATTGCTAGTAGAGTAAGTGCAAAAAGTCCGGCACTTGCTCGTTTAATTATTCAGCATCAAGTATGGGAGCAAATAGAAGCTCAGCAAGTGGTTGACATGCAGCAAATGAAGCAGAAGCAGCAACAAGAGTTTGAAGCTTTGATGGCTAAATTTAATGAAACTATCGAAGGATACGATGAGCAGATTGCCAAATATGAGCAAACGTTAAAAGAGTTTCAGTAACTGACTATATTTTTATGAACTGATTGAATTAATCATTTCTCATAAAACAATCAATATCAAATAACGAGAGTTAAGACAATAAAAAATCCCGCACGATGGCGGGATTTTTTATTGGGTAACGATTATTTTTGCTTACTTGCGATCTTCAACTTTTACAAAATCACGGCGCGTTTCACCAGTGTATAACTGACGTGGACGACCGATTTTGAACGGTGCACTGTGCATTTCTAACCAATGGCTGATCCAACCTGAAGTACGAGCCAATGCAAAGATTACGGTAAACATTGACGTTGGGATACCAATGGCTTTCAAGATGATACCAGAGTAGAAATCAACGTTTGGATATAGGTTACGCTCGATGAAGAACGGATCTTCTAACGCAATTTTCTCTAGTGCCATTGCCAATTCAAGCTTAGGATCGTTGATACCTAGTGCTTCTAGTACTTCGTCACAAGTCT
The DNA here is from genome assembly GCA_913061175.1 of uncultured Psychrobacter sp. GTDB lineage: Bacteria > Pseudomonadota > Gammaproteobacteria > Pseudomonadales > Moraxellaceae > Psychrobacter. Next base: position 6,249 of record CAJXUF010000034.1, read on the forward strand.
CTTTCATTACTTGAGCGCGTGGATCGAAGTTTTTGTAAACACGGTGACCAAAGCCCATTAGCTTCACTTCACGGCTCTTCACTTTTTCCATGAACTCAGGCACGTTCTCAACAGTACCGATTTCGTCTAGCATCTCAAGAACAGCTTCGTTCGCGCCGCCATGTGATGGTCCCCAAAGGGCTGCGATACCAGCAGCGATACACGCATAAGGGTTTGCGCCAGTAGAACCAGCTAAACGTACCGTTGACGTAGAAGCGTTTTGCTCATGGTCAGCGTGCAAGGTAAAGATTTTGTCCATTGCGCGAGTGATAACGTCGTTTTTCTCGTAGTCTACGTCAGCAGGTGTTGCAAACATCATGTATAAGAAGTTTTCTGCGTAGTTAAAGTCGTTACGCGGATACATGAACGGTTCGCCTTGTGAGTATTTATAACTCATCGCAGCAAGCGTAGGCATTTTAGCAATCAGACGAATAGCTGTGATTTCGCGATGTTCTTCATTGCTCACGTCTAGGTCTTCATGATAGAACGCTGATAAGGCACCAACAACACCAACCATGATAGCCATTGGATGCGCGTCACGGCGGAAGCCTTCAAAGAACTTACGCAATTGATCATGAACAGGAGTATGTTCGCGGATTTTCTCAAAAAATTCTGCTTTTTGCTCAGCAGTAGGTAGATCACCATGTAAAAGTGCATAAGCAACTTCTAGGTATTCAGCATTGTTCGCTAGCTCGTCGATAGGGTAGCCGCGGTGTAATAACTCGCCTTTGCCACCATCAATATAAGTAATCTTTGATTCAACAGGAGCAGTTACTTTAAAACCAGGGTCATAAGACCAAAATCCTGATTCTTGTAAAGCAGCAATATCGATAACTGGGCGCCCTAAAGTACCTTTAATAATAGGAAGTTCGTATTCTTCACCATTCACGGTTAGTTTGGCATTAGTATCAGCCATAAATTGCTCTCCATTGGTTTGACTTGTTAGAATAAATTACTACAGACGCATACCCTCGCGTCATTGTCGGTTGAACGGTAAAAGTGCATTCAACTCATTTAGTACGCAGGGTATATTAGCAGCAATTCTTGATGATTTGAAAAAACTTTTATGGACCATGTGTCCAATTGGCGCGGTGTGGCGGTAGTTATTCGCTGTAATTTTTGTATCAAAATATGTCTGTCAGGTTATTTTGCTTAAAATTCCTCTGTTTTTGAGTAAGTTTATAGCAGCATTATCAAGTCAATATTTTGGGTTTCCTAACATATCTAAGAGACAAAACTCATAAATAATGACACCAAAAACTGGCAGACTATGCCTAGTAAGCGGATTAAAGTTTGTCATAATAAGCACTGTTAAAATCAGTAATATCCTTATTCATTCATTTATTGATTAAATATGTATATATTCTTACTGAATGGATAAATTTGTAATTATTGCTCAGGCATTTTATAATTGTAGGAATTAACTGGCACTAGCTTTGCGCGAATTAATAAATGACCATGTTATAGTGTCGTTCAGAGCGTCTTCTATTCATGCTTATTTACGATTGTCTGGTGTTACGATAGACCAAACCGCATTCTATGGTTTGAATTTTCTTCTTAACCAATATTTTTTATTTGTTTGGCACAAGATTTCAAGTGCCTAATATAAGGTCTGCTCTGATATAGAAGACATAGTAACGTTGTCTTACTATTCATACGACCTCTAAAATAGACTGGTTAGTCGATGTTACTCATGTTTATTTTCTTTGTTGTATAATAGATAGGTTGTTTGATAGGCCTGTCAATTCGACAAGCGACATTGAACAGTCTATCAATACCTTTATATACATGATCCTTTCTTCATATTTAGCGCAAACTAAACGAAGTCAGCTAGCTCTTCCTTACTTTATTCGTCTCGTGTGTTGCTCAATGCTCAATTGGCACTATTTATGTCAGGCGTTGATAGCAGATACAGGAGTATAACCGCAAAAGGATGCCCGCTGTGAAAAGCAACCGACCTATTGATCTGCCTTTAAGCCAAGTGATTAGCGTTAATCGCTCACCGATCGCGATCGCCTCTATCTTGCATCGTATCTCTGGCATTATTTTATTTTTATTGATTCCTGTCATGTTATGGATACTACAGAACTCATTGGCATCGCCTGAGAGTTTTGCGACCGTATTTGACAACGTACTTGTGCGCTTTTTAGCATGGATATTTGTTGCCGCCATTGCATATCATTTTGTAATGGGTATCAAACATTTATTTGCTGATATGGGCATGAACGAAGAGCTAAAATCTGGCCGCACTGCCTCTATGGTAAGTTTTGTGATTGCAGCGATTTTAGTTGTCGCGTCATTTGTATGGGTGATGTTCTAATGATAAAAAATGATTCAGGAATCAAAAGTGCTACTGGTCTGACAGGTTCAGGCTCACGTGATTGGATTATTCAGCGTATTAGTGCTGTTGTTTTAGCCGTTTATAGTGTGGTGTTGCTGGGCTTCTTTTTGACCCATGGTGATGTCACTTTTGTTGAATGGTCATTATTTATGACCAGCCTACCGATGCGTCTATTCAGCTTGGTTGCAGTACTTGCACTAGCTGGTCATGCTTGGGTTGGGATGTGGACAGTATTTACTGACTATATTACAACAGGCAAACTGGGCTCAAGCGCAGCAGGTTTACGTTTAGTACTACAGTCATTGATGATTATCGCTATTTTAGTATTTCTATTTTGGGGCATCATGATTTTTTGGGGTAACGGTTTCGGTATCGCTGCCGTTTAACCATCTCATAAAAAGCTCTGATATCTATATATAACGACGGATGCATCCAACTGATACATTAGTTGACACAGTATTATAGAGTCATCCGTTGATAGCCAAGAATAGTCATAGCATTGGACTAGCATTACTGATCAGCTAATCTGATTATAGTTGAGTAGGCTTAGTTCAGTATAACGATAGATATGCAAATTAAGTGGTTAACGACTATTAAGACTCTTTATTTTATAAGCGTAGAAATGGCCAAATAGTAAGCCTTTATAGCTGTAATAGAGATGTCTTAAACAGTCTTTGATTTACTTTTACGCATTAACAGGCATTAGGAAAACCGTAATGGCAACTAGACAAGACAATACCATTAGTAATATCAAGACCCTAAACTACGATGCAGTTATCGTTGGTGGCGGCGGCTCAGGTATGCGTGCTTCATTGCATTTAGCGGAAGCGGGCATGAAGGTTGCAGTCCTTACCAAAGTATTCCCAACGCGTTCGCACACAGTTGCCGCTCAGGGTGGTATCGGTGCAAGTTTGGGCAACATGAGCAATGACAACTGGCACTTTCACTTCTATGATACCGTTAAAGGTTCAGATTGGTTGGGTGACCAAGACGCTATCGAATATATGTGCCGTGAAGCGCCAAAAGTAGTCTATGAGCTTGAGCACATGGGCATGCCGTTTGACCGTAACGAAGACGGTACGATTTATCAGCGTCCGTTCGGTGGTCATACGTCTAACTATGGCGAAAAAGCAGTACAACGTGCTTGTGCCGCTGCTGACCGTACAGGTCACGCATTACTACATACGCTATATCAGAAAAACCTAGAGCAGGGCACTGAGTTCTTTATCGAGTGGATCGCGCTTGACTTGATCAAAGACGAAGCTGGTAACATCAACGGTGTCGTCGCGCTTGAGCAAGAGACGGGTACGATTGCAGTATTCCAGTCTCCAATTACTGTCCTAGCGACAGGTGGTGCTGGTCGTATCTTCGCAGCTTCTACCAATGCTTATATCAATACTGGTGACGGTATTGGCATGGCGGTACGTGCTGGTATTCCATTGCAAGACATGGAGTTCTGGCAGTTCCACCCAACTGGTGTTCATGGTGCAGGTGTACTATTGACTGAAGGTTGCCGTGGTGAAGGCGCTATCTTGCGTAACAAAGATGGCGAAGCGTTCATGGAGCGTTATGCACCAACCGTGAAAGACTTGGCACCGCGTGATCTCGTATCGCGCTCGATGGACCAAGAAATCAAAGAAGGCCGTGGTTGTGGTCCTAATGCTGATCATATCGTAATGGATATGACGCATCTAGGTGTTGAAACCATCATGAAGCGTCTACCATCAGTATTTGAGATTGGTAAAAACTTCGCTAACGTTGACATCACTAAAGAGCCAATTCCAGTAATCCCAACCATTCATTACATGATGGGCGGTATTCCAACCACTATTCATGGTCAAGTGATTGTACCGGATCTAGAAGCAGGTACTGATGAAGACGGCCTATATGCTAAAGGCAATGTGGTTAAAGGTCTTTATGCAATTGGCGAGTGTGCTTGTGTAAGTGTACATGGTGCTAACCGTCTAGGTACGAACTCTCTACTAGATCTATTGGTATTTGGCCGTGCAGCTGGTAAGCATATCGTTGATGAGTTCCACCATGCAGATCACAACTACAAGCCGCTTGATCCACGTGTACTTGACTTTACAGTGAAGCGTTTAGACAAGCTGCAACAGTCTACTGAAGGCTACAACGCTCAAGACGTGGCTGATGAGATTCGTGCTACGATGCAAAAACACGCTAGTGTATTCCGTACGCAAGCGATGATGGACGAAGGCGTTGAGAAGATTTTAGCGCTAGGTGAAAAAATCGACAAGATTCATCTTGGCGATAAATCACAAGTGTTCAACACAGCACGTATTGAAGCATTCGAAGTTGCTAACTTATATGAAGTAGCAAAAGCGACAATGATATCCGCAGCGAAGCGTCATGAAAGCCGCGGCGCACATAGTGTATCTGACTATGATCGTCCAGAAGATGATGATTACGCACCTAACGGCCGTAATGACCACGATTGGATGAAGCATACTTTATGGTACTCTGAAGGCAATCGCATCATTTATAAGCCAGTACGTAAAGTGCCATTAACTGTTGATTATATCGAACCAAAAGTCCGCGTCTACTAATTCTAGACTGCATACTTTATATATAGTTGATAGATAACAGCAGTGTTAACGTTTTATCCCTTATTAATTTATTAAAAAGGTGACCGCCAGCTACATGCTCATGCCAGCGCTACTACACTATTAATTGGTATCCGATACTGGTTATCAATACTGATTAATAGTTAGCGCAAATATGTTGCAATCTTTGTATGCCCGCCATCACCTACGTGTGGAGTTTAGCATTATGAGCCGAGGTACTCGCACCATCGAAATCTATCGCTACGATCCTGATCTGGACGCAGCGCCACGCATGCAAACTTATACGATTGAGCTACTTGATTCAGATCGTATGTTGCTTGACGTATTATTACGCCTAAAGAAAGAAGATGAAACGCTTACTTTCCGTCGCTCTTGCCGTGAAGGTATTTGTGGCTCTGACGGCATGAACATCAATGGTAAGAACGGTTTGGCATGTCTAATCAACATGAACACGCTACCAGAAAAAGTAACGGTTCGTCCGCTACCTGGTTTGCCAGTGGTTCGTGATTTGGTTGTCGATATGAACCAGTTCTATGAGCAGTATGAGAAAGTACATCCGTACTTGATCAATGATCAGCCAGCACCGCCAACTGAGCGTCTACAGTCGCCTGAACAGCGTGAAAAACTGAACGGTCTATACGAATGTATTCTATGTGCTTGCTGTTCAACCAGCTGCCCATCTTTCTGGTGGAACCCTGATAAGTTCCTAGGTCCATCAGCATTACTGCATGCTTATCGCTTCGTTGCCGATAGCCGTGACGGTGATACTCAAGCACGTTTAGCTCGCTTAGACGATCCGTTTAGCTTGTTCCGTTGCCGCGGTATCATGAACTGTGTATCAGTTTGTCCAAAAGGATTGAATCCAACCAAAGCGATCGGTCACTTACGTAATATGTTGATTGACCAAGCTGGTTAAGCATAAGTAATTGATCTTTATAGTTACTATACGAAAAACACCACCTATTCATTAGGTGGTGTTTTTGTTAGTTAAAAAGCTGATATATAGGTTTACTACTTTTTATAGCTAACTTGTTATCTAAAGAATAGGATAAATTCGGTCTATTGAAAAATAGGTATCAAACGATCTAAGAGTAAAACTATATGGTCAATACGTTGGTCGTATGTAAGAAGAAATAATATATAGACAATCACCCTATATAATCAAATATAGACATAGTCGAATTTTGGTATAATTGTATTTGGTATTTAATGAGATGATCAAAGCGTCTTTTTGGCGCTTAATATGTGCCGTTTGAGCAGAATATGACATTATCAGGCTAAAATACTATGCGCACAATGATTATGCGTTTATAATTGATGATAGATATTCATTACATAAATACCTAGTATTGAACAAACAAACTATGTCGCAAAAAATGGGCATGATAATCTATACAGCAATGTATGTCTGTCTGAAAAGGCAGGGTTTATCAGCAAGTTTAGGGTAATTCAGCATCAATAACCAGTTTATAGGTTAGCTGAAAATATAATTATCTATTAATAGCTTATCATTAATGGATTGGTTATGGCTCAAAGAAGTATATATAAATTAATGTTGTGAAACGAGCTAGATAAGAAAACTGAGCGTTCACAAATAGTTTTATTTTTAGACGGGTATTGCAATAAGACTTGTTACCACTATTTAGCATCACTTGCTCTTGTAGACAATGACAGCAATATTCTATGGTGATGGCAATACTTAGGGATAAAAGTGTTTTATCGAATAGTATTTAACAGGATATGACACATTGTCTAACTACCTGAGCATACAACGACTGACACAATAATAAGCACGATTCCATTCATTTATCTATCAAATAGACGATTATTATGAATAGTATAACCAAAGAAAAATCTGGCCAAGTACATACTGAACTGGCTGCCGATAACGCCAACTATATAGAAGCTCTCTACGAGCAATACCTAACAGACCCTGATAGCGTTGATACTGACTGGCAAACGTACTTTGAACAGTATAAGTCGCAGAACGATGCTCAGCATAACGCTATCAAAGATCAGTTCTTACTACTTGCTCGTAATCAAACGGCAAATAAGAGTAGCAGTACTGATACCGACTCTAGCAGCTCTGCCAACTGTGATCCTAAGCAGATGGGCGTACAGCAATTAATCTCAGCATATCGTCGTCGCGGTCATCGCCGTGCCAAGCTTGATCCTTTAGATTTGCATCCACGTGCAGAAGTAGAAGATTTGACGCTTGCTTATCATAATTTGTCAGAAGCTGATCTTGATACCGTATTCCCGACCAATGATTTAGTTATTGGTAAAGATGAAGCGACATTGCGCGAAATCATCGAAATCATGGAACGTGTTTACTGTGGCCATATCGGTGTCGAGTACATGCATGTTACCACTAGTACCGAAAAACGCTGGATGGAAGAATACCTAGAGACCAATCTAGGTTATATCAAATTCGATAAAGAAAAACGTTTATCTATTCTTGAGCGCTTAACGGCTGCTGAAGGTCTAGAAAAGTATCTTGCTCGTAAATACACGGGTGTTAAGCGTTTTGGTTTGGAAGGTGGTGAGAGCTTCATTCCTGCGATCAATGAAATCATTCAACGTGCTGGCGGATATGGCACAAAAGAAATGGTTATTGGTATGGCTCACCGTGGCCGCCTAAACCTACTAGTGAACATCTTAGGTAAAAATCCTGCAGACTTATTTGATGAGTTTGATGGTAAAGTACAGCCAGAAAAAGGCTCAGGTGATGTTAAATACCACAATGGTTTCTCATCTAATGTGATGACACCAGGTGGCGAAGCGCATTTGGCTTTAGCATTTAACCCATCGCATCTTGAAATTGTCGCGCCAGTACTACAAGGCTCAGTACGTGCTCGTCAAGTACGCCGTAACGATCAGCCACTACTAGACAATACTGGTGGTAATTCAGTATTACCTATCGTGATTCATGGTGATGCTGCTTTTGCGGGTCAAGGTGTGGTTCAAGAAACTTTCCAAATGTCACAGACCCGTGCTTATACCACTGGCGGTACTGTGCATATCGTGATTAATAACCAAGTTGGCTTTACTACTAGCCGTCAAGAAGATGTTCGTTCAACTGAATATTGTACTGACGTTGCCAAAATGGTTCATGCTCCTATCCTACATGTAAACGGTGATGATCCTGAAGCAGTCGTATTTGCCGCTCAGTTAGCATTAGATTATCGTCATAAGTTTGACAAAGACATCATCATTGATTTGTTCTGCTATCGCCGTAATGGCCATAACGAGGCAGATGAGCCATCTGCGACTCAGCCATTAATGTATGCTGTGATCAAAAAGCTTCCGACTACTCGTACTCTTTATGCGCAAAAACTTATCGCAGAAGGTATCTTGAATGCCGAAGAAGAGAAACAGTACGAAGATGATTATCGTGAGTCGTTAGACCGTGGTGATTATGTTGTTAGCTCATTGGTTCAAGAGCCTAACGAGCAGCTGTTTGTAGATTGGAAACCCTATCTAGGTCACGACTTGGTCGATGATTGGGATACCAGTGTTGATATCGAAAAGCTGAAAGGTTATGGACGCCGTATGGCCGAAATGCCAGAAGGTTATAAGCTACAACGTCAGGTTCAAAAAGTCGTTGAGCAGCGTTTAGCGATGCAAACGGGCGAAGAGCCTCTTAACTGGGGTGCAGCTGAGACATTGGCTTATGCATCATTGGTTGATAACGATGGCGTATTAGTACGTATTACTGGTGAAGATGTTGGCCGTGGTACTTTCTCACATCGTCACAGTGAAATATATAATGTCAATGATGGCAGTATGTATGTACCATTATCTCATTTAAGTGAGAACCAAGCGCGCTTTGCTACTTACAACTCATTGTTGTCAGAAGAAGCGGTACTAGCTTTTGAATATGGTTATGCGACCACTGTACCGAACGCATTGATCGTTTGGGAAGCACAGTTTGGTGATTTCGTTAACGGTGCTCAGGTTGTGATTGACCAGTTCATCTCAAGCGGCGAGACCAAATGGCAGCGTGTTTGTGGTTTGACGATGTTGTTACCACATGGCTTTGAAGGTCAAGGCCCTGAGCATTCATCTGCACGTCTAGAGCGTTTCTTACAGCTATGTGCTGAAGACAACATGCAGGTCATTACCCCAACGACTCCTGCACAAATTTATCATGCATTACGTCGTCAGGCAGTACGTCCTATTCGTAAGCCGTTGATCGTTATGTCACCAAAGAGCTTATTACGTCATAAGCTAGCGACTTCTAATCTAGGAGAGCTTGCTAACGGTAAGTTTGAAACGGTATTGCCAGAGATGGACGATCACAACGCAGATAAAGTGACTCGTATGGTTCTGTGTGGTGGTAAGGTCTATTATGATTTGTTAGAGCAGCGCCGCGCATTGGGTCTTGATCATGTGGCTATCGTTCGTATTGAGCAATTGTATCCATTGCCAGAGACTCGCTTAATCGCTGAAATCGAAAAGTACAGCAACCTAACTGAAATCGTATGGACGCAAGAAGAGCCATTAAACCAAGGTGCTTGGTACTATTTGGCACCGCATATGTTCCGTATTGTCGTACCGCATCCAACCAAAGCAAAAGTCATGGAGCCAGTAGCGCGTCCTCCTAGTGCAGCCCCTGCAACAGGATCACCGAAACTGCACGCTCAACAACAGCAAGCACTCATTGCTGGTGGCCTTGGCATAAGTGTTGATGAATTAGCTCAGTAACACCTTGTCTAATCAAAAGATTATAGAAGATAAATGAATCAGGCGATGACAGTCAGTGTTTTTTAATAAAATATAAGCAAAGTTATTAAAAGATTACCGGCTGCCTATCACGACTTAATAATAAGTATGAATATCCAAATCTAAGGAGTATATCGATGGCTGACATCAAAGCCCCCGTTTTTCCAGAATCGGTTGCCGATGGCACAATCGTTGAGTGGCACGTCACTGAAGGTCAACAAGTTAATCGTGATGACCTATTGGCTGAAATTGAAACTGATAAAGTTGTATTAGAAGTTGTGGCACCTGATGATGGTGTATTGACCAAAATCGTAAAGCAAGTTGACGATACTGTATTGTCTGATGAGCTTATCGCTCAGTTTGAAGCCGGTGCAAGTGCTGGTGCTAGCGCAGAAGAAGCACCAGCAGTAGATCCTGATCAACCAGCTGCGCCAGTTCAAGCAAAACAAGCTGCCGATGGTGGCGAGCCTGTTCAAGCAACAGATAAGAAAGGCGAAGCTGATCATAAAGATCAAAGCCCAGCAGTTCGTAAAGCAGCAAAAGAGTCAGGCGTAGATCCTAAAGAAGTTGAAGGTAGTGGCCGCGGTGGTCGTGTAACCAAAACTGATATGGCTAACCCGACATTGAAATCAGACAGCAGCATCAAGTCTGATAGCGGCCGTCCTGTTGCTGAATCAATGGGTGAGCGTACTGAAAAACGTGTTCCAATGACTCGTCTTCGTAAGCGTGTTGCTGAGCGTCTACTATCAGCATCACAAGATACAGCAATGTTGACGACGTTTAACGAAGTGAACATGAAGCCATTGATGGACATGCGCGCTAAGTACAAAGAGAAGTTCGAAAAACGTCATGGCGTACGTTTAGGCTTTATGTCATTGTTCGTAAAAGCAGCGACAGAAGCGCTAAAACGCTTCCCAGCAGTAAACGCTTCACTAGATGGTGATGATATTGTTTATCATGGTTTTTATGATATCGGTGTAGCAGTATCTTCAGATCGTGGCTTGGTTGTTCCAGTGTTACGTGATACTGATCGCATGAGCATGGCTGACGTTGAAAGTACAATCCGTGAGTTTGGCGGTAAAGCACAGCAAGGTAAGCTTGGTCTAGAAGACATGACTGGCGGCACATTCACTATCTCTAACGGTGGTGTATTTGGTTCATTAATGTCAACACCTATCTTGAACCCACCACAAACTGCTATCCTAGGTATGCACGCTATCAATGACCGTCCAATGGCTGTCGATGGTAAAGTTGAAATCTTACCAATGATGTACCTAGCACTATCTTATGACCATCGTATGATTGATGGTAAAGAAGCAGTACAGTTCTTGGTAACTATCAAAGAGTTGGTCGAAGACCCTGCAATGCTACTACTAGACCTGTAAGCTTTTAAGCTTGTATTGGCAACCGCTGATACAAGCTTTTTAACTTTGGTATAGATAATGATTTTTATTAGTCAGCGATTACTTGACGCGCTGATAACTGTATTTAAATGAATTTAATAATGGTGACTTGCTATCGATGAGTGAGTCTATCTCATTGACATAGTGTATTAACTATTCAGTGTAGATAACGCTGATCTATCAGCGAGATAACAACCAGTTTAAATGACACATACAATTAAAAATAGGAACGTACTATGAAAGACAATTATGATTTAGTCGTCATCGGCGGCGGTCCTGGTGGTTACGAAGCAGCTATTCGTGCAGGCCAGCTCGGTATGAGTGTTGCTTGTATCGAAAAGCGCGTTTATAAAGGCGAGCCAGCACTTGGCGGTACTTGCTTAAACGTTGGTTGTATCCCATCAAAAGCCCTACTTGACAGCTCACATCGTTACGAAGCTACTAAGCATGACCTTGATGAGCACGGTATCAGTACTGGTGACGTTGCTATCAATATCGAAAAAATGATAGAGCGTAAAGAAGGTATTGTTAAGCAATTGACTGGCGGTGTTGCCGCGTTGCTAAAAGGCAATGGTGTTGACTGGCTACAAGGCTGGGGTACTTTAGTTGACGGTAAAGGCGCTGACAAAAAAGTCAAATTTACTGCTCTAGAAGACGAAAGCGAAACAACGATCACTGCTAAGAATGTTATTCTTGCGGCAGGTTCTGTGCCTATCGAGATTCCTGTTGCCAAAACTGACGGTGACCGTATTGTTGATTCAACTGGCGCACTTGATTTCACTGAAGTACCTAAGCGTCTAGGCGTTATCGGTGCTGGTGTTATCGGTCTTGAGCTTGGTTCAGTATGGCGTCGTCTAGGTGCAGAAGTAGTTGTGTATGAAGCGCTTCCTAGCTTCTTAGCTGCTGCTGACAAAGACATCTCAAAAGAAGCTGGCAAAATGCTGAAAAAGCAAGGTCTTGATATCCGTGTCGATACCAAAGTAACCAATGCTGAAGTACAAGGTGACCAAGTTGTCGTCACTAGCGAAAGCAAAGGCGAATCGAGCGAGGAGAGCTTTGATAAGCTAATCGTTTGTGTTGGTCGTCGCGCTTATTCTGAAAAGCTACTTGGCGATGACAGCGGTATCACGTTGACTGAACGTGGCCTTATCGATGTTAATGACCAGTGCAAAACCAACCTTGATGGCGTTTATGCTATCGGTGATTTAGTCCGTGGTCCTATGCTTGCGCATAAAGCTATGGAAGAAGGCATGATGGCTGTTGAGCGTATTCATGGCGAAAAACCTCAAGTTAACTATGACACTATCATCAATGTCATTTATACTCACCCAGAAATCGCATGGGTAGGTTTGACTGAGCAAGAAGCTGAAGAAGCTGGCTATGAAGTTAAAACGGGTTCTTTTAACTTAGCTGCCAACGGTCGTGCATTAGCGCAAAGTGAAGCGCAAGGTTCTGTGAAAGTAGTTGCTGATGCAAAAACAGATCGTTTATTAGGTATGCATGCTATCTCTGCTGGTGCTGGTGATATCGTCCATCAAGGTATGATCGCGATGGAGTTTGTCTCTAGTATCGAAGACTTGCAGTTGATGACATTTGCTCATCCAACTATTTCAGAAGCAGTGCATGAAGCTGCTCTATCTGCAGACGGTCGCGCAATTCACGCCATCCAGCGCAAAAAGCGTAAGAAATAAGTAGTTGCTCGTTTAGTTATTATCGATTTACAACCTGATTGGGGTATCGCTATTTTGGTGATGCCACAATCATGAGTGCGTCAGACGTATGATCAATATGTATATGTGCTGTCTCTTATACACATCTCCGAGCCCACGAGACGGACTCCTATCTCG
>CAJXUF010000035.1 GCA_913061175.1 uncultured Psychrobacter sp.
CTCCTCAAACAAAGCGAAAAACAGGGTTAATATTTAAATCACTAAGCAGACCCTAATTTTGCACAGTATAAAACAATACAAAAACCCATCTCTAACCGCTGTTGCTCTCAATTATCTATCAATAGCTACTGGTGCCGTCTATGCCTACTGACCCAACTTACGATCAACCGCATGCCAATAGCGCGACTAATGGCGACCCTTATCTGCAAGTGCAGGACTTGGTCGTTGGCTACGACGATTTTGTTGTCGTAAAAGACCTATCGCTTGAGCTGCAACAAGGTGAGATTGGCTGCTTTTTGGGTTATAGTGGCTGCGGCAAGACCACCGCATTACGGGCGATTGCCGGTTTAGAGCCGACTCGCGAGGGTATCATTAGCTTAAATGGTAAGCGTCTGACTAAGCAAACCGCGCGTACCTCTTTTGCAATCGCGCCAGCCAAACGCGGCATGGGTATGGTATTTCAGGACTATGCGTTATTTGGGCATCTAAGCGTCGCCAAAAATATCGCTTTTGGTCTCAATAAATGGTCAGCTGCTGACAAAAAAGCTCGAGTGGCTGAGATGCTAAGCTTAGTTGAATTGACTGAGCATGCGGATAAACGTCCTAATGAGCTCTCTGGTGGTCAGCAGCAGCGTGTGGCTCTTGCAAGAGCGCTAGCACCCAAACCAAAACTACTATTACTTGATGAACCATTCTCTAATCTAGATGTGGTACTGCGTGAGTCATTGGCAATGAATGTCCGTGATATTCTCAAACGTACTAATACCACAGCGATTTTGGTCACTCATGATCAAAATGAAGCGTTCGCGCTAGCGGATAAAGTAGGGGTAATGGATAAAGGACGATTGGTGCAGTGGGCGCGACCAAGCGAGCTGTATCATGAGCCTGTCAGTCCTTTTGTTGCAGAATTCGTAGGCGAAGGCGCGATGATAGACGGCATTATCAAAGAAGGTCATGTTGAGACAGCGCTAGGTAATATCTATCGTCGCATGGAAGTCTATGACGAATCAGGCCAGCCACAGTACTGCGAATATGATTATCCAAATGGCACACCGATCAAAGTACTCGTACGCCCTGATGACATCATTCATGATGACGACAGTACGCAGACAGCCTTAGTCATTGGACGTGTGTTTCGCGGTGCCAACTATTTGTACCGTCTGCAGTTAGACGACGGGCAGACTGTCTTATCCTTGGTTGCGAGCCATCATAATCATGCAATCGGCTCGCATATTGGCATTCTGCCTTTACTTGAGCATGTCGTAGTCTTTGATGAAAAAGACATCAATGCCACTACTTGGTCAGAATACGATAGGTCATCGAGAATGGATGAAGAAGTTTAGTAGTCTTTACAATTCATGAGCTGTTGTCTCAATTTACCGTTTAGCTAAAATGTGTAAGTAACGGCCAAGCCATTTGTACGGCTCTAACTGTGAGTAGCGTAACTCCATTCTTATCACCGCATCTGGGTCGTTATGCCCGCCACGCTTGAGTGGTGCATAATCATGAAATACCCGCAAGCCACTGCTGCGCACAGTCTGATAGTCATGCGCCTTTAACCAAGACTGAACCTCTTCTTTAGCGACGGGATGATTGGGTGTCAGACTTTTCTTGTTGTCTGCCTTATAGTCTGTATTATCGAGTAGATTAAAATTCCCCATGATAAGATTGCGATAATCAAAACTCGCGGGGTTGTAGAAGCAGACGGATAGCGCGCCATCATCTGTTAAATGCTCATCAAAAAAGTCCATGACCGCCGCTGGTTCTGCCAACCATTCAAGTAGCGCATGCGACATAATCAAATCAAACTTTTCTGTCTCTGTCTGAGCCAGTTTTTCTTCAAGCGATTGATAAGGGCAAACATACCATGTGATGTCTAGCTTTTTATCAATTTTTTCTGCGCTCGCTTTCGCCTTCTCAAGCATATTCGCTGATATATCATTGATGACTACGCTATGACCTTGAGCAGCAAGTTCTATCGCAATTTGCGCAAGCCCTGCACCCACATCCAAGATACGTAAAGGTCGCCCAAGCGCCTCACTCATTTGTGCGCTATATTCGAAAATATCACGGCGTAGTACAGCCAATCGAATCTCGCCTTTTAAACCACCATAGACTTTCTTTTCGAAATGATCGGCAATGGCATCGAAGCTACGGTCAATACGTGTTTCTTCTAGTGGTATAGAAAGGTTTGAGTCAGGCTGTCTATCTTGATGTTTAATTGTCATAGGTATTTAGATCAATAAGTAAGAGGGTCAAATTAATAAAACTATTCAGTATTAATTAGCGTTTCAAACGTCTGTTAATTACCCATTTAAAAACGACCTTCGCTAAAACAATAACCACAAATACCACGATAACAAACACCCACATACCATTGCCTTGTAGGTTTTCTTGATAGGCTTTTGACAAGTATGCTGATAAAGCCATAGCGACTAAAAGTGCTCCCCAACGGACATAAGGGACAGCGCGATTGTTATGGTTAGGAAAGCTAGCAACGTAATCGCTCGAAAAGCTGTATAGCACCATTGCTAAAATCCAAACAATTGCAAGAATGATATCCATAATAAAAGTAGCCTGTTAGGTCGTTATGTAAGTGCTATAAAAGATGAGGTAGTGTAGCGTTTAGAATTTTTTTGTCCAGTATCACTAAAAAATAACCGCATTAAAGTGGTTTAAATCACCATGTGCTCATGAGAATAATATGAATTTGAAAGAGTTGTTTGGCCAATAGAGCTTATATGCAAACCACGTATGAGCCCTATGCTCAAGATTTTAGCGTTAAATTAAATGTCGTGTTGAACTGTAGATAGAAATATAAGTATTCATTCAGTTAGTCAAAATAAATCTTGTCGAGCCGTACTAAATGAGTATAGTATTTTTCTATTTAATATCCATCAAATACGGTGAATAAACAATGAAATCAATCAGCACAGCGCTACTCGCCCTAGTATTTGCCTTTACATCTATGAGCCAAGCACAAGCTCGAAATACGCCTTGTTCGGGTAAAATGGGCGGGGTGTCTCATTGCTCAGCAGATGGTAATTTCGTCTGTAAAAATGGCAAAATCAGCCAATCAAAAAAAACCTGTCATTAGAATTATTTTAGTGTGTGTCAATAATTTAAAATATCACTGTGAATGAACCGTCTAGCTTGATTTTAATGGCAGTCAAAGCCCCCTAAATCAGCAAATTTGTGCTAAAATAGCTTCTTTTATTAAACATTGTTTTTAACAAAAACCGTATCACTATTTTCCTATTGTTTTGCACGTGTAGCAGTGTTTTTTTATGATATCTATTTTGGTCATGACTGCCCATTTATGTGGCAGTATTTTTATATGATCTATGGGTGCCATAAGCGATGTGTCAACGTTAGAAAAAAATGTGAGTGAAGGAGTGTATATGAGCGAATCGGTCAGTCCTATTGGCATCGTAGATGAACTAAAGCAGTCGTATTTGGATTATGCGATGAGCGTGATCGTCTCGCGTGCGCTGCCTGATGTGCGTGATGGGTTCAAACCTGTACACCGCCGCGTGATGTATGCCATGCACGTGCTATCAAACGATTATAATAAACCGTATAAAAAATCAGCACGTGTGGTCGGTGATGTTATCGGTAAATACCATCCACATGGCGATAGTGCAGTCTATGATGCCATCGTACGTATGGCGCAGGATTTCAGCTTGCGCTATCCAATGGTTGATGGTCAAGGTAACTTTGGCTCGATCGATGATGATCCTCCGGCAGCGATGCGTTATACCGAAGTACGTATGACCAAACTGACCCACCAGATGCTCGCTGATTTGGACAAAGACACGGTCGATTGGGAAGACAACTACGACGGCTCTGAGCGCATGCCAAGCGTGATGCCAGCGCGTATCCCTAACTTATTGGTCAATGGCGCGACGGGTATTGCCGTTGGTATGGCTACCAATATGGCACCCCATAACCTGACCGAAGTGATCAATGCTTGTCTAGCCTATGCTGAAAACCCACAAGTTTCAGCTGAAGAGCTGATGTCGCATATCTCAGGTCCTGATTTTCCTACGGGCGGTATTATCTATGGTCGCGCGGGCATTTTAGATGCTTATCGTACGGGTAAAGGCCGCTTGCATATTCGTGGTCGTTATCATATTGAGCCGATGAGCAATTCTGGCGTTAACCGTGATCGTGAGCGCATCGTATTTACCGAAGTACCTTATCAGGCTAATAAAGCCAAGCTGATCGAGCGTATCGCAGAGCTTGTTCGTGATAAAAAAATCGAAGGCATTAGCGAAATTCGTGATGAGTCTGATAAAGACGGTATGCGTATCGCTATTGATTTGCGTCGCGGCGAGACCGCTGAAGTTATTGTTAATAACCTATTTCTACAAACGCCACTAGAGTCTAGCTTTAGTATCAATATGGTGGCGCTCGATAATGGTCAGCCTAAACTATTGACCTTGCGTCAGCTTATCGCTGCATTTGTTCGTCATCGTCAAGAAGTGGTAACACGCCGTACGATTTATGAATTGAACAAAGCCCGCGTTCGTGGTCATTTGCTAGAAGGTCTAACGGTCGCTCTAGCCAATATCGATGAGATTATTGCGACGATTAAAGCTTCTGCAAACCGTGGATTGGCTCGTGAAAGTCTATTAAATAATACATGGGGTTCAGGTAGCGTCGTTGCGATGCTCACAGCTGCTGGTAGTCAGTCAGTACGTCCTGAGTTTATCGAAGGCGAAGATCCTAAAGCGCCGTTTGGTCTGATCGAAGGCGAAGAGCGTTATCGCTTGTCACTTGAGCAGGTCAATGCAATTTTGGATATGCAATTGCATCGTTTGACTGGTCTTGAGCAAGACAAATTGACCGAAGAATACCAAGATTTACTGCGTGAAATCGCGCATTTAGAGTCTATCCTTGGCGATTTTGATAAGCTGATGGCGATTATCTCTAATGAGATGATCGAGATTCGTGATAACTTCGGTGATGAGCGCCGTACCGATATCATCGATTCACGTATGGACTTTAGTCGCGAAGACCTTATCCCTGAACAGACTGTTGTTATGACTGTCTCACGTACTGGCTACGCCAAAACTCAGCCGATTGATGACTATGTTGCACAAAAACGAGGCGGTAAAGGTAAGTCTGCCACGGCAATGAAAGAAGATGATGTAATTGATCATTTAGTCGTGACATCAACGCATTCTACGGTACTGTGTTTCACTGATAGTGGACGTGTCTTTAGCTTACGTGGTTTTGAAGTGCCGATTGCCAGTCGTGGTGCTCGTGGTCGTCCATTGGTCAATCTAATTGGTCTAAATAGCGACGAAACCGTTACAACCATACTACCAATTCCAAAAATTGTGGAAGATACATCAGTAGTAAGTGAAGTGTCAGAAGTAAGCAATGATGACGATTCGGTAGAAGATAGCAACCAAGCAGAGCCACCTTTTGTATTCTTTGCCACTGCCAATGGTACAGTGAAGCGGGTAGAGCTGAAGCAGTTTGCTAATATTCGCTCGAACGGTTTGATTGCAGTTGGATTAGAAGACGGTGATAAATTGGTCAGCGCTCGTATCACTAACGGTAGCCAAGAAGTGATGTTGTTTGCTTCAAGTGGTAAAGCCATTCGTTTCGATGAGAATGATGCGCGTGCGATGGGCCGTACAGCTAAAGGCGTCCGCGGTATGCGTCTGGCTACTGATGAATTCATCAAATCATTAGTCGTTATCGAAGATGATGTACGTGAAATCTTGATTGCTTGTGAAAACGGCTTTGGTAAACGTACCTTCATCGATGAGTTCAATACACAAAATCGTGGCGGTGGCGGTGTGATCGCTATCAAGACCAGTGAGCGTAACGGCGCACTAGTACGAGCGACCAAGGTTGACTCTACTGATGATATTATTCTAATCTCTGATAAAGGCACATTGGTTCGTACCCCAGTTGAGCATGTCGCGAGCTCTGGTCGTAATACGCAAGGCGTAACATTGATTCGTCTGTCAAAAGATGAAAAACTGGTTGCCATGGCGCGTGTTGAGCATGAAGAAAGTGATAACGAGCTTGTCGATGCCATGAGAGAAGACGGTACGTTTGACGTAGAAGGTCAAGAGCAGATAGATATTGATGCGACAACTGACGATACTGCAACTACTGACGTCGATGATGCGATTGATATTGCAAACGATCATAAACCAAGTGACAATCTATAATAGACTAACTATGCATAAGACGATGACGAGTAATAGTCTTGGTAATTAGCTTTTGAGTCTAGTCTCTTAGCATTTTTCTAGAAAAAAGCCTCTGACCTTATCGTCGGAGGCTTTTGTTTTTTAACTCTCATTTTTTCAATACTGTAAATAAGGTTCCATTTTTTAAGGCTGTTGTTATGCTTACGACCAATCAAACTTTTCAGGGAACGGTTGCTTCGGTATCATCGAGCTTTTTATTCTCGATGATGTTTTTGTTTGGACTGTTTATGCTGCCCTTAACAGGGACGCAGGTAGCGTCATGGCGTGTGCTCATGATGT
The DNA here is from genome assembly GCA_913061175.1 of uncultured Psychrobacter sp. Taxonomy (GTDB): domain Bacteria; phylum Pseudomonadota; class Gammaproteobacteria; order Pseudomonadales; family Moraxellaceae; genus Psychrobacter. The sequence continues at coordinate 6,513 of CAJXUF010000035.1, forward strand.
TGCTCAGTTTGGTAATATTGGTCAGTTTGACTAAGCAGTGGCAACGTGTTTTTGATTATATAAAGACGCTAAAGACAGTCAAGGAATGGTTAATATTTATACTGCCTGCGCCAATCCTAGGTGGACAGATTTGGTTGTTTATGTGGGCGCCGGTCAATGGGTTTGGTCTCGATGTCACGTTGGGTTATTTCTTACTGCCGCTAGTGATGATTGTGCTTGGTCGATTCTTTTATCATGAGTATATGAGCATCTTGCAGTGGGCTGCCGCGATATTTGCAGCACTCGGCATCGGCTACGATATTGTTCAATATGGTTCGGTATCTTGGGTGACACTGTTTGTATGCTTGGGTTATCCACCGTATTATCTGCTACGGCGCACCCTTTCTGTACCACCTATTACAGGTTTATTGTTTGATTTGACGCTGTTGACACCAGTCGTGCTCATCGTGCTCTATATGACGGGCGGTTTTGATGTTGCAGCGCAAGACATGAAGTTCTGGTATCTGTTACCGCTGCTTGGTGCTTTTAGTGCGCTTGCGATGTCGCTGACGATGATTGCCAGTAGCAAGTTGCCAGTATCACTATTTGGAGCATTAAGTTACATCGAGCCGATGCTGTTATTTGTGTTGTCTATTACTATTCTAAGTCAAAGCCTTGAAGAAGGTGGTTCGCTCTTTATGTACGGGATGATTACGCTTGCGCTACTGGTCATGATGGCTGATAGCGTAAAAGGCTATCTCGTTCGTCAGCGTAATGACCGCTTGCATGGCTATAGAGAGCTTCAGATTGGCGGCTTTCCACCGCGTCGTCATTTTATCAATCAGCGTATCGATGGCGTGCTAAAAGCCCATCGTTTTCGTAAGATTCGTCGTTACCAAAAGAAGATGGATAAGATACAACAAAAAATCGAACAACTTGATGCAAAATAAGCACTTATCTGCATTAAATTTACTCAATTTAAAAGTTTAGACACTAGATGAACAGTGGCATTGCTTATTCATTCTGATTTTGACATAATGCCGACCATGATGTAAGCCTAATACATCAAAAGCGTTCAACTTAGATTGCGCGACGACCTTATATGCAAAAGCCTCAGACGTTCTCGTCTGAGGCTTTTGTTTTTTTTAAAAATTGCCATGGATGTGCCCCAATCTTTAAAGGCTGTTGTGATGCTGACTACTAACCAAACCTCGCAGGGTACAATCACTGCTGTCGCTGCAAATTTTTTATACTCATTACTGTTCTTATTTGGTCTACTGCTGCAACCATTATCAGGTACGCAAGTCGCTTCGTGGCGCGTGCTGACAATGTTTTTTAGTCTCGTGCTGCTGGTCAGCGTACTAAAGCAGTGGCAGCACATTTTTGATTATCTAAAAACACTAAAGAACGCGAAAGAGTGGTTTTTATTTATACTACCCACACCGATTTTGGGCGCGCAAATCTGGATATTTATGTGGGCGCCAGTCAATGGCTTGGGGCTCGAGGTAACGTTGGGTTACTTCCTATATCCGATGATTATGATTGTTGTCGGTAGGTTCTTTTACAACGAAGACATGAGCTTACTTCAGTGGGCTGCTATCGTATGTGCAGGTCTCGGTATCGCTTACGATATTTTTGAGTATGGGGCTATTTCTTGGGCGACTTTATTTGTTTGCTTGGGTTATCCTCCTTACTATCTACTACGTCGCAAACTTGCAGTGCCGCCTATTACTGGTCTGATTTCAGACCTTGTATTGTTGTTACCAGTGGTACTGGTCGCGCTGTATATGAATGGCGGTTTTGAAGTAGCAATCACCAACCACAAGCTTTGGTATCTGCTGCCATTATTGGGCATTATCAGCACCGCTGCGATGTCACTAACGATGGTGGCCAGTCAGAAGCTGCCTGTCTCACTATTTGGCACTCTGTGTTACCTTGAGCCAATATTCTTGTTCATCTTCTCAATCGCAATTTTAGATCGTAACTTACATGATGGTGGCTCCATGCTGATGTATAGCATGATTTTTATCGCACTGCTGATTATGATTGCTGATAGCGCGCTAGGCTATATGGCGCGTAAACGTGAAGACCGCTTACATGGCTACAATGAGCCACAAGTAGGCAGTTTTCCACCACGTCGCCGCCTGAAAAATCGCCGTATCAAAGGCGTGCTAATCGCGCATCGATTCCGCCAGATCAAAAAATATCAGCAAAAGATAGATAAAATGACGCGCAAGATTGAAGCATTGCATTTAGATTGATGTTGAAGAGTACAGTGTCTTAGGCGTAGGTTGAGACGTGAACTGAACTGATTTGGTAGGCATAGTTTTCCAGCATGTCTGCCAACTCACAGTATTAAAGAAGTACAAATTACGCTATTATCGAGAGCAGTAGTGCCGCGATTGAGTGAATATATGGCGCTATATCTAAGATATTATGGCTGATTTACTACAATATATAACTAGGACGGTTTATGTTACATCTTCATCATTTAGCAAACTCGCGCTCGTTTCGTATTATCTGGCTGTTGGAAGAGCTCGGCGCTGATTATAAACTGACTTGCTATGAGCGCAACAAGGCATACCGTGCTCCTGATAGCTTAAAGCAAGTGCCTCCAATTGGTAATGCACCGATATTAGAAGCGGACGATCGTGTGCTGATTGAATCAGGATTCATTATTGAATATCTGATTAAGCACTACGATAAAGAAAAGCAGTTCAAACCTGACGATAATAACGAAGCAGCGTGGGAAGCCTACACGTTTTGGCTACACTTTGCAGAAGCTTCATTGATGCCACTGTTGGTCATGCGTTTGGTATTCACAAAAGTAGTGTCTCAGTCGCCGATGCTAATTAAACCTATCAGCAAAAAAATCCAAGGTCAGATTGAAAAAAATATGATCAGTAGCGGTTTGGAGAAGATGCTAGATATGATGGAGCGTCATCTACATGAAAATCACTGGTTTGCAGGTAGTGAATTTAGCGCCGCTGATATTCAAATGCATCTTGCGGTCGTGGGTGCCAACGCTGGTGCAGGTTTAGATCAGAGTAAATATACCAATCTTTTGAACTGGCTCAAACGCTGCGAAGAACGAGATGCCTTTAAGCGAGCAGAAAAAAAGGGCGGCCGTCTGAATTTTTAGAGGATACTGGTATAATCCTCTCTCAACGCTTAAGTAGCCATGTAGACTAAAGGCTTTGTTTATGAATAAACAAAGCCTTTTTTAGGATAATACTATGACAGATCTAAATACTTCGAATAAAGACAATCTAAAGCAAGATAGCCTAGACCAAGATGACAATCAGTCAGCAACTCAAACATCACTTAATAAGCAAGATACCAGTATGCAAGAAAATAATAGACAACAGATTAATAGCCAACAAGTCTCTATCAAATCGTGGTCACAGAAAATTCTAGTGGTAATTCTGTGTGCGGCGAGCTTCTATGGTGGTTGGAAATCTTACGAATCAAATATGGTAAACGAGTGCACCGCCAATGGTGGGCAAATGGTTGAAGGTCAAAAAACCATGATATGCCAATTGTCATAGCTAGGGTATATTCTCCGTTTATCTTACTCCTGTCATTGATTTAGAATGAAGAGGTACTCTCGTACTTCTGAGCCAGTACTCCTGATAAATAAAAGGCATCTTTATGCTAAAGCTAACCTTTTTGGGTACCTCTGCAGGTGTACCGACCAAACAGCGTAATGTGACCGCATTGGCCATAGAGTGTCTGAATCCGCATACCTTTGGCGTACAGCAAGGAGGTCGTCAACAGAACACTCAGAGTAAGAAATCGCGTCCATGGGTGCTGATTGATTGTGGTGAAGGCACACAGCAGCAGTTGCTACATACCAAGCTCTCCTTGCATCAACTGGCTGCCATCTGCATCACTCATGTACATGGTGATCATTGCTATGGTCTACCAGGGTTGCTAGCTAGTGCTGCCATGTCAGGACGCCGTGAACCATTAACTTTGATTGCACCAAAAGCGATTGCTACTTTGCTTGATGCCATTACCTTAACGACCGAGTTGTATTTACCTTTTGTGGTTAACTTTGTCACGATTGAAGAGGTGTTAGCTGAGCAAGGTGCTACGAACAAAGTTAGCATTAGCTTAAGTGACCAACATCAGCTTGATATTGATATCACGCTGCTATCACATCGAGTTGCTTCTCATGGTTTTGGTATTACTCAGACTATTAGCCGCCGCCTCCTTAATACAGATAAGCTTGTGGCAGATGGTATTCCAGCAAGCGCATTGTGGGGCAAGTTACAGCAAGGCGAAGATGTCACGACTGAGGATAATAGGCAATTGCACTCAGCAGATTATGTCGACGATGAGGTGCAGCGGACGCGAGTGGTGATAGCAGGAGATAATGATACGCCAAACTGTTTGAGCAAAGCCGTTGTCGATGCGGACTTATTGGTGCATGAGGCGACTTATACCCACGAGGTGCTCACTAAGATTCGAGCCAAAAACCCAGACTATGATCCTATGCATAGTAGCGCCCAATTGCTCGGCGAATTTGCGCAAGCGGCTGGACTCAAAAATCTAATATTGACGCACTTTAGCGCCCGTTATCAAGGTTTTGATAATCCCAATAGCAAGACACCAAATATGGCATATATTCGCCTAGATGCTGAGAGCGTTTATCAAGGTAATCTTTGGTTAGCCGCAGATTTTGACCAATATGTGGTCGATGGTGCAGCTGAATCGGTAAGCGATCAAGAGGGCAGTCAAAAGGACAGTCAAGAAGAGAATCGCGTGCAGTATATAGGCTCTGCACGCAGTAATTAGACATGGCTAAGCTTAGATATGATTTAGCGTTAAGTACGACCTAGCGCTTACTGTCTTCGATAGCCAATTGTGTTTTACCACTCCAAAAACGGCTAAATTGATAAGCGACTCGCCCTGAGCGACCACCACGTTCTGAGGCCCAGCGTAGCGCATCCTTTCTGATCGTGTCAGGCATAGACTGACTTGCTAAAATGTCCTTAACATCATTATCTATATCAGCTGAGATTTTTTGCTGCTCTAAATTCAGATAATGCTGAACGATATGCAGATAAGTCTGCTGATCCATAGGATGGAAGGTGAGGGACAAACCGAATCGATCTGATAATGACACGGTTTCATCAATGGCTTCATAGGGATTGACTTCATCCGTCTGCCCATTATAGATATCGACATTGTCTTTCATCATCTGCGGTAGCAAGCGACGGCGATTGCTGGTGGCGTAGACCAGTAGTTTGTCTTGCTCAGAGTCTAGCGAGCCATCGAGCACGCTCTTTAGCGCACGATAGCTTTCGTCTTGACCATTAAAAGCGAGGTCATCACAGTATACGATATAGCGGCAATGACAATCTGCTGGTAGGGCATTAATAGCAGCACGAATCTTATCCAATACTTGCAGATCATCGCGTGCAACCTCAATAATACGCAAGCCTTCACTATGATGGGCTTGTAGCAAAGCGCGAATCAATGATGACTTACCGGCACCGCGTGTCCCTGACATCAATACATGGTTGGCAGGGTAACCTTTAATAAACTGGCGGGGATTCTGTACCAGTTTCGACTTTTGTGTATCGATACCATGCAAGTCATCTAAGCTCAAAAACAGGTTGACCGACAAAGGTTGCAGATGACCAGTGTGTCCACCAACCCAGCGATAAGCAAGCTGTCTCGGGTCGATTTCAATAGTTGGTGTGACTCGCTCTTGTAAGTACTGACTGAGTAAGTCTAACAAAGGTGCGGGTAGGGCATAAGTAGGTTGATCAGATGGCGTGGTTGGGATGGTTGGTTGTGACATAGTGGCTCTAGCAATTAAGGTTGTCTTTAATACCGTACCCAAAAATACAATTAACGCTGCTAGAATTTTAGTGCCTACTAAGCGTAGTACTTGTAACCATTATTCGCGTTATTATTATCTTTGGAAATGATACGAATGGGAAGGCAGTAATCTCACTATATTATGAGAAACAATATCATGGAAAATAGTGCCAGTAATCCGTCTATTACGCAAGCTTTACAAGCGCAGGCGATGCAGCTATTACCTATTATCAACCAAGAACTGGACGCACAATATTTTAGGGAAATAGTGCATCAACGTATTGCTCAGCAAAGCACAGAACAAACGCAAGATGTCAAAACGCAACATATCGACAAGACTTATTTCCAAGGACTAACACGTGCCCAGCATCCGCAATTTGGCAGTGTGATGATTAAATGGCAGTTGAGTGATGGCACTTATCCTATCGCTTCTGATTTAACTCATGAAGCGGATATTTTAGCTGCTGTAAATGCTTCATCGAAAATCAAAAATAATGCTATCGCACCGCCATTATTGGCTCATCATTGCGAGGACGTTCAAATACTAGAGCAGTTGCAACGCCTAGTTATAGTAGTCATGCTTTATTACCCTAATGGTAGCTTGGCGAGTCAACTGACCGCTTCAAAATATCTGTTATTGAGAGCGTCACAAAAGCATCATTTCATCATGAAGTCTGCACACTTGATAGCCAATTTGCATCAGGCTGGCTGGCTACATAATGATATTAAACCGAGTAATATTTTGATTGAAGGTTCTGACGATAATTGGCCAGTAGATACTATGAGTAATAGTCTGACTCCTAGATTGTTACTCACTGATTTTGCTTTATCACAACGTATGACGGTGGCTAATAGCCAACCAAGTCCTGCTGGCACACCAGCGTATCTCGCACCTGAGCGCTGGCAAGGTCAGGGTGTAACGGTGCACAGTGATATCTATGCGTTTGGGATAATGATGGTTGAGATATTGGCGGGCAGGCGACCGTTTCAGGTAAGCGTCAACAGCAATTATAAATTAAAAGCATGGGCAATCAAGCACTGCCAACAGCCGATTCCAAAGTTGTCATCAGAATATAGTCGCTATCAACCTATTGTCGATAAGGCCTTGGCAAAGAGGGTAGAGAGACGGTATCGGAGTATGGATGATGTTTTGATAGATTTAACATCATTAGACAACAGCTAAGTTTATGATTTAATTTTCAAAAAGTGGCTATTTGTAGTATTCACATGTTACCCAGTCGTTGTTTTTTATGTTTGAATGGATATTCAGGCTCATTTTAAGCGAAGTCGCTATAAACTAATTTGGGTTCCCGTATTTCATTACAATATTTTATTACCATACAGTGAGAATATCATGGCTAAAGTACTGATTATAACCGGTGATTTTGTTGAAGACTATGAAAACATGGTGCCGTTCCAAGCGCTTCTAGCGATGGGACATGAGGTTGATGCGGTCTGCCCAGATAAAGTGGCAGGTGATAGCATTGCTACCTCAATACACGACTTCGAAGGTGATCAAACTTATACCGAAAAACGAGGTCATAACTTTGTCCTTAATGCCTCTTTTGCTGATATCAATGTAGAAGATTACGATGCCTTGTATTTGCCAGGTGGACGTGCGCCAGAATACTTGCGCTTAAATGCTAAGGTCATTGCAATGATTCAGCATTTCGCAAATACTGATAAACCGATTGCATCGGTTTGCCATGGGCCACAAATGCTGACGGCTGCTGGCGTATTAAAGGGTAAAAAGGTCTCTGCTTATCCTGCGTGTCGGCCAGAAATAGAAATGGCTGGCGCTGAGTATATCGAGTTACCTATGGATGGCGCTATTACAGATGGCCAGCTAGTAACGGGTCCTGCATGGCCCGCCCACCCAGCGATGCTAAAGCAGTTTGTTGCCTTGCTATAAGCATTAATTCGGGTCTGTTGAACGTTCAATAGACCCCAGTCTCGAGAGAGGATATATATATGTGCCAACTTTTTATTAGTGCTGATGACAGCTTGTGGAGCTCTAGAACCAAATCACTTCGAATTCAGGGCGTTGTCACCTCAATTCGTTTAGAAGTGTTTTTTTGGGATATATTAGAAGAGTTGTCATTTCGCGATCAAATGACGGTTAATCAACTGATCACTAAGCTATACCTTGAATCTCTCGATGCTGATCATGATATTGGCAATTTTACCTCTTTTTTAAGAGTTTGTTGTTCTCGTTATTTATCTTTAATAGCCGATGGCGATCTTTCTCGCGAAACAAGATTACCTTTAGAAAAAGTCGATGCAAAAAATATAATCCAACGTGAAGCCCTCCGTAAAAATCAACGTAGTACATTATTCAATGATAGTGAGGGAAACCTTTCTATTAATTAATTATGCCTATGGCAGATATATGCAAGCATTGGCAAAGCGGGTAGAGTGTCGCTATTAGAGTAGGGAGGAAGTGTTAAAGGATTTATAAAGGTTAGAAAAGTAGATTAATACTTCTTATGAGTTATTTTATAGTTCTAATACCAAATTCCAGACACAAAAAAACCTGCTAAAAAGCAGGTTTTTATATTTGGTCTAAGATGTACTATCCGAAAATGGTGGGGCTGGAGAGACTCGAACTCTCACACCTTGCGGCGCCAGAACCTAAATCTGGTGCGTCTACCAATTCCGCCACAGCCCCATTTTCGTTACTCTATCATCAAAAGCGATTAAACTCAAACGCTATCTAAACAGTTAACTGATTCGGTAGTGCGTCTCAGTGGTTGGCTATTATATAGAGTTTTAATTGTTTGGCAACCCCTATTTGCAATTATTTTTAATTATTTATCATTTATTTTCGATATTAATTTTAAGTAATTGATATTAATAATAATTTATTATCGTGTTTTATGCGTTTCTTTATTCTTTAGTTGGTACTCTAGGGGCAGAAATATCCAACTGCTGCAATTTGCGCGTCAGAGTATTGCGTCCCCAACCAAGTAAGCTCGCGGCTTCTATCTTTTTGCCGCCACTATGATTGAGTGCTGCTGTTAATAAAACGCGCTCAAACTCAGGGGTTGCTGTTTGTAAAATATCAGTTTCACCCGTGCTTAACGACTGCTCAGCCCAATCAGCCAATGCTTGTTGCCAACTTTGGTTTTTAGGCAATGGGCTACTTCGATCATTTTGATGACTGTTTAACGCACTACTATTTAATACATCGCGACTTTGTACCAAATGCTTTTGAGCGTCTTCCTTTGATGAGCCATGCTCTTCATAAAGCACCGTATTAGGTGAGATGTTTTCAAGTAGCTCTGGTGGCAAGTCTGTCGCCATCACCGTATCACCAGTGGCCATCACGGTTAGCCATAAACAGACGTTTTCTAATTGACGTACGTTACCGCGCCAGTCAAACGTCTGCATGATTTGCAATGCGGCAGGATGTAGATGCTTCGGAGAGGTGTTCATTTGTTCTGCAGCAGACTGCATAAAGTAGAGGGCTAATGCAGGAATGTCTTCAGGGCGTGTACGTAATGGTGGTAGGGGTAATCGAATGACATTAAGGCGATAAAACAAATCTTCGCGGAATCGGCTTTGTTTTACCAGCTCTTCTAAGTTTTGGTGAGTGGCTGCGATGATACGTACATCGACCTTTATCGGCTGCTGACCACCAACACGATAAAACTCACCATTGGCCAGTACGCGTAACAGCCGTGTCTGAGTGCTAAAAGGCATGTCGCCGATTTCATCTAAAAATAGAGTACCACCGTCTGCCTGCTCAAAACGGCCTTGACGCATCGTCGTTGCACCAGTGAACGCGCCTTTTTCATGACCGAATAGCTCAGACTCGATCAAGTCATGTGGTATGGCTGCCATATTAAGCGCAATAAACGGTTGTTGCTTACGCGGGGAGTGCTGATGTAGAGCACTGGCTACCAACTCTTTACCCGTTCCAGACTCACCAGTGATTAAGACGGAAATGGGGGATTGAGCCAGTCTGCCAATAGCCCGAAACACCGTTTGCATGGCTGGTGACTGTCCAATGATGCCACTAGGGTTCCCATTACTTTTGTTTTCGACGGCACCTTTGTTCTTATTGTCTTTGGTTGTCTTACTGGCAGGTACTGCTTTAGGTTTTATCAGGTCTTCGGTAGACGTGTCAGGCGCTATATTGGTATTGGATTCATCTGAAAGAGGGACAGAAGTTGTTTCTAAATTAGGTTGATAATTGATGGCCTTATAAACCGTTGCAACCGCATCATCTAAGTCAAAAGGCTTGGGCAGGTATTCAAAAGCACCAGTCTGATAGCTATTGATAGCAGAGGTAAGGTCTGAGTGTGCCGTCATAATTACGATTGGCATTTTGGGGAAATGCTGATGAACCCAGTCGCTAAAAGACAACCCATCCATCATTGGCATACGAATATCGGTCAGTATGACGTCTGGTAATTGCTCGGCTGACTCTTGCTGTTTTAAAACATCATTAAGGCGAGTCCATGCTGCTTGGGCTTGGGTAAAACTGATAACGGTCAATCCAGCATCTTCAAACGTGTCTGCCAACACCATACGTAGGGCTGCATCGTCATCGATTAACCACAATGTTGCAGGGTGGTCGCTGGGTGCATTATTCACAGTTACTATTTGTGATTGTGTTGATTGATCATCGCTTTTAGGTTGGAGGTCGTCGCTATATTCAGTCATGTATTGGGCCTAATCAGCAATTATTGATGGTAAGTTGGGGATTGGGAGTTGAGCGTTATGAAACTTAGCAGCATTTAATTCATAAATTCATAATTTGTTTTATGTCTCAGTGATGGGTTGAGTAAATGGTAGATATAGCGTAAATCGGGTTTGCTTGTCTTCTTGTTCTTTTGTCGAGCTCACATCAATCATACCATGATGATGACTGATAATATCTTGGACGATGGATAATCCAAGACCTGTACCGGCCGCACGGCTAGTAACCATCGGGAAAAATATCTGACCGATCAATGCTGGATCAATGCCTGAGCCATTATCAGTAATAGTAATTTGCATCACTTGCTTATGCTGCTGCCCGACGATCGTATGCTGAAAGGCAACCCGCGTTTGGATATACAATGTCGGTTGATAGTCAGAATTGCTCTCAGTTTGTATGGTAGCTTGTGGTGATTCTTGAGACTCTGAGATTTTATTCTGTTGTAGTGTTTGTTCGAACTCAGTCATCGACTCACAAGCATTATTAATGAGGTTTAAAAACACTTGAATCAGCTGATCCTTATCAGCGCACAATTCTGGCAATGATAAATCATAATCACGCTGTAACACTACCTGTGGATACTGGTTGGTCACTAAGGTTAAGACATGCTCCAGGGGCTCGTGAATATTGAGTGTTTGCCAGTTTGGCAGTTGATTGGAACCCAGAAGCTGCCCAATAAGATGGGTCAATCGATCAGTTTCTGAAATAATAATGTCCGTATAGTTGCGCAGTTTTTGATTCATTTTTTGCAAATCATGCTGCGTGTCAGCGTTGGTGGTTGTCAAAGCATTATCAATGCTAGAGGTGCTAGTAGTAGATGCGTCGCTGAATTTAATGAACTGCCGTTGCAACAGCTGGGCTGCCCCGCGAATACCAGCAAGAGGGTTTTTTATTTCATGCGCCACTGAGCGTAGCATATGACGGGCCACTGTATACTGCTGTTGTTGGCGCTGTTCCTCAGAGATACGACTTTGCCGATCTTTGCCCCACATCTCGATAATAAAATAAGGCTGCTGTTCATAGATGACAGGCGTGACGCTATAGTCGACTGACAATGATAAATTACCGTTTAGCGGTGTTTTTATGATGTGATCATGATCGATAAAAGGCTGTTGGTAGTTCTGCGCTTGCACAAAGCGCTCGGTCAACGAGTATGCTGGCTCGCTCGAAGGCTCACTTTCATTTGTATCATTACTATCATTATCTATAGATACAGTATCTTTAGTCTTTAACTCATCAGGTGCTAGCAGGGTTAAGATGGATTGATTGATTAGTCTGCCGCTACTAATGGCAAGTAGCTGCTCGGCTTGAGCATTCAACCGTGTGATTGATAGCTCATCGTTGACCCATAAAATAGCGGTGAATAAATGCTGAGATATAAATGCGAGGTCAGGGGTTGTTTTAGCGGTTATAAAATCAGCGTTCATCAGTAGTGCCCAAAAAAGTCAGATGCTTGAGATAATATTTAACCACAAATCAAGACTATAGCTGTCTCTTATACACATCTCCGAGCCCACGAGACGGACTCCTATCTCG
>CAJXUF010000036.1 GCA_913061175.1 uncultured Psychrobacter sp.
TAGGAGTCCGTCTCGTGGGCTCGGAGATGTGTATAAGAGACAGAGCATACGCCTGTGCTATTTCTAACGGCAAAAGATGATTTGAGCGACAAGATAAAAGGGATTGAGATTGGTGGTGATGATTATTTGACCAAACCTTTCGCCTTTGCAGAGTTGATCGTCAGGATGAAAAGCTTATTACGACGTGCCAATCAAGCCGACTATCAAAGTACGATTATGCAAATAGCGGATCTCAAGATGGACATTGGCAAGCGTACGGTGCATAGAGGAGATAAGCCTATTAAGCTCACGGCAAAAGAGTTTTCCTTACTACAGTTTTTATTAGAGCGCCGCGGTGAAGTGCTTCCACGCTCAATCATCGCTTCCCAAGTATGGGATATGAACTTTGAAAATGATACCAATGTGATTGATGTGGCGATAAGGCGTCTTCGTATAAAAATAGACGATGATCATGACGCAAAGCTGATTCATACGGTGCGCGGGATGGGCTATCGGTTAGAAGCTGTCGATACAGCACTTGATAGCAAACCATCTCACGAAGCTGGCAATGTCTAATATGAAATATAGGTTTGATAATCGGCGCTTGCCACTATTATGGCGTACTGTGTTGTTGCTCACGATATTTGTTGTTATATCGCAGGTTATTATTTATATATGGATACAACGTTCTGTTAAAGGCCATTTTGAGCAAATGGACGCTGAGATTATGACCCATGCGGCTTTTAATCTACGTAAACGAGTGATAGAACCTAGTAGCCCTATAACTTCCCAAACCCTACCTAGCTCTCAAAATCTATTGAATAATCAACAGTCGCTAAGAGCGGCACCTGACGTAATGCCTGATGAAGATACTTCTACCGCAGCGATATCAGATGAAGCTGATCATCAGCATTCTTCTTGGCTAGATTACGATCTAAAAACCATTATCGCTAATAAAGAAGGGCAGATACTGTCTAGTACACCCAATAACTTTGCTCAAGAGCTAGGGGAAGGGTTTAATCTGTCATCACTGAAACAAGATAATGATAAGCAACAGTTTGTGATGAATATCAACAGTCGATACTATCGAGCAATGGTCATTGAAGACGACAAAATGCTCGCGCTAATCGCATTGCCTATAGATGTGCATCATCAGTATTTATTACAGTTCAATCGTCAGCTTAGTATGATTTTGTTCGCGATTACCTTGTTGCTCGTCTCAGTAGCGGCGTTGGGTGTGTACTGGGGTTTTGCCCCTTTGGCGACCATCGTCCAAAAAATGAAAACAATGAATCCTGAAAGGTTGGATGATAGAGTCACGGTCAGTGATATGCCGTTAGAGCTGCGACCACTAGCAGAATCTTACAACTCAATGATGGCCAAGCTTGAAAGTAACTTTGAGTCTTTGTCACGGTTTTCAGACAATATCGCCCATGAGCTGCGCACTCCAATAGCGACACTCAGCACGCAAACGCAAGTCATGTTAAACAAACCAAGAGCTGGTGATGAATACATTGAGCAGCTACACCATCAACATGACACGTTAGAGCAGCTGTCGGCCATGATAAATAATATGCTGCTGCTGGCAAAAACCCAAAAAGGATTGAGTGACTCGCAAATCAGTCACGTGGATACGGACAATTTAATCATCAAGCTCGTTGATTACTACGAAATGATTGCAGAGGACCGAGGTATCGCTATTGAAACCAAAGGTGAGTTCAGCGCTGTTTTAGGAGATAAAAGTTTATTACAAAGGCTCTTTGCTAATCTGATATCGAACGCGATTTATTATGCTGCTCAAGATAGCGTTATAACCATTAGTGCAGATAGAGTAAACTCAGATGAGATGGTGGGCACAACGATAAGCAGTCTTCAACAATCAAAACAAGCTATTTTACGAATGACCATCACCAACCAATTAGATGAGCCGTTGACACAAAGTGAGGCAGATAAGTTGTTTGAGCGCTTTTATCGACATCATAAAACAATAAATCGCCATACAGGAACAGGTTTGGGGCTATCTATCGTACAGTCTATCGTTGGGGCGCATAACGGTAACGTCAGTATTACTATAAAAGACGATGATTACTTTCAAGTGAGTGTCGAGTTATTGGCAGACGTTTAATCTTTTAGCAGTCAACGATAGATATTCAATCCGAATAGATATATTTGATAGATGATTGTCTTGAAAATGAGCTGGTAATGACCAAGTAAATGTATATCTAATGCCCCATACAAAGTTAGAGATTATTAAAAGGCAATAGGTAAAATAGTAAGTCGATAACGAACATAATACTTAAAACACAATCATAAAAATCAATTAGGGAATAACTATGCATATCACGGCTAATTTCGATGCAGGCAACATTGACATTATTAATGCAGATGACAAAAAAGACATTCAATTAGCGATTCGTCCAGATGTTGGTGGTGAGTTTTTTCAGTGGTTTAACTTTCGTCTGTCAGGTCAAATAGGGGAGCAGTATGTTTTCAATATTCTGAATGCAGGAGAGGCGTCTTATCTAGAAGGGTGGGAGAACTACCAAGCAGTGGCTTCTTATGATCGTCAGCATTGGTTCCGTCTGCCAACCTCTTATAAAGATGGCAAGTTGACCATCGTGGCAGAGTTAGAGTGTGAAACCATTCAGATTGCGTATTTTGCGCCTTATAGCTATGAGCGTCATCAAGATTTGTTGGCTGCCGTGCAAGTGCATCCGCTAGTGACCTTAGAGCATTTAGGCGAAACGCTTGATAAACGTGACCTAACCTTAGTCAAAATCGGGGATGGGGCTACGCACAAGCGCAACATATGGATTACCGCCCGTCAGCACCCAGGTGAAACGATGGCTGAATGGCTGATCGAGGGTTTGTTGTATAGCTTGTTAGATAGTGATAATGCGACTGGCAAACGGTTGTTAGACAAGGCCAATTTTTATATTGTACCCAATATGAACCCCGACGGCAGTGTACGCGGACACCTGCGTACTAACGCTGTCGGAACCAACCTAAACCGTGAATGGCAAAGTCCAAGCTTAGACAAAAGCCCTGAAGTGTTTCATGTGATTAATAAAATGGAAGCGACGGGCGTGGATCTATTTTATGATGTGCATGGTGATGAAGCATTGCCATACGTATTCCTCGCTGGGTCACAAGGGACGCCAAGCTATAGTGACCGTCTTGCTGGACTACGTGATAAGTTTTCAGACGTATTAAAGTTAGCCAGTGCTGATTTTCAGTCTGAGATTGGCTATGAGATTGATGCACCAAGTGCTGCCAATATGACCGTTGCCACCAATTGGGTAGCAGAGCGTTTTGATTGCCTTACTAATACGTTAGAGATGCCATTTAAAGACAATGATAATCTGCCCGATGAAGAGATGGGTTGGTCGCCAGAGCGTTCTATCAAATTAGGCGAAGCATCACTGGTAGCAATGCTAGCTGTCGTGAATGACTTACGATAACTATAGGAAAAAAGCTGCAGAAAATAAAAAGCTGCTAATGATGGCCAAGTGTTTTAGTGGTCATCGTTAGCAGCTTATTTCAAATACTTATAAAGGCACTTAAGTTTATACTTTTGATGTCACTTTTTAATGTTGATTTTTGATATCGAACTTCAATCAAATATTCTTATAGCTGATTGGTGTTTAAGTTTTTAGTGTGCGGCAACCAGTTTGGCATAAACTTTGCCCAATACTACACCAAATACGAGATGTAGCATAAGAGTGGCGATTGGAATCATAATGCCGCTTGGCATAGATAAACCAAATAAGCCATTGCCCATCATGGGCATAATAGCAATCATCATCATAAACCAACCAATTGCACCTACCATTGCGCCAGTCAGCGTAAAGTTCTTACTCCTATCCGTACCTGCTATCAATGCCATGACGATACCATAGCCGATCGATCCGATCATAAAGTGAGCAATCCACGCTATTATGTGACTGCCACCCATCATCGATGCGAGCATCGCAATAATGTCCAAATCAGGCATGAGGCCTATTGCACTTTTTAGCATGAGAAGTAGCGACATAACGATGGTCGCGATAAAAGCAGCTATTATTCCAGCCATATATTTGTTCATAGTAGTCATTCCTTTTTCAGGTTTGAATCGTTATTATTTTCTTAACGTTTTTAATTTTGGTTATTATCCAGTCGTAATACATTGGAGATAGACGGCCGCTTATATATACGGTAGAGATATTGAAGAATATGGGTAATCTTCAAGACTATCGTGTACTACCTGCCAAGTATTAAAAACCCCAATATGTATTGTTTCTACGATAAAAGGTCTTGAACAGTCATTCAAGTAATTTTGAGTAATCGTTCAATATTACTTGTAACCCACAAGTACGCTATGAATATTCAGTTCGAGAAGAAATGAGGCGGATATAGCAGGCAGAGATAGAGAAAAGCGATAAATATAGGCTGGCATGCTATCAGTCATGACACTAAGTAGGCGTTTCGAAAATCACGCATACTTGGTTATTGGCAAGCACGATGACGGTCATTGGAGGGCATTGCGGAAATTTTGAAACTCTTTAGATTGCTCAAGTAAATCACTGCCCAAATAGCGTAGATCATCTACTTGTTCAGGTTGTAAATGAAAGGTGGTCGGCATGGCATCGAACTTTGCACGCTCTGTTTTATCTTTGACTTGATCAAAGGTTAATACGGAGAAATGCACTTCTACCTGAGGCGCATTTGCAGATCGCTGAGCATTTACATGCTCTCCCCATTGTAAAAATTCTTTTTTGGCCAATGAGACAGTTTCGTTATTTAGTGTGCCTAGTGCGACTTCACTCGCCGCTGAAATGGTATCAAGAAAACTCGGGTCTTTATTTTTTACTGACCACTCATGCTCTGAATAGGTCTGAGCATTGGCTACAACGACCAGTACTTGTTTGACTTGGCGTAATTTCGCAGGACTAAAGGCGCCTGCCATGTTGGGCACATCACCATATTGGGTCACAGGACTCATCATTGAGCCGCGCACACCTAGATTATCAGTTACCCCGCCATCTACCAAGCGCACTACTGGCATTCGCTCTGGCTGCGAATACCGATCTAACGCGCGAGCTATCGCATAACTACGCGGCAAATGACTGTCTTGATTTAGTGCGTCATTGACCCAAGGCTGCGAGCGCTGCGAACAATCAGAAAAGTTGTGTAGGGCAATAGGGGCAAAGATGCCAGGGACCGAAGAAGAGGCCATCACCGCATTGGCAACTGGATAGCTTGATAAATCCGAACACAAAAAGTCGAACTGCTGCTGAGTAAATGAAAAAGTCATGGCGTTGTTTAAATCACTTGCATTTAGGATAACGTAAGGCAATTTTCCACGGCTCATATCAGCAAAGGTCTTTTGTTGAAATAGACTGTTGTGTAAGTTGTTAGCCACCAGATCCCCACGATTGTATTCAGAACTGCTCATCGCTATTAGGCTTTGCGGACGTATCGCAAGTTTAATCAGTCGTGATTGCCAGTCTTCATACAAGAATTCTGGAGCAAACTTCTCAAAAATATCATCACCGAATAGCCCATAATAAGCGGCTGTGTAGCTACCACCCGATACCGAAGAGATCACATCTACCTCATCTAATAATCGGCGCTCTATGCCATTGATCGTCACTGGTGTATCACGGAGCTTTTCTAGCACCCCGTAGCTGAGTGCTGCCGCCCGTGTACCACCGCCAGAAAAGGCAAGTACAACAAAGACTTCGTCTGAGTTTTTTGGGAGGTTGTTATGAAAATCATAGCGAGCAGTGCTCTTATCTATAATGGGCTTGTTCCAGACTCGTTTTGCGCAACCAGTGAATAACAGCGAGATAACAATGATGATGAATAGAAAAAACGCAAAGCATAATCGAGGTGAAACCATCAGCTTTGAGAGTTTCTGCAACAGACGATCATAGTAAGTCGGTATGTCTATACGCATGCAAATCACCTCAAAGTTTGTAGACTACGGTGCGCTCTGTATTTTTTACTTGATGACAGAGCAAACCACGTCAGTTTTCGACTTCCATGTCGGTTGTGACTTAACACTTAAGAGCAGGGGCCACCTTCTAAATATGACGTATATAAAACAAAGCTGGTATAGATTGATTTCTTACTAGTATGAGTCACGGTGGGCAATTTAATTACTATGAATAAACCTTAACTGGACGGTAATAGCGAGTCAAGATAAAAATGAGTAACCGTTCAAATAGCCTTTCTTTTCATTTTCACATTCGCCAATAGCAGTCCTGATAAGATCAACATCATGGCCAGCATCTTCCACCAAGTCACTACTTCTCCTGTGAGTAGTACTGATGTCACCATACCGAATACGGGCACCAATAACGCAAACGGCATAACCTTAGACGCGGTATTTTGACTGAGTAAGTGTGCCCACAGGCCAAAGCCAATTAAGGTTGAGATATAGACGATAAACCCAAGTGAGAGCCAAGACTTGAGTGATGCTTCAGTAAACGTCGCCATCTGCCATGCATCAGTCTCAAATGTAAGAGAAGATATCGTTAACATCACGCAAGCAATGAGACCGCCCCAGACTACCAACGCTAGCGCAGACAGAGCAGAGGCTTTATTTTTTCCAGTGCTAGATGTAGTAACAGATACCCTTGTTCCTTGCGGCATCACTTTTAGAGCCATTTGCTCTGACGTTTTTTCTGAGGCCTGTTTTGATGCTTGCTTGGAGGCAATGTTGCCAAAGCTCCAACCGATGGCAGCTATCAGGATACAGATGAACCCTGCCAAAGGCATATCACCGCCAAGGTTTAGCGCAATCACACTGAGTCCTAGTACACCGACCAACATACCGATGATTTGCATACGGCTGACTGCTTCGCCCAATATAAAGTACGCTAGCAAAACCGTGATAAAAATCTGAATTTGTAGCAGTAGTGCCGTCAGCCCCGGGGATGAACCCAGATGCATCGCTGTAAAGACAAAGGCGTACTGCATGACAAATGTACCGATGGCATAAATAAACAAGGTACGGTTGAATTTAGGCGGCTTTAGAAACAATACCAGTGGCACAGCAGTAAAGAAAAAACGCAGGGCGGTAAGCATCAATGGTGGAAAGCTCTCAAGACCCCACGCAATAAAAGTAAAATTTACGCCCCAGATAAAGGTAACCAGTACAGCCAATGCAGTATATATAGGGGACATATGAGCTATCCTAGAGAAATAGTATCCGTTGTCGGGGATGGTTGGATTTAATTGTGTTCGGCTTATGTTTGGCTGATATTTAGGCTTAGAATTATAGTCGAAAGGTTGCCATATAATAAGACGGTACTAGCACACTATAGTCGATTCAATTTAAAAGTAGTACAAGGCAACCGAGTATAGATGTACATTTGATACTTCAAGCGAGGTTAACGCTGTAATACTTTTATAGTGGAATGACTATATAAGTCTCTGATTGGTCAGTCTAAAGATTGAGCCAATACCTCGAAAATTTTTGAATGACTCATTTGTGCCACATTGAACCGCATAAAGTTCTCAGCATTGTCCGATTGGCTAAAAACATTGCCCGGCGCTAATACCACACCCTGTGATAAGCAGCGATTGGCCAATTCGGTCGCATTATTATTCTTAGGTAATCGGCACCATAGGAACATACCTGCTTGTGGGAGCAGCCACGGTACGATGCCTAATTTAGCCAGTCGTGGTAGCGTATGAGTACGCGCGCTTGCCAGCCGAGTATGGATATCATTCATATGCTTACGGTAGCCGCTATCAGTCAACGCTGAGAACACAACCGCCGCTGCTAACTGACTGCCACCAAAGCCAGTCGCTATCTTTAAATCTACCAAACTCTCAACCCACTCTGTAGGCGCTGCAATATAACCACAGCGTAGGGATGCGGACAACGTTTTAGAAAAACTGCCGATATAGAATACTCGTGATAAACCATCTAGAGCTGCCAATCTCGCCGCAGGCTTGACTTCAAAATCTGCAAAAATATCGTCTTCGATAATGTACAAACCAGCAGTCTGGACCAACTGTAATACACGGTATGCCGTAGCAGGTGATAACGTTGCGCCCGTAGGATTATGAATGGCAGCATTGGTGATGTACAGGCGCGGCTTATGCTCATCTAAAATCGCTGCAAAGGCCTCTACATCTGGCCCATTTGGCGTATAAGGCACGCCAACCACTTTGACCCGATGGGCAAGCAGCTGTGCTCGAAAATTAAAGTAACAAGGATCATCGACGACAACCGTATCACCCGGCGTTAGTAAAAATCGAAAAATCAAATCTATCGCCTGAGTGCCTGAATCCGTCAATATGACCTGTGATGGCTCTGCATTGATACTCAATCCTGCCATACGCCGCGTGAGTAATTGACGCAATGCTAACAGCCCTAGCGGCGTTGCATACTCACTGATAATGGACGCGTCAGCTTTTGCTACATTTCGCAGACCACGGCGTATACCAGCCTCAAACAGCCAGTCCGCTGGTAACCAACCGCAGCCTGGCTTTAGCGCTCCCTCAGGTGGCTCCAGCGACTGCCGCGATACCCACAATGGATCTACCACTCGATCAATTTTTGGCGCTATATCTGTCAATGATAGCGGCGCTGTCGTCTCTGCCACATAGAACCCTGCACCAGGACGGGAGTAAATAATGCCCTCAGTTTGCAGGCGCTCGTAGGCTTCAACCACGGTAGATGGCGAGAACCCATAATCTTTGGCAGCGGCACGGACGGAGGGTAGTCGCGACTCTGGCATATAGATAACGGTCGCTATTTTCTCTTTTACGTCAGCCATGACAACTTCGATGCGTGTTAGCTTCTTATTCATATTTTTTACAGTTTTTGGTAGGGCGGCTTTTATGAAGGTCTTATCTTAAGGTTACAGCTATGATGATATATGGATAGAATATCCCAACTGTATGGGTTTTATAGACCAAACAGTTCTGTCTAATTGTACTGTATTGTATATAGATAACCTACTGTACTTTTGTTTTAATCATTGAACGTAAACGATGTAGAGGTTAGTGTCACTCTACTGTGAATCACACTAACCTCAGTCAATTCAACGATTATTATTCAAAAAGCAGCGATATATGACCACTAAAAAATATAATAAATATCTGGCCTTTGCCTTATGTGTGATAACGACCAGCGTCAATATCCAAGGGCCGCTTTATGCCGTTTACGCACACAATGATGGCTATGGCGTACTAGCAACTACGATAGCGTTTTCCTTTTATGTATTAGGCGTCATACCTGTATTGTTAGCTTTTGGTGGATTGTCTGATCGTATCGGACGGCGCAAGGTGATTTTAATCTCTCTAGTACTATCGATAGCAGCGACGGCTCTCATGCTATTTTATCCTTACACACGGGCGTTGGCAGTAGCGCGATTCATACTGGGTGTGGGAACGGCTCTGATGGCTGCTACGGCGACTGCCTATATGATTGAGCTGCTTGGCTCATCAGATACGATGCGTGCGACAGCGTGGGTGACGGCCAGTACGACGATAGGTTTTGGTCTTGGTCCTGTATTGACGACGGTTTCTTTGATGCTTTATGAAACTGATCAGCCAGCCAGTTTTTTCTTACTGCTAGCTAGCGGGCTGTTCGCTATGTTTTTGTTATATCAATTACCAGAGACAGCACCTAAACGCACTAATTTGCCCACATCTATGCTACGGCTACCTTATTTTAACCGTGAGGTCATTTGGTATGGCAGCGGTATTTTGATTTGTTGGGCGACGACAGGTTTGGTACTGTCAGTTATTCCCTCAGTACTGGCCACGCATGGACTCGCTAAGTATGCAGGGATATCCTCTATGTTAGCCATCAGTTGTGGATTGATCGTTCAGCCAATCGCCCGAAAGCTTGACCCTCAGGTTTCAAGCAAGCTTGGTCTTCTGATCTTACTACCAGCTTATGCTTTATTGGCTTGGGGGACGTTGAACGCCAACCTACCAGTCATTCTTTTGGCGGCATTTTTGGCCAGTACTAGTTGCTATGGATTTGTCTACTTAGGCGGTATGCTAGGAGTCGCACGCTCGGCTGGAAATGAGCAAGCACGTGCGAGTGCAGGCTATTTTCTGATGGCATATATAGGGTTTAGTGTCCCCGTCATCTTTACTGGTTTGATTGTGGATCGGTATGGTGCTGCTACTGCGTTCTACGCCTTTGGTGTGTTTTCATTAGTTAGTGTGATTGTCTTGTTTGCTAGCCAGCCTATATTGAGAATCGGACGTCGTTCGAACGCCAATTTGCATAGCGTGTCTTAAAATAAGATTGATAGTACAGTTCTCTATCCATTATCTTTTCATTTAATATTTTTAATTCAATACCTTTTAATTTAATACCTCTGCACGCAATGTCTATGCTCTAAAATAATGCTCTTTTTTTGCTGAGGCACCACGATAAAGCAAACAATTGTATCAATATAGTGCTTTTGCCACTAAGTTTAATAGAAAACGCCATTTTGCCCATGGCATAGAACTTGCCCTTTATACAGGTAAGACAATATTGTCATGTTTTAACTAAAGAAGGTATGTTCTATGTTCAAAAAAACCATTCTTTCACTGTTTATTCTAAGCGCGTTTGGTATATCGGTATCCCAAGCAGAAGACTTTACGGTTCTCAAGCAAATAGCAGATAAACCTACTCAGTTGAGTAATGGTGAATATAAAGGCAATTACTATGTACCTTCTACTTTGGACACCATAACATGGGGGTATTTGCCCAACAGAGACGCCAGTCCCGTTATGTCTGTTGCCTCTGGTAGTGTGGTGACTTTTGATACCGTCTCACACGAAGGTTTGCTCGAAGATCAGGGCCGTGATGCAGAAAAATACTTTAAGTCAAAAGGGGTCAAAGACGACTTTATTTTAGATGAAGCAAAAACAATAACAAAATCAAAATTAAAACATGACTTTGATAAAGATGGTCCACATATCGTGACAGGCCCTATCGAAATCAAAGGGGCGCAACCAGGCGATATCCTAAAAGTAGAAGTCATCAACGTTGAACCGCGCGTGCCGTATGGTGTCATCTCTAACCGCCATGGCAAAGGCGCATTGGCAGGCGAGTTTCCCAAAAAAGCAAAACAAGACAACGCGTCTGCCGCTCACCCTGAGCGCTACGGCAATGTCTCCGTATTTACGCCTATCGAAAAAAATGCCAAAGGTGAATACGAAGGTATCCTAAAAACAGATTCTGGTAAGTCTATACGTTTTCCACTCAGTCCATTTATGGGTCTAATGGGTGTCGCAGCAAACACCTCTGAACGAGTACATTCAGTTCCACCTGCTATGTATGGTGGCAATATTGATATCAATGAATTGGGTGCAGGGGCGACGGTTTATTATCCGGTACAAGTGGCAGGTGCACTATTTTATACAGGTGACAGTCACTTTGCCCAAGGCGATGGCGAGGTTGCATTGACTGCCCTTGAAGCATCTGCTCGCGCCACTTTTAAGTTTACACTGCTAAAAGCAGGTAAGGATAACATTCCGGGTAAAGAGATTGTGCAACCTTTGGCAGAGAATGCTGAATTTTGGATCACGCCAGGGCTAGATGAAGATTTGGATGAGGCGATGAAGAAGTCTACTCGTGAAGCGATTCGTTTCTTAAATCAAGAGTATGGTATTGATGAGGCAATCGCTTATGCTTACCTAAGTGCAGCGACAGATTTTGAAGTATCGCAAGTCGTGGATAAGACCAAAGGTATTCATGCCAAAATTCGTAAAGCAGATTTCAAAGAGTTTGAAAAATAGTACAAATTAACACTCTCAACTTCAGAAAAAAAGTCCTTTATATTGATATAAAGGACTTTTTTACATTCAGTATATTGGTTTAAAAAAGGTGAATATCACTAGAGACACAGCAACGTTCTATTTTCTTCTACTTCAATTAGCCATCGCACTTTGCAGGATGGTGTAAGCCGCTTTGACCCTCTCTGCGTTGGGGTAGTTCTTATTTGCCAAAATGACAATGCCAGATTTTTTTGCGGGAATATAAGCGATATATCCACCGAACCCATTGGTAGCGCCTGTCTTGTTCACCCATATATCGTTTAAAACAGGTGTCGGCTGATTGTTTGCTGTAATGGGCTGTGGCTTGAGTACCACATCCGTTGAATTACCTTCAAGCAATGTGTCTAGCTGAGTGGGGAATGGATACATCTCCCACGCCAATCCCTGTGTAAAAGTGCTCGCTTGATAGTATCCCTTTCTAGTGTTTTGCAATGACTGTTGAATATCTTTATCCAAAGGGATTAACCCCATATTAACCGCCATGTAATGGGTCATATCCGCGCTGGTTGATTTAATACCATAAGCTTCGGCGTCCAAGATACCAGAGTTAACTCTTATCGGCTCTCCAGCAGCGTTATAACCAAACGCATAATCGCCCATTTTGTCGTTAGGAACATTGACAAAGGTACTAGGCATATTGAGTAAGGGCAGTATTTTATCTTCCATCACCTGTGTGTAATCAGCGCCCATACTCAAGGCTGATATATGGCCGAACAGTCCTATACTGGCGTTAGAGTATAGACGTTTTGAGTTGATAGGGAAGGCAGGTTGCCACGACTTATAGTAGCGGAACAATTCCTTATTGTTTTCGATATCGTTAGGTACTTGAAGTGGTAGACCACCAGCCGAATAGGTGGCTAGGTTGATAAGCTTGGTGTTACCAATGGCGCTGTCTTGTAGATAAGGAATGTATTTATCAGCGGTATCCTCCAAGTCGAGTGTGCCATTGAGTTCGGAGTAACTGGCCAAAGTCGCGGCAAAGGTCTTACTGATAGAGCCTAACTCAAAGATAGTGTTTTCTGAAACAGCCTTGCCAGATTGTTTGTCAGCCAAACCGTAGTTATAAAAAGACGACTTTCCATCGACAATAATACCAAACGCCATACCTGGAATATCATGTGCTTTCATTAGCGACTTGGCTTGTGCATCTACTGTGCTTTTCAGATGACTGTCGCTGTTTGCTGCTTGCACTTGTCCAGATATCAATGAGGCGACAATGACAGCAGTCAGACCAACTCGGCTAAAAAGTGTTTGCACTGATTTTTTCATGATTAGATTACTTGTCCTTTTTGTTAGAGGTAGCGGTGGTTTGTTCCTTTAGTGAATCTAAAAATAGGTTACTGACTTCCAGAATGTCATTTCGTATTTCCCTATTTTATTTCTACAGAACCTCCGTATTCTCACAGAATACCAATATTCCGGCAAGCTGAAATTGGTTTATTGAATATAGATTAAAGACTAATTCATACCTCTACTATGAATGTTTAAACGTATTTATCTCTCATTTATTGAGGAATTGTCGTGTGCACGACAAACTTCTAAGCGCTGTTATAAAATTATAGTCTACAGGCAAGGTATGTCGTCAATGATAAACCTTAACTTATCACTAAATAAATTAATCAGGGATGAATGATGAATAGTAATCAAAATGCTTATGGTATTGTCTGCGCTGTTTTTTTTGTTTGACAGCAATTTGGCGCATTTTTTTTGTTATGTTTAAAATGAGGACAAACCCTAAAAACACGACTTTTGTCATTATCTTGTCATAACCGCATCGTATCCTTGAGCTCACTATGAATGGTGGCTGCGTATGGCTGATGTCTTGACTTATTGTATGAGTCATTGATAACAGTAGGCGCATCAATACAAGGTTTGTTTATGAGTGTGGCTAATCGGCTTGGTAGTATTTCCACGCGCATGCTGATTATTTTGGCATTGGCTTTTTCATTGATTATTCTGATGGTGTACTGGGTTATTGAAACCCAAGCGAAGCCGCGCCTACTAGAAATGACTTCAGAAACAGTGGTTGAAACGGGTAATGAAGCAATCAATAGCATCATGGCGAGTATCAGCCATGTCGATGGATTGGCAAAGGCGACCAGTACGATGGCTGGTGGCTTGCCAAAAGAAGACGTTCTTTATAAAGAAACCTTTGGCAATCTCATGCAGCAGACGGACCTGCGAATCGTGGGCGGAGGTGTATGGTTTGACCCCAATATGTATGAGCAAGGTCGAGAGCGTCAGTCGTTTGTGTGGGCGCGTGATGAGGCAGGCAACATGCAACCATCAGAACGCTATAATCAAGTGAGCCAAACGCCCAATCCTTATTATCGAGATTGGTGGTATATTCCAGCGATGTATGCGCGTCATGACCACTGTGTCTGGAGCCGTGCGTATGTGGATCCCGTGAGCAATCAGCCGATGATGACTTGTGCAAAGTCATTATATGACAGTCGTAACCAAGCTTTTGATGGCGTGGTGAGTTTTAATTTGTTATTGGATAATCTCGATGATGCCATGCAAAAATGGCAAGATAAGGTAGGTGGCTACGTCTTTTTGGTAGACCTGGACAATCGGTTTTTGACCTTTCCTGATCAGTCGATGGTCACTCAAGTGACGGAAGATAATCCTCAGGGCGAAATGGTAACCGCACATCAATTGGCCAAGAAAAACCCTAGCTTTGCACCTATTGCTGATCGCCTAGATAGTATCAATCGCACACTGATCGATGAAGCGACTGCCAAAGATGAAGGCCGTTTCACGCTCGCCGCCCGTAGTATTTTGAGCACGACCAATTTGGACAAAATCAGTGAACAAGAATCCCAATTACTCTCCGCATTATTGCTGTTGAACATCGATCAGACGTTTAACTTAGTCGGCAGTCATTTGGTCGATACCATCGCTGTGCCCAATGATTTTGTGTTGCAGCAGTCTGCCACCGCTTTTGTGTTTCGTATGCCATTTACGTATTGGAAGATGGTCATCGTTAAGCCTGATAATGACATGATGAGCGTGGCAAATGCACTGTCAAACCAGCTGATTCAAGCCATGCTATTGGGGTTTATTCCGATTTTATTACTGACTGCATGGGTATTTCGTCGCTACTTTACGCGTCCATTGAAGCACATGGCAATGGCCGTGGCTGATATGGGCACATTGATTGAGCAAAAACAATATCAAAAATTAAGCGTGCATAAATTGCCACACTCAAATGTCAGTGAAATCCAAGTCATCAGCGAGCAGACCAATCAACTGATTGATCGTGTCGTCGAAAACGAAGGCGCGCTTGCTGAAATAAATGTCCATCTAGAGAGCCAAGTGACCGCCCGTACGAAAGATTTGCAGCAAGCCATGGACGAATTAAAAGCCTCACAAGTGCACCTAGTACGCTCCGAAAAAATGGCCACACTCGGTCAGATGGTGGCAGGCGTGGCGCACGAGGTCAATACGCCTCTTGGCTATGTGCGTAGCAATATGGAGCTGGTCGGTGATAACCTCATGCGTTTTGATGAGCTGATACAGCATACCGATCAATTATTGCATGCGTTAAAAGAACCAGAGGCTGACCAAGCACAAGTGACTCAATTGATAGAGGAGACCTTGCAGTGTTGCGAGGCAATTAAAGAAGATGAAG
Source organism: uncultured Psychrobacter sp. (assembly GCA_913061175.1). Taxonomy (GTDB): domain Bacteria; phylum Pseudomonadota; class Gammaproteobacteria; order Pseudomonadales; family Moraxellaceae; genus Psychrobacter. The sequence goes on from CAJXUF010000036.1 coordinate 15,398, forward strand.
TCAGTGAGGATTTGACAGATTTGATCAAAGACGGCCTGTATGGCGTCGATCAGATTGCGGAGTTGGTCGTGAGTTTGCGTGATTTCTCTCGAATTGACGAATCCAAGGTAAAAGAGGTCGATATCAACGACTGTATCAACACGTCTTTGGTGATGGCACGTAATAATCTAAAAACTCTAGATGTCAGCACCAGTCTGGCTGAGCTACCATTGATTCAATGCAATCCTTCGCAAATCAACCAAGTATTACTCAATCTATTTAATAATGCCGCCCAAGCCATGCCAATGGATTATAAAGGGACATTACAGATCCTCTCGTCTGTTGATGAGTCGCGACAATACGTGGCAATCAGCATTACAGATAATGGTGTTGGTATCAAAGAGAGTATTTTAACGCAGATCTTTGAGCCTTTTTTCACCACCAAAAAAGCCGGTGATGGCACAGGGTTGGGATTGGCTATCACAGCACAAATTATCGAACAACATAGCGGTCGCATCGAGGTCAGCTCAATCGTTGGCACTGGAACGACGTTTACCATCCTGCTGCCGATACAGTCTATCGCTCATAAAACCGAATCTTCGCAGGCCTTATTTGAAAGTTGAGAGACTTCTAACTACTTATTTAAAGAGAGCCTCATGCAAAAACCAAAAATTGCCTTTATCGATGATGAACCACGCATTTTACGCAGTTTAAAAATGCACTTTCGACAGTCACACGATGTGTTTACCACCACTGATGCTACTGAGCTGATGAAATATATCAGCGCGAATGAGGTACAAGTGGTCGTCAGCGATCAACGCATGCCAGATAAGCAAGGTACAGAAGTGTTGCGTGATATCAAGGCGGCATCGCCGAATACTATTCGTATCTTATTGACGGGGTATGCAGATCTGAATGCGGTGATTGATTCTGTGAATGAAGGCGAGATTTATCGCTATATCACAAAGCCTTGGCAAAATGACGAACTCAAAAAAACCGTTAATAAAGCCACAGAGATTGCTCAGAAAACCCAAGAAATCACCCAAAATGCCACTGAAAATCAGGATATTCAAAATCGTATTCATGCCAGAACTGATAGCAAGCGTAGTATATTAGTATTAGATGATGATGAGAGCGTCTATCAGCAAATAAAAAGTCATTTTAAGAGTGCTTATACCGTGAGCTGGGCAAGCAATATTGAGCAGGCTGCAAGCTTATTACAAAAAAAACGCTTTGGCGTCACTATTACGGATTCGACGCTCAATAAAGAAAATATCACTCCCATTGTTTATGCTCTAAAAAATATCCAGCCTGATCTGATGGTGCTCATGTTGACCGAGTTCAAAGGTGCACATATGGTGATTGATTTGATTAATAAAGGTCAGGTATATCGCTGCCTACCACGACCGACCAATTTTTCTATGATGAGTATCAGCCTTGATCGCGCGTTTGATCATCACGAAAGATTGGTACAGCAGCCGATATTGGCAGCTCGCCATCATGTTGAAGCAGTGCCGGAATCAGAGACGTTGAACTTTTCTGACAAAATAAACCGTTTTTTTGCCAAATTTAGAGGTTGGCGTATTGGAAGGTGACGTCAATCCAACATAAAAGTGATACATGCGATGATCATCTTGCTACTGGTTATAAGTTTTCTCATTGGCTGCACAACATTTACCCCAGTAGAACCGTATGCACTTTAAGAGGGGTCGACTGTATTTTGTCTAAGGTCGAACGCTATTCAAGTTAAAACATTTTGCACGCAGTCGATTAAATACTCTTTTACGACATTGAACAGTGGGTCAATCAACCGTCGTTCAGGACAGATCAAATATAGTGGATAGGGGGCAACTTGCCAACCCCCTAGTTTAATTTCAATGTGCCGTCCTTCTTTGATATCAGAACTAATGTCCAAACGAGACTCTAGTGCAACACCATGTCTCATTATTGTCCAACGCCTGACCACGTCACCATCTTTTGTCCGATACAGCGGTGCTCGTTTGTTTGCCCAAGCCTTCAAACGTCCATTGACTAAAATATTTGTCATTGTGTCCCAGACACAGACAATTATGTTCAGCCAATGCTAATGGTGTCTTCGGTTCACCAAACTTCTCTAAGTACATAGGCATTGTCTAAGATGCCCAGTGCATCCTTACAGTGCTGCAAAAACTGCTCACCCTTGTTAGTAAGGCGGAGTTTGCGCGTCAAGCGGATGAACAATTTGTCCTATTGAGATACGCTGATGGAGGGCAGACCCTAGTTTGAAAAACATCAGACTAAATAGGATGGTTAGGTTGACGGTTTTATTGTCTCAAATATAACAAACAATCGCTTAAATAACGGTCTACGTAACCCCTTAAATATAACTCACTTTCAAAATTATATTGAAAGTGTTTTAGGTGATGGCTACTGTTTGACCCACAACACTTTCATTACAATGGGTGCTATCACGATGGATAAAATAGAACAGGTATCCAAAACTGAAACAATAATTCAAACAATAAGGGCAGTTTATGACTCTGAATATCACTAAAACAATTTTAATCACCGGCAGCACAGATGGCATTGGCAAATTGGCAGCGCTAAAACTAGCAGAACCTGGGCACCAAGTGTACTTGCATGCCCGCGATGCTGACAAACTTGCTAGCGTCATTGCAGAAGTTCAAGCAGTCGCGACAGGCGCAGCAGTAGATAATATTGATGGGTTTGTGGCTGATTTTTCTGATCTAACGGATGTGCTAAAGATGGCAGCAGACGTCAATGAAAAACTGCCCAAGCTTGATGTGCTTATAAATAACGCAGGAATTTATACTACGGCATCAGCATTGACTAAAGACGGTTTGGATGTACGCTTTGTGGTCAATTACCTAGCGCCTTATGAGCTGACCAATGCTTTATTACCTTTGCTCAAGCAGTCTGATAAAGCGCGTATCGTGAACTTAAGCTCAGCTGCGCAAGCATCAATATCTTATCAAGCACTTGCAGGCCAGACCCGCCTCGATGATAAGGATGCTTATGCCCAAAGTAAGCTAGCACTCACGATGTGGAGTATGGCATTAGCTGACACCGTCGCTAGCAACTGTCTCTTATACACATCTGACGCTGCCGACGATATGCAGTGTGTAGA
>CAJXUF010000037.1 GCA_913061175.1 uncultured Psychrobacter sp.
CCGTCTCGTGGGCTCGGAGATGTGTATAAGAGACAGGACACAGTTAGCGAGTATCGCGCAGCGTCACAATGCCGAGGTCGTTTGGCGACCTATGTTACTTGGCGCAGTGTTCCAAGCCGTTGGTAACACCTCACCAGCTGCCGTACCTGCTAAAGGCGCTTATATGCTCAAAGACCTTAAGCGTTTTTCAGCCATCTATGACGTACCTTTTTGCTTCAATCCATTTTTCCCAGTCAATACGATGCAGCTTATGCGCGGTGTTACCGCTTATTTGGGGACACCTAAATTTGAGAGTTATTTATCCGCTATCTTTAATGCGCTATGGGCTGAAAAGTTAAATATGGAATCACCAGAAGTTGTGGCTGAGGTTCTGTCGAAAGTAGGCATTGAGGCGACTGATTTTATGGCGCGTATTAGTGAGCCTGAGGTTAAGGCGCGTTTAAAATCTAGCACCGAAGAAGCGGTAGCACGAGGCGTATTTGGGGCACCAAGCTTCTTCGTAAATGGTGAAATGTTCTTTGGTCAAGACCGGTTGAGCTTTGTTGAAGATGCTTTGAGAGACTGAGCATAGTAAGTCATAGGATATATAGACTGCGCTGTACTAGCTCAACGATAATCCATCGGCTCTCAAGTCACCAGACATCAGCCGCGATAAGTAACCGTGATGTTTCTTCACTGTGGTTTCTCTAGAAAATAACCTTACCACTCAGTTTAATGACTAAGCTCTATGGTTACATTAAGACAAGTCTATATAGTGATAGTTTTGCTTAGACTGCTCTAGTTCCTCTAAATCTATATCTACTGTTACTATATCTGGCGACGAACCAAGTTTTTTGATGATTCGTCCCGTAGGAGAAACGATTAGACTCTCTCCTACAAACTGACCGCCATGACCGACGCCGACACCATTGCAGGTAATCACAAAACATTGGTTCTCTATAGCCCGAGCTTGAGTCAATACATAGTGGGTATTTGCATAGGGAGACATATTGCCGTTTGGCATAAATATGATCTGTGCGCCTTTTTTTGCCAGTGCTCTTGAGCCTTCTGGAAATTCTAGCTCAAAACAAATCTGAGCACCACAAACCACATCATTAATGCTAACCACTGACAAGTCTTCTCCGCTTGTAAATACCCCAACATCATCAAGCCAAAGTTTTGACTTTCGGTGTTTATGAATGATGTCTCCGTTTTTTATAAAAGAGCATGCGTTATAGAAAAGTTGCTCCTGCTTGTCAATATGTCCAATAATGATGGTTGCCTTTGTATTTTTGCTTGCTTCCAATATGCTTTGGAAGTGCTCTATTGATTGATGATACAACGCTTCAATATTGTCTAGCGTCGGAAAGCCAGTCAAAGCAAGTTCTGGAAAAATCATAAAGCCATCACAAACTTGATGATCATGGATTGATTTTAATATTGCAGCAGCATTTACTGATACTTGATAATCGGTAATATCCATTTGATTGAGGATTATTTGCATAGGTCTTGCTCTTTACCGTAGGGGGTTGATACTTTCACAGTGCTTATTGGTCGCAATTATAGGTAATACTCGTTAATGATGAACTTTAGAAACGTTTATTCAAAATGCTATTTAAAACGCTTTTAAAGACATTGCGACTCTAACCAACGACTCAATTTAATGATGTCTGGTTGATTTGACTTTAAGTCATTATAAAAGAAATAGAAACTGTCGCCAGTGAGTAATTCATGCATTGGGATTTTGACAAGATTTTGCTGATGTGTTTGTTCTAGCATCATATAGTTGTCGGTAAGTGTAATACCTAAGTTATAACGTGCAGCCTGTGCAGCAAGCAGTACATGGCTAAATTGATTAATCTTTACCTCGCTTGGCAGCTCAAACCCGCCTGCTTTACACCATTTTAGCCAATCATTAGCTGTACCTTCACTTTTATCAGAATATTTTACGGACAGTATAGGGTGTTGCCATAACGCCTCAGGCAATGGCTGATCCTTTATTTCTGCCCAAAGCTTTTGACCACAGACAGGAAATAGCTTCTCAGCGAATAAAAGCTTGCTGACTACGTTGCGTTTTGGTGGATTGACGGTAATAAAGCAATCCGAACATTGCTCATTATAGTCGTCTTGGTCTGTCACCATATTTAAGGTCAGCTCAATCTCTGGGTGCTGTTCGCGGAAGTTTTCTAACCGAGGAATCAACCAATTGACAGCCACTGAACTATACAGCGCTAGGCGAATATGGCCAGGCTTATCATGGCGAATGGCCTGACTGGTATTGGACAGAGCCGTCAGCGATTGATTTACTTCTGTGAAATAACGCTCACCTATATCTGTTAAAGAAAGGGTTCGGCCCTGCCTATAAAACAACGCTTCACCAAGATATTCTTCAAGCGTTCGAACCTGATGACTCACGGCACTTTGCGTCACGTTGAGGCTTTCTGCTGCCTTAGAAAAACTATTAAGCCTTGCTACAGATTCAAAGCATTGTATGGCACGTAATGGGGGGAGTTTCATTATGAGTTCAACTAATACTAAACGTTTTTATATCATTATACGTCATGAGTATACGCGAATATACTATTTATCTGACCATTAGAGTAAATGGCTTAATTTAAAATTTTATGTATTTTGAGATAGGTATAAGCATGATAATGCCGAAGATGAGTGTTGGATTTGCAATGATACTGTTGGTTGCAGGAAACATGATTGCAGTCCTTTCAGATGCACTGATAAAAGAGTTGCCAGATGGCGCAGCGGTCTATCAGTTTGTGCTATTGCGTCAGCTAACAGCTGTCTTGATGCTGCTACCGTTTTGTTTATTCAACCAAAAAGCCCAGCTACTTAGTAACGTAAAATGGCATTTTGTACGTGGGCATATTTGGTTATTTGGCGCGGTATTTATGGTGTTGTCTATCCAAGCGCTACCGCTAGCCACGGTCAATGCGATTTTTTATACTGCACCTTTACTGATGTTGCCGTTAGGGTTTCTGTTTTATAAAGACAGACTCACAGCACCAAGCATCATTGTGGCAATACTAGGCTTCATAGGTATTCTTGTCGTGGTAAAACCAACACAAATTAATATGGGTGCTATATTTGCGCTGATCGTGGCCTTAACCATGGCGACAAACAACCTACTAGTGCGTAAATTGCCTTCGAATCACACCGTTGCTCAGACCTTGTTTTTGACCAATTTAGTCGGAATACCGTTGGGGCTTGGTTTGGCTATTTGGGAAAATGCCCCTTTGAGTTGGTACGCGCTATGGATAGCAGCAGGCTCAAATTTGTTTATTTTGATTTATGCGGGTATCTGCGTACTGGTCTACCGAGCGGTTGAAGCACATAAAATATCTAGTGCAGAATATATTGGTCTGTTAGGAGCGGTGGTTATCGGCATCGTATGGTTTGATGAAATACCGGATATCAGTCTTTTGATAGGTTCGGCTCTGATTGTCTTACCTTTGATTTGGCTCGCCACGCTTGAGTCTATTAAATATAAAAGAACAGCCTTATAGCGTTTTGAAACATAGAGAGCGGATAAAGAAAGCGTCATAATATTAGCATGACTTTATGTCATGAATTCGTGTGTTTAAATCGTTTTTTCATACTCATTTTTTGTGGCAAATTACTATAGATACAACCATTCAGGCAAGGCTTTAGTCTTTAAGAGAGCTCTTGTTTGTTGAAGTTATTACTATGAGATAGGCCAAATAATGAGCAATATAATCACATTCTCAGTCACATCTTCAAATCGAAAAATCGATCCTTCACGGCGTCGAGGTGGCACGTTTAAAGCTGACGGCTCTCTGAACGATAATGACCGTGTCGAGATAGGTCCAACAGATCTTGCTTTTAATGAGTGGGCTGAGCTGGGGTTGACACCTCCTAACCTTACACGAATGCGCGAATACCGCCTCCAAAGAATCGTAAAAGAACTACAGAAAAGAGATCTTGGCGGCATCTTATTATTTGATCCTCTTAATATTCGATATGCGACTGACTCCACAAATATGCAGGTATGGGTAACCCACAATCACTCTAGAGCCTGTTTTGTATCTGCATCAGGACATCTTATTTTATGGGATTTTCACAATTGTGAGCACTTATCAGCACACCTTCCTTTGATCAAAGAAGTCAGAGGAGGCGCTTCTTTTTTCTACTTTGAAACCGGTGATAGAACTGATGAACATGCCTCTAGGTTTGCTTCAGAAATTCAATCTATTTTACGGGAGCATGCTGGAGACAATAAAAGATTGGCTATCGATAAAATTGAAATTGCTGGTTTCAATAAGATAAAACAGTTAGGAATCGATGTTTTTGATGGTCAGGAAGTGATGGAGTTTGCTAGATCTATTAAGAACGAAGATGAAATTAATGCCATGCGATGTTCAATTGCCTCAACAGAGGTTGCGATGAAGTGCATGCAAGAAGCAACAGTACCCGGTATCACTGAGAATGACATATGGTCTATTCTTCATGCGGAAAATATTCGTCGAGGTGGTGAGTGGATAGAATGTCGAATTCTTTCTTCAGGGCCTAGAACCAATCCTTGGTTTCAAGAAAGTGGCCCTCGAATTGTGAAGGAGGGTGAGTTACTTGCATTCGATACAGATCTGATTGGCCCTTATGGAATGTGTGCAGACTTGTCTCGAACTTGGATGATTGGAGAGAGCTTGCCAAGTGCAGAGCAAAAGCATCTCTATCAGGTAGCTTATGAACATATCCAACACAACATGACTATATTAAAACCAGGAATGACATTTGAAGAGGTGACAAAATCTGGTTTAGTACTTCCTGAAGAATATAGAGCGCAAAGATATGGTGTGATGATGCATGGCGTTGGTCCTTGTGATGAATACCCGTCTATTCGTTACCCCGAAGACCTTGAATGCCATGGCTATAGTGGTGTGCTGGAGCCGGGCATGGCCCTCTGCGTTGAAGCGTATGTAGGTCGAGTTGGTGGTAAAAATGGTGTCAAACTTGAAGATCAAATCATTATTACAGACACTGGGTTTGAAAATCTTACTAACTATCCATTCGAAGCCGCTTTATTGGCTAATTAAAGATAGTTTATTGGTTGTCCGAATATTGTCTCAGAGCTTTTGGATTATGCTTGTTTGGTCATCATGGACGATTGTCTCTATAAACTTGTTAAGACAAGAGTTTGATATAGGTAAAGTGCATTATCTGCGGGTTTAGATGGTTGGGATACTCATCAACACGCTGATAGCCATTATTATCGTAGTACTGATAAGTGCACAGGGTGTCTGTATGTAGTGCATACGTGGTTACGCCCTGTGCCACGAGATAAGTCTCAAATGCTTGAATCAACGTCGCTCCAATACGGTGGCGACGATAGTTTGGATCTACACAGAAGAACTGTAATTCGCTATCAAAATTGACTGTCTTTCGTTTCGCACTAGCCGTTTCTTTTTTCTGTAAATCACTTAATACCTGTCGACCTTGTTTAGATAGACGCAGCTTGTTTTCTATCTGATCAATAATGGGCTTATCATCGAATGGTAATGCCTTGTATGAATCTTCTTTAGTAAAACCTATAACCACACCACAAATAATGTCATCATATTCTGCAACTTGTATAAAAGTAGCATGATGACAGTCTTTCGCAAGAAATAGGGTAGCCAGTTGCTTTAGAACCTGCTTATCTGTAGCAGTAGTAAATACACTCAAATTCATATTGACGACAAAGAGGTCGACAATGGCTGCAAAGTCTTCAGGCGTAGCACGACGATACTGTATTGTCATTAGTCACTCTCATTTATTATCAAAAGTGCTGGCGTATGTTGATTGATCAAGCATTAATACGCCAGCACTTTGACACTCGTCTGTTGCTAACAGACTTATCAAATAATGATATTTTTATCTAATAGTCTGTATTTACCACTTCATTTCACCTGTATTTACTTTACTGCCTATTTGTAAACTAGTATCCCCAGATAACGCAGGATAAGCTACTTCCATGGTAGAAATCACTTTTTCTGACTGCTTGGAGTCTTGCTTTTTTGCCTCATCCAGTGCTTGCTCAAAGGTTTTTAGATAACTGAGAGTGAAATCAACAGCATAGTCTTTTTTGAGTAGGTTGCCTGAATAGTGACCTGGTATCACAAGGTTTGGCTTTAATTGCTTCATGTGTTCCAATGATTGCATCCACTCGCTACGAGCTTTTTTAGTTTGGGTATCAGCAGTCCACACATGCATACCTGATGTTACTGACACACCGCCGAAAACGGTTTTTGACTCTGGTACCCACATATATGCTTGGTGGGTTCCCATCTCTTTGATTTCGATTTTGTGACCTTCTAGGGTCAGTGTAGACTGATCAAGTGTTTGCGGTACTGTGATCTTAGTAGGCGCATGTTTACCAAGGATTGGGCCCCAATGCTTTAATTTTGCATCTTTAGTCGCTTCAATGTGTTCAATAATAGAAGGGCTAGACATAACCTTTACATTAGGGAAAGCTTTGACTAAAGGCTGAAGACCGAAATAATAATCTGGATCGCCTGCCGTGATATAAATCATTTTTAGGTCTTTATTGCTTTTTTTGATCATATCAACCAAAGCTTCACCGTCTTTGACACTAAACTGTGCATCGAACAAAATAGCATCTTTCTCGCCACTTGCCAGCACAGAAACCACTGGGAAAATAGCATTTTGATCAGGTTTATATGCTTGTAGTTGTAGATCGGCTGCGTTTGTTTGGGTTGCAAGCAGTAGCACACTGGCCGCCATAGAAGCTGTCATTAATTTTTTCATAATCTACCTGTATTTTCATTTGAGTAAATAGACCGCGTTAATGGCGGTATTCGTTATTAGCGGCTATTATATTCGATTGTATTTCGTTTAAATACGCTATAATTCGGTATTTACTGTTTCATTTTTCGCGCAAATAAGGATGTAGAGATGGATAGGCTGACCGCGTTGCAGGTGTTTGTCACGATCGTCGAACAAGGTAGCTTGAGCCGTGCCGCGGACAATTTAGACATGTCTAGAGCTAAGGTAACGCGCTATCTGACAGAGCTTGAGAGCTGGATGGATATGCGCTTATTGCATCGCACGACTCGAAGTCTGAGCCTCACTGTACCTGGTGAGCAGACTCTTGAGGTGGCGTACCAGCTGCTTGAATTGACTGACTCGTTGGATCAGATACGCAATCAGAATACTTTGGAGCTAAAAGGTCAGTTGAGAATCACTGCCAGCTTTTCGCTGATTGATAGCCTTTTGATGGATGTGGTTGGTCGTTTTGTTTCTCACTGGCCGCAAACAGCAATTGATATTCTTACCACTGATGATTCGGTCAATTTAGTTGATGCCCGTATTGACTTGGCGATTCGTATCACCAATGACTTGGAGCCAAATGTCGTTGCCAGACGTATCGGTGAGTGCCACTCTATCGTATGCGCTGCACCTGAATATTTACAAAGGCGTGGCAGACCTATAGATGTACAGTCGCTTGTACATCACAACTGTCTATCGTTTGCGTATTTTGGACGGTCGGCATGGGTGTTTGATGGGCCAAATGGTCCAGAGTCTGTTCCTATTTCTGGCAATATCAGCGCCAATATCTCTGAAGTCTTGCTCTCTGCCACGTTGCGTGGACACGGGATCAGCTTACAGCCATCTGGCGCAGTCAAGTCTTTGATTGCATCTGGACAACTTATTGAGTTATTGCCTGAATGGAAACCTAAAACTTTGGGTGTTTATGTGGTTTATGCCAATCGAAAGCAGGTGACACCGCTACAAAGAAAGTTTATTGATTTTCTTGCCGAAGAAATAAAGCGTTCGCCTTATTGGTAGCAAGTAATAGATGGATCGGAATGTTTGTTTATACTATTTTAAACATAATAAAATAGATTAATAAGAAATATTATTAAAAAACGTCAGAAAATCTATAGCAGAAACTCAAACGGTCAATAGCAACGTTAAAATTATGCTTATTGACCATTTGATAATGTTCAACAGACCCTAATGATTGCTTAAGCCTTAATAAAAATAGTCTCTTCACTCAAGCGTGATTTAGGTATTTTGGCATTAAAGTCTTCATCGCTGCGGTAGCCAAACGATACCACTGCCACAGCAGAATATCCTTTGCTACGTAAGTCGAACTCCGTATCAAGCGCCTGTAAATCAACGCCTTCCATAGGGACGGTGTCAATACCCAAAAGCGCGCTGCCCAATAGTACCCCGCCCATGTTGAGATATACCTGTTTGGCAAGCCAATGTGGCTCATCTTTGGTATCGAATCGATGCATATCTAAGAACAATTGGCGACCTTGATGCATCTGTGCTTTGAATTCTGGCTGAGCATAACGACCGTCTTGATCTTCTTTTTCTAACACCGCCTGCATGTATTCGTCGTCGGCATGGATACGAGTACAGAAAACCACCACGTGTGAGGCATCTAGGACTTTAGGTGTATTAAAATGAAAGGCACCTTGCGTGCTTTTGGCAATGCGTGCTTTGCCTGCGTCATCATCTGCAATGACAAAGCTCCATGGTTGAATATTGGTGCTTGACGGACTCATTTGTAGCATGTCTTTGATCTGCTCAAAATCTTCAGCAGATATCTTTTTATTGGCATCAAATACTTTGGTGCTGTAACGCCAGTTTAGTGCTTCATTAATGGTTTTCATGATTGTCCTTAAGTAAAGTAAGTTTCAGTTTTTTAGTCAGCTGGTAATACAAACGGATTTAACAAACGGTGCCACTCAACCCTTATCGTTCATCGTTAAGTTAACTGATTAGTCCGTCCTAGTGATGACTCATAATAGTAAAGTTCATACATTAGAACCACTAGCTACAAGAGAAAACACTTTCAATATTATTTTGAGAATATGGCGTTTTTAAGCTGTTTAAAGGTTATTTATTAGCTATATTAGGACGTATAATGAAGGTGCTTTATCAATTGATAAATCCATTAAACGCATAAGCTCATCTTAAAACGGCGCGAAATTATCAGGCTGACTGTGCGTAGCAGTCCAACGTTGATTGGCATCAATATGACTATTAAGCCCAACTCCTTGTGGTACTTGCATATTATCGCCATACAGCCAAAGCACCATATTGGTACGTTTGCCACTAGTGATTGGATGTGCGGCGTGCGGCACCGAGCCTCTATGAATAATCGCCATGCCAGGTTTAAAGATGGCACGTTTGGTTTGCCCTAAATGGCGATCAACAAAGTCAACTTCTGATCCAGTAAAGTCTTCGCCTGGCAGATTTAGGTTAATATTCATAGTCACCGCTGAAGCATCGGTATGAAGTTGTAGTGATGTGTCGCCTGTCGGCTGGTATTGAATCGAGAACCCAAAGGTCTGAGTGTCATAGCCATAAACATTGGCAAATAATAGCCGAGCGATAGGGCGCATATATTGATTCATGACTTTATGATAAAACGCCTGAAAATTAGGGGTGGCCAAATAGCCTAGTGAGCGCGCATCTAGCATAGCCCCATTACTGTTCAATGCGATACCATAAGGAGGACGTATGGGAATGTTAGCGTCTGCGATTGCTTGCAGATAACGGCGCAGCGTTGATAGTTGTGTTGGGTCAAAGAGTTGCCCCTGATATACGTCAGGTAGTATCTCTTGCCATAAATTTTTAACAGCCATCTCTGTAGAAGGAGCGCGCCATGCGTGCGTCACTGCATCACGTAGAGTTGGATCAAATAATGAATCATCGAGTACAGGCAGGTCATGCTCAGTGGTTTCCCACTCTGCCCATGCTTGCTCTAGTAACTGGCTGTTTTGATGCCAGAAACGCTCTACCGATGGTGCACGTCTAAGCATGTCTGATTTTGAAGGTAGTGGCAAGTTGCGTGCTTGCTGTAGTGCGCTCTGTTGATTATCTCCATCATGATGGCTATGGTGTTGAGTATCCGGTGTGCTCGTAGGCCGTATTATAGTATCCATCGTGTATCTCCAAATGTGTGAGTAAACCTTATAGGTGCATGCTACTATAATTAATGATTTTGATAATCAGCAGGTTTAGAGAAACAGTTTCAATAATTTTTATATAATGATGAGGCTAGCAGCAGCAAGCGATGGTTGTTGCTAAGTTAGACGTCAATTGAGCGAAGGCATGACGATGAAAAATTTGCAGGATTTACGTATTTTTATTGAGACCGCTCGCTTAGGCAGCCTATCTGCCTGTGCTCGGCACTTAGATCTGTCGCCTGCAGTTGTGAGTGCAGCAGTCAAGCGATTAGAAGCCGAAATTGAGACAGTATTGTTTGTTCGCTCTACTCGTAGGCTGCGTCTAACTAGTAAGGGTGAGCAATACTTAAAGCATTGCCGAGATGCGGTGGCTATCTTAGACAACGCTTATGCAGGACTGCATGACAATGATGCTGAACTGACGGGTACCATTCGACTGTCGGCATCATCAGATTTGGGACGAAACCTAATTTTGCCTTGGTTGGACGATTTTATAGACATTCACCCAAAAGTGACGGTGCAGCTACATATGTCAGACAGCTATGTGGACTTGTACGGTCAGCAGATTGATTTGGCACTACGTTATGGCGCACCCAAAGATTCATCACTGGTTGCACTACCCATAGTGTTGAATAATCGCCCTATACTGTGTGCGTCAAAGGAATATTTGAACAAGATTGATAAGGGTATCGGTATCCCAAAAATGCCGGAAGATTTATCGCAGCATAACTGTTTACGTTTGGGTCATGATGAAAAATATTTGAGCGAGTGGACTTTTGAGAAAGAGGGCAAGACTAAACGTGTGGCAGTGGATGGCAATCGCAGAAGTAAAGACGGTGACGTTGTACACCGCTGGGCAGTCGCAGGTAAAGGCATCGCATTAAAGTCTCAGTTAGATATAGCCGGCGATTTAAAGGCGGGGAGACTTGTCGAGGTAGAGTTGGACGGCTGGCAAGTGGCCAACTATCCGCTATATTTGATTTGTCCAGAACGGCGCTTAATCGATCCATTGTTTAATGCGGTCAAAGAATACTTGATTGAACGGGTAGAGCAGGTATTAAGGTAAAACGAAAACTGATGGTTACCCTGTTTGATCAGTTTTATATGATTCATATTCCATTTCTTTGCATGAAATATGTTTAATCAGACAATAAAAACAGCAATCCCTATACGGTGATTGCTTGATGACTCTTTTAACTATTGCCATATCTTATCAAGCACTGTAAACCAGTTTTTTGACGTCACCTTTTCAATAAGTTGGTTTGAGAAGTGACGTTGTTGCATCCGCTCAATCAGCATAGAGATTTGACTGATATCAGATAACTCATCAGGTAGTAGGCAACCATCAAAATCAGAGCCAAACCCAACGTGATCTTCGCCTAGATGGTCGATTAGATAATCAAGATGGTCGACAATCACATCGAGTGATGTTTGCGTATTACGTTGCCCATCTGCACGAAGAAACGCCACATCGAAATTTACCCCAACCAAACCATCGCTTTGTTTAATAGCAGCCAGCTGCTGATCGGTTAAGTTCCTTGCTTGCTGACAGAGAGCATGCGAATTGGAGTGTGTCGCAACAATAGGCTGGCAGGCAATCTCTAGCGTATCCCAAAAAGCGCGTTCATTCATATGCGACATATCGATCAACATCTGCTTATCACGACATGCCAAAACAAGCGCTTTGCCTTGAGCGGTCAAACCAGATCCCGTATCTGGAGAGTGCGGAAAAGACGCATTTAAGCCATCACCGAAGAGGCTCTTTCTATTCCATAGTGGGCCAATGCTTCTGAGTCCTGCCTCATAAAACACATCTAACAAATCAGGCTGTATGGCTAAAAACTCAGCACCTTCCAAATGCAATACAATGGCCAGTTGCTTATTCTGCTGACAGGCCTGAATTTGTTCTAACGAGGTGCAAATCTGAATCTGACCGTCAGATCTTGCCTGTAGTTGCTGGGCTAGTTTCAATTGCGCACAGCAGATATCGACGATTTCTTGCGGAGTAAAATCTGAATGTGAAGGGTTGGCTAATTTGTCAGGATGGTTGTTTTTCACATAAGCATAGGGCGGCAGGAAAATAGAAAACAAGCCTCCCATCCAGTTCGCTTGTCGACAACGTTGTAAATCCAAATGTCCCGGTAACATGCCATAAATAAAGTCATGTACCGGATCGGCAGCTGAACTCAGCCAAAGGCGAGTCAATAGATCATTATGTCCGTCAAATATCACAGGCTTAGTATTAGCATTCATATTTCACCTGTTACCATACGAGTAGGAATCAATTTGTCTTTATTCAGCTGCTTGTTACTCAGTGATTTAGAATTCTTTGGATTGCGAAAGCGCAGTTCTTCAAAAGGTACAGGCGTCTCGCTGTTGATACGTGCCTCTTCAATCAGGTAGTGATAAGGCGATTTGCCACAGACAGGATCGGCGTTTTTGGCATCCCCAGTTAGCATAAACGCTTGGCAACGGCAGCCGCCATAATCGCGCTCTTTATCTGGGCAGCTTTGGCACATATCAGGCATCCAATCGTCACCGCGAAACTGATTGAAGCTCGCAGACTCATACCAAATATCTGACAGTGGTGTACGTCGTACATTAGGGAACTGTATTGGCATTTGTCTGGCAGCATGGCAAGGTAGGGCTGTACCGTCTGGTGCTACTGTTAAGAAAATCTTGCCCCAGCCATCCATACAAGGCTTTGGACGTTCTTCATAATAGTCTGGCACCACGAAAATAAGTTTGCATTTGATACCACGTTCTTCAATCTGCTTACGGTATTCATTGGTAATGCGTTCAGCTCGGACCACTTGCGCTTTAGTTGGTAGTAAACCCTCTATATTTTCAAATGCCCAACCATAAAACTGACAAATAGCCAGTTCGACCGTGTCGGCTTCCAGCTCTAAGCACAGCTCAATAATCTGGTCAATCTGATCGATGTTTTGCCGATGAATGACAAAGTTAAGTACCATCGGGTAATCGTACTGTTTGACCAGACGTGACATCTCATACTTTTGCTCAAAGGCATGCTTCGAACCTGCCAATGCATTGTTCACCGTCGGGTCACTGGCTTGGAAGCTGATTTGAATATGCTGAAGACCTGCTTCTTTTAAACGCGCAATCCGAGCTTCGGTCAATCCCATACCCGACGTGATCAAGTTAGTATAAAAACCTTGATTGTGTGCATAAGCGACCAGCTCTTCTAGGTCTTGACGAACCAGTGGCTCGCCGCCAGAAAAACCAAGCTGCACCGCGCCCATTTGCCGCGCCTGATCAAACACATCAAACCATTCTTGTGTCGTTAGCTCTTCTTTATACTGAGCATAATCGATAGGATTTGAGCAATAAGGGCATTGTAAGGGGCAGCGGTAGGTCAGCTCAGCAAGCAGCCATAGCGGTAGCCCGACTGGCGCAGTCATACTAAATCAATCCAATGTTCACGCTGGGCGACCAGCATATATTCAATAATGTCTTGTTCGATTTCGGGAATATCGCCAAACATAGCTTGCACCTTTTGGATAATATCAGCAATGGACGCTTGACCATCAATATGTTGCCCAATGATGCTGGCACTGTCATTGAGCTTAATCATACCCTCAGGGTAGAGTAAGACATAGGCGTCTTGCGCAGGTTCAAACTGAAAACGATAACCGTGACGCCACACCGGTACGATGGATTGATCCAGCTCAGGTAAACTAGCAGGTATACTCATTTAAACAATCCTTTATGCCAAACATTGTCAGAGGTGACGCTTTGGTAAGGGGCTTGGTCATGAACATAAGCTAAGCTCAAGGCATCCAAAATCGTCCATAAGATATCGAGTTTAAACTGTAATATCTCTAGCATACGCTCTTGTTGCTCGGCTGTCTTAAACGAGTCGAGTGTGATGGTCAGACCATGCTCAACATCGCGGC
Organism: uncultured Psychrobacter sp.; assembly: GCA_913061175.1. Lineage (GTDB taxonomy): Bacteria > Pseudomonadota > Gammaproteobacteria > Pseudomonadales > Moraxellaceae > Psychrobacter. The sequence goes on from CAJXUF010000037.1 coordinate 13,853, forward strand.
GCGCTTGACTCAAGCGTGAGCGGAAATAGGTATAACCTTCTTCCTTAATCCAAGGATAATGCTTGGGCCAAGACTCTAAACGCGACTGATGAATCTGCGGGGCAAACAACTCTGTCAGTGAACTACTGGCAGCTTCTCTCCATGAGGTACGACGTGCAAAATTCACGTAAGCATCAACGGCAAAACGTACACCTGGTAGGACTAGCTCTTCAGAAATCACCTGCTCACGGGTCAAACCAACCGCTTCTGCCAGACCGAGCCACGCTTCGCGACCACCCCCATCAGGATAGACGCCATCTTGATCAATCATGCGCTGGATCCACTCTTGACGTACGCGTTGATCAGGGCAGTTCGCCATGATTGCCGCGTCTTTTAGCGGGATATTGATTTGGTAATAAAATCGATTGGCAACCCACGCTTGTATTTGCTGCTGCGTGGCGCGCCCTTCATGCATCATGATATGAAAAGGATGGTGGATATGATAATACTGACCTTTTGCCATGATCGCTTGTTCAAATGCTTCTGGACTGAGTGCTGTGTTTTCTTCTTGCATTGTTCTCACCTTACGATTGCTATCTTTGCCTTACCGTTTGTCTTAAAGCTCAATCTGCATACCATCAAATGCTACTTCAACACCATGTTGTTTTAATGTCGCGGCTTGTTCAGACTGTTCATTCAATATTGGGTTGGTATTATTGATATGGATCAGCACCTTACGAGCGTTATCGAGCTGATCTAGATAATTCAGCGAGCCATCTTCACCACTAATATGTAAATGCCCCATGTCTTGGCCGGTCTTCGTACCGACACCGCACTCTTGCATTTCATTGTCAGTCCAGAGCGTTCCGTCAATCATTACACAATCAGAGCTTTTCATAATCTGCATCACTTGATCATCAATCTTACCGAGACCTGGTGCATAAAAGAGTTGTTTCTGTGTTTTTAAGTCTTTTACAATCAGGGCAATATTGTCGCCATCATGAGGGTCATTGCGATGCGGAGAGTAGGGCGGTGCAGAGCTTCTAATCACTAAAGGCGTCAATTCTAAATTGTCAAATCCTTCAATCTTAAACGTCTTTTCTGGATCAATTTGATTATATTGCAAGCCGCCATTCCAGTGCTTCAACATGTTAAAGAGAGGAAATCCTGTTGTTAGATCTTGATAGACCATGTTAGTACACCAAACAGGCATTGGACAACCTTCACGCAGGGTCAATAGCCCCGTCGTATGGTCAAGCTGACTGTCCATTAAGACTACATTGGTGATACCTGTATCTCTCAATTGACGTGCTGGCTGTGCTGCCTTGAACTCAAATAATTGTTGGCGGATATCAGGTGACGCGTTGAATAAGATCCAATCCACACCATTTTCTGATATGGCTATCGAAGATTGGGTACGGGTTTTTGCCTGAATCGTGCCTTGACGGACACCGTGGCAATTATCGCAGTTACAGTTCCACTGCGGGAAACCACCACCAGCAGCTGAGCCTAAAACGTGAATATACATAAATCAATATTTCCAAAAAAATAAAAGCCCTAATCATCTAGGGCTTTTAATGGATTGAGTGCTAATGAGTTTTAGCGTGCTTCGAAATACATAGTCACTTCGAAACCGATACGAATGTCTTGAAAAGCTGGTTTGGTCCACTGCATGGGATTACTCCGGAACGATCTTACTATTTAAGAAGTAAGATTAATAAAGTGAATGAGTGATAAAGGGTAGTATAAGCTGCCCCCCGCTGTCAATTTCTTAGATGTTAGTAAAGCGTTAACGAGCATCGATTAAGCAGTCTTTTATAGCACAAATGAAAGCCTATTTATCATACCGAAAAGACAGTATATCGAGCATAAGATTAAAAATATCTTTGAATAGTTTAAGTATAAATTATAACTATAAAAAATCTGCTCGAGGGGAGTTAAGCGTATTCGAGAACTTATGAGTTATACACGTATATTGCAAAAACCGAATTTATCTATAAAGTAATAGATTAAATTGATAGATACTGGAGCCTGAAGATGATTGCTGAATTACAAGGCAGTGAGTTAACCAAAGCCATCTTGGAAAATGTCAGCAACTATGTATGGTGTGCTGTCAGCAACGTTAGCGATGATTATGCTGTAGCAACCATAGATAATAGTTACTACGAATTATTGGTTCCTATAGTAGCTTTCAATAACGACCAGTTCGTTTGTGATAAAGGTGAGCTATGGGAATATGCTGTCTCAGTAAAGAGAGTGGCGCTTACTCATGATGATGTGGAGCTATAACTTACTATTAATATAATGACTGTTATACTCTGCATGTAGATTAGTTTTGCAGTCTACGCACGAAAATCTACCATCTGTCTACAACTTCTTGTTCTAGCTGACAATACATCTGTACTATCTATTTTATAAGCTCATCTGTCTAGCCACCGATATTTTGCAACGATAAATAGAACAGGTTCGAAGATGCTCAAGTAATTGCTGTTATGAAGCCACTTGTTTAGCTTACTAATCATTGTCATTGAATAGGAGTAACAACATGGATACAGTAATTGTTGGAAGCGAATTGACTCGTTCAATGCTTGAGGAAGGTCATCAAAGTATATGGTGTGCTGTCAGTGACGAGAGTGATGAGAACGCTCTAAAAGATCAGGTAGGTAGTGACTTCACATCTCTCATTGTGGCTTTTGAAGACGGCCAGTTTTACTGTACGGGCGGTATGCCTTGGAAGTATGCAGTGCCAATTGAAATAATTGCATTGACGCGATATGACTTTTCTCTTTAGTGAACAAACATAACTTAGATAGGTTTGGATAGTTATCTCCGAAAATAAACCCTAATAGTAAGATATTTAGTTAGATAAAATACGCGACTGACAAGGCCATTCAAGCGATGCAATATAAAGCTTGAATGGCCTTTTGTGTTTTAGAGTCAGTTTGAAAGCGATCTATTATCTCAAAAATTCAGGGCGCATAAAGGCTGGGTTTGGATACGTATAAAATCCTTCACCAGTCGCGAATCCTAGTTTGTTTTGATCAATTAATTGCTCTTTTAAATATTGAGCAGCCTTAAACCTTACAGGGTTTTGAGTTTTTTCAGCAGATAGCTTCGTGATGTTGTAAGCAGTGTTGATACCGATAGTGTCCAATATAGCAAAGGGACCTGACGGCGCGCCAGTTACTATCATCCACGTTTTATCTATCGTATGTGGATCGGCAACCTCTTTTGCAACCAATTGCAAAGCTGCATCTATAAAAGGCGCCAACAAACTGTTCATGATATAGCCGGGTTGCTCTTTATCCAACGGCATTGCCACCATACCGATGGCAGTAGCAAAAGCAACAACCTCATCAAATACTTTAGGATCTGTGCCAGGATGTCCCATGATTTCGGCGACATTATGCATCCAAATTTTATTGGCAAAGTGTAGCGCTAAAAACTGCGCAGGTCGTCCCGTTGATTCTGCAAACTGACTAGGAAGTAGGGTTGAGGTATTGGTCGCAAAGATGGTTTTCTCTGGCGCTAGTTTGGCAAGTTTTTCATAAAATTCGATTTTAATCTCAGGAATCTCGGGAATGGCTTCAATCATTAGATCAGCATCTTTGACTGCTTCTGCTAAGTCTGAGGTGTAGCTGAGATTATCAAAAGCCTTATCCAACTGCTCTTGAGTTGCCCTCAAATCCTTTCTAAAAGCCTTGCACATCAATTGAAATTTTGACTTTGCTTTTTCTAAAATCTCATCATTGATGTCATAGACACTGACATTAAAACCATGAAATGCGGCCTGAAAAGCAATTTGGTAGCCTAGGATGCCGCTTCCAGCGACAGTTACATTTTTATACGTCATTGTATTTATTTCCTAATAGTAGTGAATATAAGTTGCTAGATAAATGTCTAGAACTTATAGACCTATTATTAGATGGTTTTACCTTATTATTCAACCTTCATTTTTATAAAAAAATTAAAGAGAACCCAAAAATATCGCTATGCAGGTATCAGATAATTTCACACCACTTGACTTCTTATATTGTTAACTAATTCAACATCTTAATAATAATATTGCTAACTTTACACCTAATGATTTTATGATAATTGAAGACTAATTTAATATCTTAACGACATTTTTAATGACTGTTGATGTCAAAATTCTATCGACGTGAAGAATGATATAAGCAGTGATGTAGGAATACTCAACAGACTCTAGGGCGTGTCCTCAATTCAATCGATAGTCATCTAAATGGGTTAAAAATAGCTAAATCTTGCCAAACGGCGTCAAATAGCTGACTAATATCTCGATATTATCTTCGCTATTTTCCTTGTTTGACTGCAATTTATCTCATTTTTATCATCATTTTTAAAATGAGGACACGCCCTAGTACGTTCTAAAAATATCAGTAGACGCGACAACCTGTTCCCTAAACCACTGATGCTTAGGGTCTTTTTGATATTTTTTGTGCCACAGCATCCGCATGGTAATCGGTGTGGGTTGATAAGGTAATGCCACGCTGTCTAGATGTTCAAATCCCAATGTATTCAATTTACTGGGGACAATCGCCATTAATTCCTGTCTCTTATACACATCTCCGAGCCCACGAGACGGACTCCTATCTC
>CAJXUF010000038.1 GCA_913061175.1 uncultured Psychrobacter sp.
TCGCTATGGACAAAGGTCTTCGCTTCGCTATTCGTGAAGGCGGCCGTACTGTAGGTGCTGGTGTTGTTGCTAACGTATTGAACTAAGACTTAAGTCTCAGCAATGAGCTTTTGAGTTAGTCATAAAAAAGGCCATCCTATTTAGGGTGGCCTTTTTTTTGATAAAAAATAAATAATGTAGTTACTTACTTATATAATCTAAGTACAACCAAATGATGAGACTAATTAAATGAAAGGAACGTCATGTTTGTGATAGAAGCACTACCAACGAATGCAGTAGAACTCGAAAACCTTATTCAAACTGTCGCTAATATAGAAGCGATGGTGCAACCAGATGATGCTTGGAACCAGAGAACATTGACTGAGTTACTTGAGCAGGACAGTATTTGCCTATTGATTGCTTATGATCAAGCGAAAGAGGAGGGTGTCTCTCATCGTGAGATAGTTGGTTATTGCTTATATCAAATGACTTTTGAGCAAGCAGAGGTGTTGCGTATCGGAACTGATCCAAAGTACCAACGCCAAGGCATTGCTTCACAGGTATTGAATAGGTTGCATGAACTGTTACAGCTTAATCAGGTAGAGAGTCTTTTGTTAGAGGTACGTGCAGATAATACAGCGGCGATAGCGTTATACGAGCAACAAGCGTTTAGCGTCATTCATAGACGCAAAGGCTATTATAAAGTGCCACATAAACCAGCAGTCGATGCGTTAATCATGCAGCATAACTATATTTAATGAAGAAAATAAATCTTAATAAAAAATAAGTAATTCTAGTTAAGGTGGCTATAACGGCTACGATATAAAAACAGAATTAACTAAGATTTAAGATTTAAGCTTTATTGCAAAGGAATTTTCTTTTTACAGACTTCTACATCAAGCTGATAATCACTATCTGCTTTCATTCGACCTAAAATATCCAAGCGTTCGCTCAGTAGCTCAACCATTATGCTGATATTGGCTTGCTGTTTTTTGACTTGTTCTAGCTTTTGCTGAGTGAGTAAAAGCTGCGAATCAATATCCAAGTGACCATCATAATAATCATTTAGACTGTTTTTGATTTCGGTAAGGGTGAAGCCAATAGCTTGCGCACTTTTGATCAGCTCTATGCGTTCGATACATTCTGGATGAAATTCGGTATATAGACGGGAGCCTGCCTGACGCTTGCGAGATTTTAGCAGGCCTAATTGCTCGTAATGGCGAACCGTATCTTTGGTCGTATTGGCCTTTGCTGCTAGCTCTCCAATCAATAGAAACGATGTATCAAGTGCCATAATAACCTCTTATTTTTTCGCTATGATAATCATAACTCTAATTGCCAAGGCGATTCGCTATCCAGTAACGATACGGCTAACGGTTTATGAGAGTGCTTTTGCCATGGCACAGACTGGCTGCCAATCAGGTTGTCTAACTGAATCAGAAAGCTAGCACGCGGTAAGGTAGTCGCACCTAAGCTCATCAAATGATCGTTCGGTAACTGACAGTCGACGAGTGCGACATCACTTTGTCCACATAAGCGCATCAGACCCCAAAAGGCTAGCTTTGAAGCATTAGACTCTCGATGAAACATTGATTCACCAAAATAGATGCCGTTTATCTTTAACCCGTATAATCCGCCAATCAATTGTCCTGCCTCGTCCCAAACTTCAATGCTATGAGCAAAGCCTTGTGCATGCAGTTTGGTATAGGCTTCGATCATCTCATCATGAATCCAAGTATGTTCACCTTCAGGCTGATTGTCATTAAGGCCATCACTGCGCGGTAAGCTACAGGCATGTATGACATCGTCAAAAGCTTGATTGAGCGTCACTTGCCAACGTTCGCGATTTGCTTGCTTACGTAGAGATTTGCTCGGTTGATAGGCCGAAGGAACGATTACACAACGCGGCTCAGGGCACCACCAAGCAATAGGCTCGTCTTCGTTAAACCAAGGAAATAGTCCTTGAGCATAAGCTGATATCAGCGTTTCAGGTGCTAGGTCACCACCCATAGCGACGATGCCAATACCATCAGGATCGATAAAAATAGGATCAGGAAAGTCATAACGCCCAAGACTTTTTAAAGTCTCAGGCGTAATGTGTTTATCGTGCTGTTGAGTAAAGTTGCCCATTTAGGCTTCTTTATCTGCAGTTAGGGTTGAATCGTAAGTGTGATCACGAGCGACGGTTTCGCCCAGTGCATCCAAGTACTTTTCAGCATCCAACGCAGCCATACAGCCAGTGCCAGCAGAAGTGATGGCTTGACGGTAAACGTGATCAGCTACGTCACCTGCGGCAAACACACCTTCGATACTGGTCTGAGTGGCATTACCATTCAAGCCACTATTAACGATTAGATAGCCATCTTTCATATCCAACTGACCTTTGAACAAGTCAGTATTTGGCTTATGACCAATAGCGACAAACATCCCCATTGTATCTAGTTGTTTGGTACTGCCATCAATCATAGATTCGATGACGACGCCATTGACGCCCATATCATCACCGACCACTTCTTTTACTTGATGGTTCCATTCGATTTTGACATTACCATTTTTGGCTTTTTCAAATAGCTTGTCTTGTAGGATTTTTTCAGAGCGTAAGCTGTCACGGCGATGTACTAAGGTCACTTCAGACGCAATATTAGATAAGTACAAAGCTTCTTCAACCGCTGTATTACCACCACCAATTACCGCAACTTTTTGGTTTTTATAAAAGAAACCGTCACAAGTGGCGCAGGCTGATACGCCAAGACCTCTGAATTTGGTTTCTGATTCTAGTCCCAAGTACTGTGCAGAGGCACCAGTTGAGATAATGAGCGCGTCACAAGTATAGCTACCATTGTTACCTGTCAATTGAAAAGGACGCTCGTTTAGGTTTACTTCATTGATGTGATCGTAGACCAGTTCAGTACCGAAGCGTTCTGCATGTGCTTTCATCCGTTCCATCAATGCAGGGCCTGTCAAATCATGCGCATCGCCTGGCCAGTTGTCAACTTCAGTAGTGGTGGTTAATTGTCCACCGACTTCCATACCAGTAACCATAACTGGCTTAAGGTTAGCGCGTGCTGCATAGACTGCGGCAGAGTAGCCAGCAGGGCCTGAGCCTAAAATAATGAGCTTTTCGTGACGTGGAGCAGTAGTGTCAGTTGCCATGAGTTGTTCCTTGCTAAATATACGAATTAAAAATGTAAGTTATAAATATAATAAAAGATGAATATCAAAAATGACTACGAATATGCTTCTTCTAATTGCTGTGTGATAATAACATAAGGGCACAGCGCACAAAGTGCAAGTTTGCTAAAACAAACACAGGTATCATTAGAATCAAAGAATAAATAACTTTGGAACATAAGTGCAAAGACAGAGACTATTTTATAGAATTTAGGCAATACAGTTAGCCATATTTTGCCACTAGTGTTTCGCTAACCAGCTGTTTTCTTGCACAAAGTGTCTACTGATTTACTTTCTTACACGCTTTCTTGATAAGACTGTCGCCACTGCACCTATGTATTTGTTATTATAAGAAGTTATGCCAAGTGTAGTAGGAGCCAAGCGATAACGGTTGTTTCAAGGCTCTATAATCGGCACATGCCAAACAAACACTTCGCTCGGTACATTTATGTCAACACTTTATGTCAGCATGATTAGGCTTAGTCATGCATTGGCGACCATTTAGTATTAATAACAAGGCAGATCTTACGTGATATCAGCACCGCTTATTGAGTATTTAAAAAAGGGAATGTTTACCCTCCTTGGGTTAATACTGGCCGTTTATCTGTTTGTCATTTTGATGACCTATACAGGCAACGATCCTAGCTGGTCGCACATTAGTAGTGATATGACCACGATTAATAACATGGGCGGCGAGGCAGGCGCATGGTTATCCGATTTGCTTTATAGCTTTTTTGGGTTTGGTGCTTGGTGGTTTTTGGCATTTGTGGTTTATGAATCTATCTTGATTTGGTGGGAAAACAAGCCAACGTTTTGGCTCATGCGATTGGTCGCTTATGTGTTTTTACTATTAAGTGCTAGCGCATTGTTTGCACAATTGGTCTCTCTAGTTCAACAAGTCACGAACCCTGACGCAATCGGCCTCGAAGGCGTCGCTGGTGGTATCATCGGGCTAGAGTTACAGGCGCGTTTGGCACAGCTGCTATCGCAGTGGGGGAGTGTGGTTTTCTTAGCAGTATTCGTTGTGATTACCGCTACGTTTGCCTTTAATATCCATTGGATGACGATATATCAAAAGGTTCGTGCACTATCATGGCTTGGCTCAGGTGTAAAAAGTCAGGATACTATCGACGCTACTGAACCGAGTATTGCATTACAAGGTGATAGCCAAAACTTAGATGAGTCGGTAGATAAAAAAGTAGAACATGAGCAGCTGCCACTTGAGTTGCAGTCTGCGGAAAATACTAGCGGTACTCAAGACGTCAGCAGTAGTGGACGTTTCGGTAGTGTCTTGTCAGACTTTTTAGCTACATCAGGATTAGCAGATAGTGTCAAAGCCTCTGTCATCGCAGCAAAAGCAGCGGCGACACCCAATAGCTCAAAAAGTGATCAGGCGAATACCGATACAAGCTCGATTAATAACTCTACTGACAATACGGTCAACAATACAGTCCAGCCATTAGCCTCAAACTTGACTGCAACTGTTGCTCGCAAAGTTGAGCCAAGCTTTGCGTGGAATGATGCCAGTACGGTCGATGATTTACTTGCAAGTGAGCAGATGGCTTACAGTGCTAATGGCATGGGCAGCTCGGCTATGCCTGTACCCAACTATTCCCAAACGGGTACTAGTACCACAGCATCGTTAGAGAAAGCAGTACCTGCTACTGCAGTAACTACCACGACGGAAGCGGTTGCTCAACCAGATATACATGATAAAGAATCATTAGCTCAGTCATCAGTTGATGAGTCAGTGCACAGTAATTTAGCCAGTCAGCCAGTCATTGAATCTGCTGAGCCTAAAGTCTCTACGACACATGAGACTGCAGAAGTAGATAAATTAGCAGAAGCATGGTTGGCAGAGCATGCTGATATATCAGAACCTACAGAGTCTATCGTAGAAACGTCTGAAGACTCTAAGCCTGTTCAGGAAACTGTAGCAGCTGAGCCAGTAGTACCAGAGAAGACACCCGAACCTACGGTTGAAGAGCCTATTAGTTTTGCACAGGAGTCAGCCAATCAACTGTCTGATACGCCTGTAGAGTTGCCACAGACTAATAATGCGTCAATAGTCTCTGAGCCTGAAGTCGCTCTGGTAACAGTAGAGACTGAGCCTGCATTGTCAGATGTGCCAGACGTTTCAGACATGACACCAACCAATACGCCTCCTGCCAATCCAAAAGCAGCGCCAACGGTGGAAGTAACTAGCCCAGTCTCAAATGTACAGTCTGAGCCTAAAACGCCCGCGCAACCATCTGTTAGTTTTGCTGTCCCAGAGGGCGATAGCAGCAACCATATCACTGATATGATGCCAGAGGATGACAGTGATGACGACACCAATGTACCGGTCATGCCGCATATTAGTGATGACGCAGCCTTCAGTCAAAAATCGCGCTCGATGCAAACGGCAGCTTATCGCAGCAGCCTGACGCCTATTCCAGAAGTGTCTATATTGGATAAGCCAGATCCTGACCGCAAGCCTAGCTATACTGTGGCTGAGCTTGAAAAGTTATCTGAGTTATTAGAAATTAAGCTACAAGAATTTAATGTAAAAGCCTCTGTGGTTAATGCTATCCCTGGCCCTGTGGTCACTCGTTTTGAAGTAGAGCTGGCTGCTGGGGTGAAGGCTAGTAAAGTCACAGGTATCTCGCGTGATTTAGCGCGCTCACTATCGATGGCATCTTTGCGTGTGGTCGAAGTGATTCCGGGCAAACCTTACATCGGTATCGAAGTACCTAACAAGAAACGTGAAATGGTACGTTTGATTGAATTGCTCAATACCGAAACGTTCAAAGACCCGAAGGCGCAGATTAGCATGGCGATGGGTAAAGACATCGGTGGTAACCCAATCATTACTGACCTTGCGCGTGCGCCGCATATGCTGGTCGCTGGTACCACAGGCTCTGGTAAATCAGTATTGGTCAACTCGATGCTACTATCGATGCTACTTAAATATACGCCCAATGAGCTGCGTCTTATCTTGATTGATCCAAAGCAGTTAGAGCTTGCCAATTACAATGATATTCCGCATCTGTTAACGCCAGTAGTCACCGATATGACGGAAGCGGCCAGTAGCTTGTCATGGTGTGTGGCCGAGATGGAACGTCGCTATCAGCTAATGAGCTTGCTAAAGGTTCGTAAGCTCAATGAGTTCAACAAGAAGGTCATCGCGGCGGAGAAATCAGGCAATCCCATGCTCGATCCTCTATGGCGACCAAATGATAGCGTCAGTATTAGCCAAGCACCTAAGCTAAAAACCTTACCAATGATTGTCATTGTCGCGGATGAGTTTGCCGATATGATTATGCAGGTCGGTAAACAAGCCGAAGAGCTCATCACACGTTTGGCGCAAAAGTCACGAGCTGCTGGTATTCATTTAATGCTAGCAACTCAGCGTCCGTCCGTCGATGTTATTACGGGCCTGATCAAAGCCAACATCCCAGTGCGTGCGGCACTACGAGTCAACTCAAAAGTCGATTCACGTACCATACTAGATAGTGGCGGTGCGGAGGACATGCTAGGTAACGGTGATATGTTGTTCTTAGGGCCGGGGCAGATTGAGCCAGATCGTGTACATGGTGCCTACGTCAGTGACGAAGAAGTTAACCGTGTCTGTGATGCTTGGCGTGAGCGCGGCGCCCCTGATTATATTGATAATATGGCAGGCAATTTTGAATTGTCTAGCCCAGGCGGTAGTAGTACAGCCAATGCCTCTGGTGAAGATGATGATTTATATAATGATGCCGTGGCCTTTATCATGGAAACACGTAAAGTTTCTGCTTCAAGTATTCAGCGTAAATTCAGCATCGGCTACAACCGTGCTGCGCGTATTGTCGACTCTATGGAAGAAGCTGGATTGGTCAGCTCGATGGGCAAAAGTGGTAAACGCGAACTATTGATGTAGGATTAATTGTTAAGTTGATAATGAACAAGCGAGTCATGAGAATGGCTCGTTTTTTTATGGAAGAAACTTAATAATACTTTTATAAATTGTAGGTTTAGAAGTAAGCTCTTATTGTTTAATATGTATGCTCTAGGGCGTGAAGAATAGATTCGCATACTGATTCATTAGTTGACGAAATCGATCAGATGACTAATGAGTCCGTTTATCAAATATCAGACGTAGTTTTTTATACTAAACTGACAGTAGTTTATGAAAAAATGGGCATCAGTTTTAGAAAATATGAGTGCTACATAGTCTTAATAAAATTACTCTCCAAGGAAGGTCAGTTATGTTTAAAGAATATACTCAATATGATGGGCTAGCCTTAGCAGCATTGGTCAATTCAGGTGAGGTCAGCGCAAAGGAATTACTAGACGCTGCTGTCCATCAAGCCAATCAAATCAACCCTAAGCTAAATGCTATCGTGCATCGTTTTGATGAGCGTGCTTACAATGCTGCGCAGGCGGGTTTGCCTTCAGGTGTATTTACTGGCGTGCCGTATTTGCTAAAAGATTTATCATTTAGCTTCGCCGACGAGCCGATTACGATGGGTAGTCGCAGTGTCAATATCATTTCAGAAAAAGACAGCGAAATCGTCAAACGGATGAAAGCGACAGGCGTTAATACCTTTGGCAAGACGAATACTCCTGAGTTTGGTCTGATTATCACCACTGAGCCAAAAGCGCATGGTGCTACTCATAACCCTTTTAAAAAAGGCTACAGTTCTGGCGGCTCGTCAGGTGGTAGTGCAGCAGCAGTTGCGAGCGGTATTGTCCCGATGGCAGGCGGCGGTGATGGTGGCGGCTCGATACGTTTTCCATCTGCTTGGTGTGGTACGTTTGGGTTAAAGCCAAGCCGTGGACGTAATCCAATGGGCCCTAATCTTGGTGAAGGCTGGGAGGGGGCAGTGGCTGACCATGTGATTACGCGATCAGTGCGCGATAGTGCGGCGATGCTAGATGCCACTAGTGGAGCAGAGATTGGCGCCCCTTACGTTATTGCTCCGCCAGACGGTACGTTTCTGCAAGCGGCAATGCGTGCACCGCGAAAGCTAAAAATTGCTTTGCATCAGCAGCCTTTGATAGCCAATACGACAGTGGACAAAGAGGTACTAACGGTACTTGAGCAAACGGCTAAGCAATTAGAGTCTATGGGTCATGAAGTAGTACCAGCCGAGCCAAACATCAATATCGAGCAGTTTTGGCATGACTTTATCGTGGTGGTCTGCGCGCATACGGCTTTTACGATTGATAATATCGAGCGTGAGTTTGGTGTTGACCACGTCAAAAACCTAGAGCCACAAACTTATAATATGGCACTGCTTGGGCGTTCACTATCAGCGGTTGATTTGGCACATGCCAAACATGGCTGGCATCATAGCCAGTATCAGACAGGTCTATTACTAGAAGACTACGATATGGTTTTGTGCCCGACTGTGCCCACGCCTGCGGTAAAGCATGGTGTGCTACCGCCGAGTCGTATGGATGAGATGATGATGCGTAGCGCCGAGGTGCTTAATAAGGGCTTTAATATGGGTAGATATGCCTTTAGCTCAGGCATGATAGAAAAGCTCAGTGCCCCTGTATTAGGTAAAATGGGCTTTACGTTATTGGGTAATGTTACGGGATTACCCGCGATGTCAGTACCCATTGGCATGAGCAAAAAAGGCCTACCGATTGGCATGCAGTTAATCGGGCGCATGAATGATGAAGCAACATTATTCAGTGTGGCGGGCGAGATGGAGCGCGCAGGTTTATTTACCAAACACGCTTTTGAGAAGTAGGGTTAAAATTTAGTGTTCGTATTAGTCGCATTCAATCAAAGCGATAGATATCCATACCCAAACTATGATGGGCCATACTTTGATGAACGACAGAGACGCGCTGACCAGTACCTAATGCAAAAAACAGCGGTAGCAAGTGCTCATCACTTGGATGAATGTCCCTGTAGTCTGGGTACTGCTGCCAATCGAGTGCCGTGGGAATGTCTATTTTGAGCTGCTGCAACAACCACTGCTTAAACGTTTTGGCTGCTTGATCGATGCTGTTAGCTTCCCAGCGCAATGCTTGCAAATTGTGCGTAATGTTACCTGAGCCAATGACGAGAATTTGCTCATCACGTAGATGTGCCAACTGTGCGCCTAACTGATAGCAGGCAATACTGTCATAATGCTGTGGTAGTGATATCTGTATGATAGGCACATCGGCTTCTGGATACAGATGTCTAAGCGGCGCCCACACACCATGATCACAGGCACGTACTGGGTTGACACTACAAGTAATGCCACGTGCGGTCAGCTGCTGAGCAAGTGTCTCAGCCAGTGCAGGCTGGCCTGTAGCAGGATACTGAATGTCATAAAGTTCAGGCGAAAATCCTGAAAAGTCATGCCACGTCTTTGGCTGTGGATTGCTGCTAATCTCTAGCTTTGCTGACTGCCAATGCGCTGACATAATGACAATGGCACGTGGCTTAGGTAAGTTTTGACCGATACGTGCCAGTGCACTGGTCGTCGCAGACTGCTCAATTGCAAGCGTAGGTGCGCCATGCGAGATAAAGAGCGCTGGTAGCTTAGATGTATTCGTCGCTATATCAGACGTATTTTCCCATGCGGCAGCCGCTGTAATAGGCGTCTGCACATTATGATGATCATCACGTTGATGAGAGGACTTAGAGGCGTTGGGTGTCGCACGTTTTGGATATTTCATGTTGCATTTATTAGGGCGTGCGCCAGTTTTTCAATCTACTTTAGGGTTGATGTTTCAAATCAAAAAATAGATTAGTATTTTATTTAATTACCACGGTGATAAGGATGATTATTATTGATACTCATCGCGCGATACAGTTGTTCCATGAGTACGACGCGCACTAGCGGATGCGGCAATGTCAGTGCTGATAGTGATAATTTTGCATCGGCCCTTGCCAATACTTCTGGTGAGACGCCATCTGCGCCGCCGATGACCAAGGCAATATCGTCGCCTTGTTGCATGCCATCAGCGAGCTTATCAGCCAGTCCTTCTGTCGAAATCATCTTGCCTTTGACATCTAGTACCCATAATTGCTCGCGGCTCGATGCGTTGTGAGCGGCTAGTATGGCCTGACCTTCTTGCTCACGGTACTGTGCCAAATTGGCTTCTGAAGGGTTTTTTGCCCGTTTTGCGGCTGCAATCTCGACAATTTCTGTGCTTAGCATCGGTTGAATGCGTTTGTAATATTCATCAAACCCCGTCTGCACCCAGCTAGGCATTTTATTGCCAACGGTCAAAATCCTTACTTTCATAATACTTACCATCTCGATAATTGAATTCAAGCTTACTAGGGCGTGTTCTTAATAGTTGTATCGTTCATTCTTCATTGTCTGCAATTTACATCAGAGGGTTAATTGTCTCTGATACGTTGCTACTTGCGCTTTGATCGTCCGCTTGGCTTGGCTTTGGAATGACAGTCAATTTTGCATCAGACTCAAAAACAATGGCTTCGACATCATCAAAACTATTAATCCCTTCAGAACGCATGGCACACTCAATTTCTTGACGCGTCAAACGCTCATCGCGCATGGCGTCTGGCAAAAACTGCCCCTGATAAAAAACGATACGCGGCTCTGACAAAATAAAGTTACTAAATTGCGGTGAAACAGACGCATATTTGGTCACCACAAATTGCAGTAGGTACAGCACTAAAATAGACGACACCCCTTCAACAAAGGGAATGTCTTTGAGCAGAATTGTACTGGCACCTAACGAGCCGATCATGACCGTCACGATCCAATCGAAGTTGTTGAGCTGCGATGTTGAGCGTTTGCCAGAGATTTTGGTAACTGTCACGATCAACACGTAAACCATAACAGTCGTCAAAACAATACGACCAAGCTTGTCTATGTTGTCAAAAAAGATCATGTCCATAATGTTCGCTCCTATTATAAAGGTAAAACAAGTCATCGCTAAAATTTTACTTACTAGGGCGCGTCTTACTTTGTCTCATTTTTAGTACTATTCTTAAAATAATGACACGCCCTAAACTTAGCCTAACGGATTTTACGCATTAGCAGGGGAAAACTTTGTAGCACCTTGTAGATGATAGTTTGTACTTACGTTGATTTGCGTATAGGGTCTAATAATCGATTGATAGACCATAGACTGATTCGCGCACTGACTAGAGTAAGGACCAGCATCAGCATTAGTGATGAAAGCAGGGGCAGTGGACGCTGCATCGCCATCTCAAACAGTACCTCACGGCTTATCGTATCAAACAGCCAAAACCAGATGGCTGAAAAATAAATGACAGTCAGCATCCAGACAATCACAACCCCACCAAACATCAACTTATTAATCTCATCACGCGCTAATGCTCGCTTCTGATGTTTGATGAATTTACTGACAGCGATGTAAGCACCCACGATAATAGAAACCACCATAACCAGTTGTGGATTGAGCGCAAGTTTGGTCTGTATCATCATAAATATGGTACTGGCAAGCGTGTATCCAATCGCAAAAAAACCGACATATCGAGCCAGTTTGGGCTGCACTTGTACAAGCGTCTGGGGTTTGTTAAGACTGGTTGTCTGGCGTGACATAAGCTAACCTTTATAAAGGTAAAAAATAGAGTATTGATAGTACAACGTCTTAAAGCGTTAGTTAAAATATCAGCGCTGTGCCGTCCAGTCGAGCATGGCATCTAACACAGGTCGCGCTGCATAAGGATTTAATGCTTGATCAGTATTAATTATACCGACGACAACGTAATCCTGTCCTGACAGCCCTTTGACGTAACCTGCCATTGAGGTGACGTTATTTAACGTGCCAGTTTTTATCCATGCACGACCAGTAGCTACAGATTCAGGCAAGCGATCGCTATGGGCGGCAATAGTGCCACTAACCCCAGCGACACCTAACGAACCGACATAGGCATCAAAATTTGGTCGACTGTAAGCATAAGTCAGTAGCTCGCTTAGGTTGGCTGCGGTGATAGTACACTCGCGGCAAAGCCCTGAGCCATTGGTCAAATGTGGCGGCGGCGTACTGAGGTTGGTTTGCCACCATTGATTGATGGTTTGTAAGGCTGCTGGATAGTCTGTCGTAGCAGGTTTGCCAAATTGATATAAGCTATCAGCCTTTTTACCATTAGATTTATCGGCTACTACTTTACTATCCACCTCATTATTAGCTTTGACTTCATTGCTAGCTTTGACTTCATGACTGCTTGGACTAGTCGCAGTTATGCTAGCAGGTATTGTTTGAGTCAGCCTTTCTTTATCATAAGCGCCTATAGATAACGCCATTTGCTCAGCCATGACGTTGTTTGAGAAGTGGTTAATGTCATGAATCTGCTCGGTTAAATTCAACGACGGATAGCTGACCATAGGTAGAGGCGACATCGCGATAGCCGTAAGTCCGTGCGCTCGTTTTGTCGTCTTGGTCATATCGTAAGGTGTTTCTTGTGAGATTACCTGTCCACTCAAAGTATTCCCTAATGCTTGCCATTTGGCAGCGATGACGTGTGCGGCAAACTCTTTGGCATTAGGATATGCCACGTAAAAAACATGCTCGCCGCAGCTCTCTGGCAGACTGGTATTTAACACAAGCTGCGTGTTTTGCCACTGCGGTGCTAGGCTATAGCTTGCTTGCCCACAACTGGCTGCACGGGTATTGATTGTAGCAGGCAGCTGATAGTTGGCTAACCGCGGCTTATAGGTCACGCTTGCTTGGCCGTTATCTTGAGGGTAAGTTTTGATACCAATGGTGCTAAAGTTAACCAAAAACCCATCAGGGCTGGCGTTATAGGGACGTAGCGGTGAGTTATCAAAGGCGGCAGGGTCTTTACTAACATTGTTAAAAACAGCGCTGTCAATGATGATGTCACCATCGATATAACGAATACCTGATGCTTGTACTTTATATAGCAACTGCTTCAAGCGCTCGTGGGTCATTTTTGGGTCGCCGCTTCCTTGAATAATCAAGTCACCATGCAGACGGTTGCCGATGACAATACCTGTGTGATAAACCCGTGTATGCCACACAAAATCTGCTCCTAAAGTGTCTAATGCGATAAAGCTAGGCACGAGTTTCATGGTGCTGGCAGGCGTACGAGGGATGTCGGACTGGTGATTCAGCAAAGGCGAAAATGAAATCTTTATAGAGGTTTTATTGTTGCTCGCCGTATCTTGGGTTTTAGCGCTCTGAGTGAGCGTATGCTGAGGTTCGTCAGGAATAACCGTTGGAATGCTCTCTACGCTCTGATAAGTATAAGGGTCATCGGTATAAGCATGTATTTTTTGCTCGTGCTTCTCAATAGTGCGCTGCTCCATGGTAACTAAAGCGCTCTGATGGCTCGGGTCGCTAGTACTTGTAGCCTTAGAGGTGTTTGTAACTGGGTGTTCAGCTACTATAGTAGATGCAGATTGGCTGTCAGGTTCATCACTATCAATGACTTGAATAGGGGTAGGCAGACGGCTGGCAGTCTTGTCACCCACAGGTGTGATGACGATGCTGATATCTGCTTCTGTTAGATCGGCGCGCGCCAATGCTTTTTGAATGGCTTCTGGCAATGCTGCTTGGGCATGTATTGGCGCTACTATAACCGTTGCCAATAACGCTAACCTAGGTAGACGTTTATTAGGTTGGTTAAGCGGTCGCAAATGACGACAAAGCGTGGTGATTTTGGTTGCAGCAGTAGAATAATGATGGCGTTTAGAAGGGTATCGCATGAGCATCTTTCATCAGGTGGCAAAAACAGCCTATGGTAACATGAGTTGCTGTTTTCGCACACGACGTCAGAAGCACAATTTTAGGACGTGACATCAATCTGAACAGTAAACTTTAAATTGCCAAATCTTTGCCAAACTGCGTCAAGTAGCTGGCTAATATCTCGATATTATCTGTACCCCTTTCCTTGTTTGGTTGCTATTTATCTCATTTTTATCACTATTTTCAAAATGAGGGCACGCCTTAGCGCTAACAACGCTCTTATTTAGATAATTAACTCTAACTATCGATTGAACTGAAAGCATGACTTGCTGCTAACGCATATGCAAAAAAGCCATCGCAGTCATGACAGCATCGTTATAAGCATCATGCGCGCCCAGTTCAGGAATATTATAATTGGCTAATATGCGATTCAGATGTTGGGCTTGTCCAGAAAGCCCTTGTGTGTGACCACTGATACGCCGACTGTACAGATGACGCAAATCTATGACTTCGTTTGGTAGCGAGGTTCCCATATAGCGTTTGACCAATGGATTCAAAAAAGCCATGTCTAGCTGTGTGCAGAATCCAACGATTGGTCGATTACCTATGAATGGTAGTAGTAGGGCTAACATGTCATCGTAACTCATGCCATGTTCAACGTCGGCGGTACGCAGGCCATGAATGACAATGGTGTCGCGGTCTGGCATTACAGGAGGCCTGCAAACCAAATGCATGCCATTACCCGTGTCGATGGTATTGCTATTAATATGTATCGCTGCTACAGACAGCAGGTGATGCTTCTTGGGGTTCAATCCTGTCATTTCGCAATCAATCGCCACCCACTGCTCAGCCGAAGGTGTCGTAAACATTGAGGCTAGCTCTGGACGCTGCAATTGCGTCTTTTGCCAAGCGCAAGATAACTGCTGTAACCAGCTCATATTAATCATTCACTCATGTATGTTATTTTTGTATTTCGGATCTTTATTTATTCGTGAAGCCTCTGTATTAAGACTGCCACATCTATGCGATTTCTAGTTGATAGTGTTGACGCAATTGGTTTTTAAAGCTTTTGACCACGGCCAGACACTCTTTGAGTAGGTCACGTTCAAGTGCGGTCAAAGTCGTTGGATCTACTTGCCGTGCATGCTTATCGTCGGTTGAGAGGGCCACAGATAAGCGCTGCGCCATAAAAAACTCTAGTGCTTCCAATAGAGTATCGGCACGCTCTTGGGTCATAGCATCAACCTGTACCAAGGACTTTAAACGCGCCTTGGTACTAGGCACGTCGAGCACGTTGTTTTCTAATGCTAAGGTACGGATACCATGAACTAAGGGAAAGATACCAGCTTTTTTTAGGTCAATATCAGATGCTGCTGATTTGCTGCCTAGTAAAGGTACAAACTTTTGCCACCATTGATTAACATCGCCAAACTGTAGCGCTGCCCGTGCAAACTGCCTGACAAACATAGGGTCTGCTTGTTGATGAGCAAGCTTTAAATGCTGACGTACTTGAGTAAGTAGTGACTCATCGCCGCAGACGTATTCAGCATCTAGTATCGCAGACAAGTAAATACCATGCATCGGATCTGAATTTCTAAACCATAGACCAATTTGCGCAGTAAATTGCTTGAACGGTTGTCGCCACATAGGATTGGTCATCATGATATTACCATCACACAGTGGGTAGCCAAGCGTTGCTAAATGGCTATTAAAAGTATCAGCGAACTGTGCTAGGTCAGGATGCGTATAGCCGTCACGAATGATGAGCGCGTTGTCTTGATCGGTACGCATGATTTGCTCACCGCGACCTTCTGAACCCATAACGATCAGGCAGGTGTTTGCCATCACTTCATCAGGTACGATCAGCTGCCATAGCTTGGTAAATACCTGCGCATTTAGCGTCTGTACCATACGACTGATATTGCCGATTTTGACACCATTGTGATGCTGTGCCCGAATGTAGCGACCGATTAGCTCAACAGCGGTATCTAGGCTCGATAAGTCTTGTGCCTGTTCGATTTGAATACTAATCAGCTGCGAATGATGGCCAATATGAGCGAGCATATCGCTTTGCCCAAGCACACCGACGACATCACCACTCTTATCAACGACTGGCAGTCTATGAATACGATAGCGAGTCATGGTCAGCAGCGCATCGCCAATCTCATCACTGGCTTTGATCGTACGTAGATTGAAATTGGCATAGCGTTGACAAGGTGTGGTGGCAGGATTTTGTCTGTCGCTTACGGCGCGGCAGATATCAGTATCTGTCAAAATCCCTAAGAGTAATCTTGTCTCAAGTTGCGCTATTTGTGAGCCATCTAAGTCATTCAAATCATATAAGCTATGTAGCGGTCGGACCAGTACATGTTTTAATCCAGCTTTGGTCATGATGCGGGCCGCTTCGTACAAGCTATCATTGGCATCGACGATATGCACTGGTAATAGATGAACATCTACCACTGGCTGCAACATGATTTGCTGTACTTCTTGTTGGTCAGTATAGCTGGCAGGATCTAGCGTTTTATTATGATGTCGTTGGCGCAATGCTTTTAATCGTTCAGGCAGTTTGTCTGATAGCATTTGGCGTACCAAATGATTTTGCGCGCTGATTTTATCAATAGCGGCGCCATCGACTTGGAGCAGTAAGGTTTCTTCATTGGCTCGGAATTGATAGGGTTGTATAGACGTACTTTCAGGCTCTAGTTGATTATCCTTGGCAAGTGATTCAGGCAGGCGGCGACTATCAAACCAATCATTATTATTCAGACCGTCAGCGTGATTGCTACCTACATAGGACGCGACAAACTCACCATCTAATGATTGCTCGATTTGCCCTTTTATGACGACATATAGACATTGTAGCTCTTCTGCAGGCAAGCTTTCGTTTTTGGCAAGGTAGCGTATCTGGGTGTTTTTTCTAATGCTTTGACGCTCAGCTAAGCTCAATACGTCGAAGGGCGGTTGGCTAAAATCAAGATGGGGCATGGCATCATCCTTGATGGCATATTTTCGGTAGAGACTTTACTATAGCATTAATAAAACAAAAAGCCTTCAATAACCACAATATAAATAGGGTTATTGAAGGCTTTTTGCTACTGCGTCATTTATCCCAGCTACATTAAACTTTTCTAATTAGCTCTAAGTGTTTAGTAGGCTGCGGATACGACTGATTGCTTCTCGGCTCTCATCGACACTCGCGACCAGAGCGATACGCACATAACCTTGTCCAGGATTATGACCATCAACTTCACGTGATAAATAGCGTCCTGCCAATGCATGAATATTGGCTTGCTCATACAGCGCTTTGACAAAAATTTCATCATCACCATCGAACTGCTCAGGCACTTTGACCCAAAAGTAAAACCCAGCATCAGGCATACGTAACTCTAGCAATTCCCCAAGCTCAGACATCCATAGGGCAAACTTTTCTTGATATAGCGCTCGATTATGAGCGACGTGTTTTTCGTCTTGCCACGCAGCGATAGAGGCCAGCTGATGAGGTATCGGCATCGCACAACCTTGGTAAGTACGATATTGCAAATAAGCCTGCAAAATTCTGGCATCACCAGCCACAAATCCAGAGCGTAAACCAGGCAGGTTGGAACGTTTGGATAGAGAGTGGAACACGATACAGTTTTTAAAATCACGGCGACCAAGGGCCGCACAGGCTTGAAGCAATCCAATCGGAGCTGTATCAAAATACAGTTCACTATAACACTCGTCACTGGCAATAATAAAACCGTACTGATCTGATAGACGAATAAGGTATTCCCAATCATCCATCGTCATGACTGAGCCTGTTGGATTATTTGGACTACAGACAAACAATAGCTGCGTACGTGTCCAAACGTCTTTTGGTACCGCGCGATAGTCACCTTTGTAGTCATTAGCTGATGTACAAGGGACAAAATAAGGCGTTGCCTGTGCCAGTATCGCTGCGCCTTCATATATCTGATAAAACGGGTTGGGCATGACAACCGTAGGCGATGTGTTAGACGCTAGAGAATGGCTCTCTTTGTCAGCTACATCATGATCAACGACCGCTTGTACGAAGCTAAAAATCGCTTCACGTGTGCCCATCACGGGTAATACTTGAGTATTGGCATCGACATGATTTAGAAAAAACCGCTTCTCTAACCAATGGGCGATGGTTTGGCGCAGCTCAAACATACCGTTTGTAGTTGGATAACGACTTATTTTGTCCAAGTTTTCGCGTAGGACGTCCAGCACAAATGCAGGTGGCTCATGTTTTGGCTCACCAATACCGAGCTTTATTTCACTGTAACCGTTGGCAGGCTTGCTATCGGCAAGCAATGTTGCCATCTTTGCGAATGGATAAGGATGTAGATGCTTTAAGTTGTGATTCATAAGTGTGATAACTATAATAGACAATTAATAATAAAGTTATAAAGAAAATTTACATTAGAGCAGTGTAGCACTTCTCTAATTTTTTGTCCTTTTCTTCTTATATCGTGAATAGGCATTTACCAAGTGTAAGCTATTCATTATATGACTACCAAATAGATAGTCGCTCAAAAGTCTTTTGAACCTGTCTCTTATACACATCTCCGAGCCCACGAGACGGACTCCTATCTCG
>CAJXUF010000039.1 GCA_913061175.1 uncultured Psychrobacter sp.
TCTACACACTGCATATCGTCGGCAGCGTCAGATGTGTATAAGAGACAGCCTATGTACGCTTTGCTAGCGTGTATCGCGACTTTCAAGATATCGATGCATTTCATCAAGAAATTGCCAATATTCGCCCAAATGAAAAGTAGGCGAAGCAAGCTTTTAAATAAGCCCTAGCTGATAAGTGTTTCCTAATTACTAATCAGAATTACCAATCAGCTTTCAAACCTTACTTTCTTATATAGAACCCTCAATCATTTATTAAGCCTAGCCTTATGTCTATTCAAAGCCATGCTCAAGATGCACAAGACCGCTACTTTATGATGCTTGCTATCGAACAAGCAAAGCGCGGTTTGTATACTACTAGACCGAATCCTGCCGTAGGCTGCGTTATTGTTCAGGCAGAGCAGATTGTGGGTCAAGGATTTCACCCTAAAGCTGGCGAACCACATGCAGAAGTGTTTGCACTGAAAGAGGCTGTTACACAGGTAGCAGGGGCAACTGCTTACGTTACATTAGAGCCATGTAGTCATACGGGACGTACGCCGCCATGTGCGTTGGCGCTGGTTGCTGCTAAGGTAAAGCGTGTTGTGATTGCAGGTCTTGATCCAAATCCGCAGGTCGCAGGTCGCGGGGTGAAACTATTAGAGCAAGCTGGTATTGAGGTAACGGTCGGTGTTCTAACAGGGCAGGCAGAAGCACTAAACCGTGGTTTTCTAAAAGCTATGCGCACTCAGATGCCCTATGTACGATTGAAAATAGCGACCAGTCTAGACGGCCGTACAGCGATGGCATCTGGTGAATCAAAGTGGATTACCTCGACAGCTGCTCGTGAAGATGTACAAAAACTACGAGCACAAAGTGGTGCGATTATTACAGGTAGTGAAACTGTAATAACTGATAACCCACAACTCAATGTGCGCTCAGAACAACTGGACGTGCCACCTGAGAAAATACCTAATCCTAAAATAGTCATACTTGATAGGCGTCAGCGTTTGAAGCACAGCCTACAGTCTGATTATCAGCTATGCCGGCATCCAGATACTATCTATTGGCATGAAGACGATTTGTCGGCGTTGTTAGCAAGGTTAGTCAGTGAGCATCAATGCTATGACGTATTGGTGGAGGCAGGTGCTAGCGTTGCAGGTAGCTTTTTGAGTCAATATTTAGTAGATGAGTTAATCGTTTATCAAGCACCTTGCTTACTTGGAGATGACGCTCGTCCAATGGTTGATTTCAATCCTATGTCCCTTGCTCAGCAGTTACGGTTTGATATAGGAAGTCATCAGCAGCTTGGCCCAGATCTCAAATTAACCTTATTACCTTTATAAATATTCTTTGTATAAGTAGGTTTTCCACAAATTATAAAAAAAGCTTAGAATATGGATAAATCAATTATTAATTTACGTGTTTCACATGGAACTGTGTATAACTTTGTTTCACATGAAACACAAAAGATGTTTGTATCTCGATTGTTTTAATAAATATTTATATAAATCAATATCTTAACGGTTTATTTATGAATAAATAGGTTTCATGTGAAATTTTTATTTGTTGTGGATAACTATGTATTTATAGCGAATTCTAGTTATACCTCTATTGATTTATACCTACTTATCCACAATCTATCCTATTAAAGGTTAAATTTATTGATGCTTCACTGTCAGTTATTCGAACAAATTGTGATAAAGAATTGATAGATGATTTGATAAACTAAAATATTCGCCTATGAAGGCAATACAGTAATGAGATGAGGGTAATATGTTTACTGGAATTATAGAAAGCGTTGGAAAAGTTAAATCTATGCAGGCTACAGGCGGTGACATACGTTTGACAGTAGAGTCTGATGACTTAGATTTCAGTGATGTGAAGCTAGGCGATTCTATTGCATCAAATGGTATTTGTTTAACTGTAGTGGAGCTCGGAAGTAACTGTTACTCTGTTGATGTCTCACGTGAAACTATTGCTAGAACAGCATTGGAAGGGTTAAAAGCAGGACATACCGTCAATCTAGAAAAGGCCATGCTACCGACGACTCGTTTTGGTGGTCATATTGTCGCTGGTCATGTAGATGGAGTAGGGGTCGTTAGTAAATTACAACAAGATGCTCGTTCTATCTATATTGAAATTGAGATACCGCAAGAGCTAGCGCACTATACAGCGACCAAAGGCTCTATTACCGTAGATGGTATTAGTCTGACGACCAATTTAGTGCGTGACAACATCGTTTCTCTAAATATCATTCCACATACTGCCCAAGTGACGAATATTGCTAAGCATTGGTTAGTAGGTAATAAAGTTAATATTGAAGTAGATATTGTTGCCCGTTATCTAGAACGTCTACTAAATAAATCTCAATCTGGTGGTATGAACGCGTCAAACCCGCAAAGCCAAATCACAGAAGCATTTTTGGCAGATAATGGGTTTATGAAATAACAATTAAGCTTACCGAAATATTATCCTTGTACCAAGTTTTTGACCCTATCGATATTACTTTGATTAAGTGATATTGATAGGGTATTTTTTATTTGCACTAGAGATTTATTGTATAAAACTCTGCAAAACGGATTCTAAGTCTTTCTTACTAATGGGTTTGGATAAAAACTCGTCCATACCTACTTTCATACAAGCCTCGCGATCTTCTTCTGTATTATTCGCAGTTAGCGCCACAATCGGTATTTTATCACCTTGCGAGCGAATCACTTGTGTGGCTTGTAAGCCATCCATAACGGGCATTCGGCAGTCCATCAAAATCAAAGAGATCTCTTCACGTTGGCTTTTGAGTTTCTCGAGCGCTTGCTGTCCATCTTCTGCAACGATACTACGATAACCAAGTTTACTTAACATCTTACAGGCTATCTTTTGGTTAGTAGGACTGTCTTCTACGACCAAAATCAGTGGAGACAAGATTTCTTTCTTAGGTATATCTTCTATAAAAGATAGACTGCTGTCATATTGATGTTTGACCAGTATGTCTAGCGTTTTCCTTGCAAACAAGGTTAAGCGTAGTAGCTCAGAAAGTAGTAAACTCGCGTCCAAGGGTTTGGTTAAAAATCCATCATACTGGCCTAGTAAAGTAGAAGGGATATGCCTTTCAAGTTTCATGCTAAGTAATATCTTTGGTAATGAAGGCGTAGCGACTAGGTCGTTTAACGCTTCTTGCTGCTCGCTATACTTGTTGCTCGCATGAGCTGATAAGGTGATGGATTCGCTGTATTCATAATCTAATAACAAGACAGGAATGACGGTTTGCTCATCTTGTTTTAATTTATTCTTTAGCTGCTGTACAGTGGCTCTATCTAAAGTGCTGTAGATAGTCACGGATATCGTTAAGTACTCGCACAAACGTTGTAAATGTTCAGCAACTAGAGGCTGATTGATGACAGCGATAAGGTGAATATGGGGCAGCTGCGAACAACGATGATATACCGATTGATAAGTGGCATGAGGATAAGGAAGGTAGAGGCTAAATATCGTTTCTTTATCCACCGTATTACTTAGTTCGATGAAACCGCCGAGTAACTGAGCAAAGCTATTGGCATTACTCAATCCAATATTACTGTCTTCAACTAAGTTATGATTGGTTTGCTCACTGTTTTGATTCAAGATATTGACTAATTGATTTTGTCTCTCAGGAGTAATAGTTACTCCAGTGTCTTTTACGCTAAACCGAATCCAATAAGATGTCTGCGCAGGCATTGTCGTGTCATTGTTAGGAGTTAAATGCTGATTACTTATTCGCGTTACTTTATCTTCAGATACACGATCAATAGTGAGCGCGACATAGCCTGATGTTGTAAAACTAATAGCGTTTTTCAATAAGTTTAATAGGATATGGTGCAGTCGAATGTAATCGGTTTCGATGTAACGAGGACAGTCCGGCGCAAAGAAATAGATCAATTCTAACCCTTGTTGTCTTATTTCTTGTGTGACTAAATTGCTAACCTCTTTGCTTACCTTATAAATATCAACCGTTTCGATACTTAGACGTGTTTTTCGGACTTCAACTTCCTCTGTTGTTAGCGTCTCATTGAGCACAGTCAACATGCTTTGACTGGTTGCAATCAATGTATTTAGAGTTTTTTTGCCTTGAGCCGTCAATGTTGAAGGGTCGATGGGTTCCAACGAATCAATTATCTTCTCTAGTGGTAACCTTAACTTACGACCTATAAATGCTTGGGCTTCGTTTGATTCATCAATTTGTAATTGCAGTTGTTGGTTGTGCAGCTGTAATTGTTCAGATTGATGGAAAATCTCATCGACATTATTAAAAATCACAGTAAAACCGTGAACTTGCCCATGTTCACCGAACCATGGTGTTACGTGTAGTTGGTAGGCTTGTTTATTCTCCAAGCCATAAACCATGAGTGTGCGAGCAACGCGTAAACTTGAGATTGTTTTTAAGAGTATTTGAGTGGCCTCGTCTTTCCCTTCAACGAAATCAGTCAGCTCATAGCTCTGTTCACTCTGTGTGGGAGGGGTAAATACTTGCTCAAAACGCTGATTATAGAAACTAATTTGACCATGTCGTATACTCATCAACATCGGTAAGGGTGCCTGATCAACCAGACGTTCTAACCGATGAGTCAATGTTTTTATACGCCGATAGTCATTATGTAGTTGGTAGCTGACGCGACTTAGCGCATGACCTAACAGCATGAACTCGGTAGTAGATTCCTTTTGTAGAAACGGCGGCGGCGTATAAGACTCTTTTGCGCGGCTACTCAAATTATCCGTATAAACCAGTAATTGCTCCCAGTTGGTTCGACGATTGAGCATATAGAGCAATGCCATGAAAAATAGTACGATGGCGACCATCAAAGGAAGCCAGTAACGGTAAGATATCCAATCGATAACAAAAGGTTCGTGGCGTAATACGATATAAATCTGATGTCCGCTTTTTAGATTAATGATTCCTGTTAGTTCATTACTATTGACGGTATAAGAGCTATGGTCGCTGCTAGAAGCTGATGTACCGATGGTAGGGAAAGCAACGGTAGAAAAAGCAGATTCATTAGGACGAGTATTATGATGAATATAGGTCTGCCCAGAAGGCATCATTAAAATCAGCTGATAACTCAGTTGATCAAAAGTAGGCTGTTCTAAGATTTTTTTTATTTCACTATCTACAGGCGCTGCATGCTCAATAATACTGTGCTGTAGGGCATAAAAAGTGTCTATGCTATGTTGCTCACTATGTTTTTTCATCCCATCAAACAGTGTGACATAGTACAGCAGTAACATAACCGTGAGAGACAAGGTATAGAAAATCAATAAGCGCTGTAAGGACTGAAACTGTTGCATGAAAGCGTGGCCCTATCTCGACACGAAAAAATATAGTGAAATAAAAACGAAGTTTCTACATATAGTAGGTGAATTATACGACAGTTGAATTGTCTAACATTTCTAGTGTTACCTTCTATTTATAGCAGAATAACGGCTTACTGTTTATAAAGAGTGGCTATTAACACCAAATTGTTTTGTAAAAACTATAAGCAGAACGTTCGATGTTCTTGATATTATAAAGGCAAATAATGTCATTGGTTATCATGAAGTGAGGTCATTACAATCATGGCACTGCGCCGTAAACTCACCTATAATGAACAAATAAACCTTATATAATGCATGATTATGACTACAACTGCTCCTACCTTTGATACATCCAACTCGCTTACTGACCATGATAACCCAACTACTAACCGATTAAGGGTAGTATTTGCGGGTACGCCTGAATTTGCTGCTATTAGCCTTGAGTCATTAATTAAGCAGCAAGAAGCGCTGAATATAGAGATAGTCGCTGTTTACACGCAGCCTGATCGTAAAGCAGGTCGTGGTCAAAAACTGTCAGCCTCCGCGGTAAAAGAAGTTGCGTTGGCACATGATATCGCTGTAGAGCAGCCAGTCACTTTTAAAAAGTCTAGTGCAGAAGGGCTGGCTGCTAGGCAAACTCTGCGCACCTACCAACCAGATGTGATGATTGTCGCCGCTTACGGGTTGATCCTACCTATCGGTGTATTAGAGACGCCTACTCATGGTTGCTTGAATATTCACGCTTCACTGTTACCACGCTGGCGCGGTGCTGCACCTATCCATCGAGCACTCTTGGCCGGAGACGATGAGACAGGAATTACCATTATGCAGATGGACAAAGGTCTTGATACAGGTGACATGCTTTATAAAGTTAGCGAAAGTATTGCCTCTGATGATACCGCTGCTAGCCTACATGATAAGATGGCTGCACTTGGTGCGACAGCCATTAGTACGGTGCTAAAAGATTTAGCTGCTTATCAAGCTCAAGCTATTGCTCAAAATGATAGTCAAGCCAACTACGCTGAAAAACTGGTCAAAACCGAAGGCGAAGTTGATTGGTCGCAGCCTGCTGCCACTATTGAACGCCAAATTCGTGGGCTGACACCATGGCCAGGTGCTTATACTTTCCTAGCAGGGCAGCGCGTCAAAGTGTTGGCTAGCTTACCTGTAAATACATCGCAGCAAACCAATGAACCTGCTGGAACGGTTATCAGTGTCGGACGAAAAGCGATCTTAGTCGCTTGTGGCAAAGAGAGTGACGCTGAATCATCAGCCACCACTTTAGCTATTACTCACTTGCAGTTTGCAGGTGGTAAGCCAATGACAGCTGAACAAATTTGCCATGGCAACCAATTAAATGACGGCGATCAATTTACGTCAGAAACAAAATAACGTTACTTATATTTAACCTACTTGCACAAGACGCTATCGATCATACGTCAAGGAAATGAAATTTAATGAGACAAAACAGTACTGCGCCTAGAAACAATAAGCTCAAACCATCAAGCAATCTTATTATGAATGGCAGCGTACGCGTGCGTGTGATTCGCACCTTACTGGCTATTCAAAATGGTCAGTCGCTCTCAAGCGTCCTTGATCCATTATTGAATAGTTTGCACAATGGCGATAAAGGTTTCGCCCATGCCTTACTGCTCACGACATTGCGCCAGTGGTACGCACTGGCACGTTTGCTCGACAGCTTAGCAGACAACCCTATCGACGAAGTTGAAGTGCGTACCACTATTCAAGTCGGCTTAGTACAGTTGCTATATTTAGAAGTGGCTGACCATGCTGCGATTCATGAAACCGTTGAAGCAGCCAAAGAGATTGAATTCGCTCACTCGACTGGTTTAGTAAATGCTATTTTGCGTAAAGTCGCTAAGAATCCAAGCAAATTCCGTAAGAAATGCGATAAAAAGCATAGTCTACCGAATTGGCTCGCTTATCAGCTTAAACAAGATTGGAGCGAACAGTATGATGAGCTGACACAAGGTTTACGCCAACCAGCACCGATGTTTTTACGAGTGAATTCGGCGGTTACTTCGGTAGAGGATTATCAGCATGCATTGGATGGCGCAGAAATTGATGCAGATATCGTCGAGCTAACGACTGGTTTTAAGGTAGCAAACTCATCAGAATCTGCCACTTCTACCACGCTATCAACCAAAGGTCTTAGACTACATCAAAGCACTGCCGTTAACGCTTTGCCTGATTTCGCCTTAGGAACGGCTAGCGTACAAGACATGCATGCTCAGCTCGCTGCACCAATTATTAATCAAGCATTGATGGCTAAACTTAGCGCTGAAAAATCTGATACGGAAAATACGAATAATGAGATACATATTCTAGATGCTTGTGCAGCACCTGGTGGTAAATTGGCTCATTGGTTAGAGCTCATGAGCGCTAGTGACGAATCATCGTTGTTTCACGTGAAACAAGACAATGCTGAAACATCACCTGCGATTACTGATATCAAGGTAACAGCTATTGATAATGAAGCACCGCGTATCGAGCGTATTCGTGAGAATTTACAACGCTTAAATCTGAGTCAGCATGATTTGCAGCAAGCAGAGAAAAGCGTCGCACTTAATATCGTCTGTGCAGATGCAACCAGATGGCAGCATGGCAAAAATAAAAAAGCGGCGACAAATGAGTCGGTATTTGATGCGATATTATTAGATTCTCCTTGTACTGCGACTGGCGTGATTCGCCGTCATCCTGATATCAGTATCCTACGTACCGAAGAAGATATCGAGCAAACGGCACTGTTGCAAGCAGACATCTTGCATAACTTATGGCCACAACTCAGAGCTGATGGTTATCTGCTGTACGTGACATGTTCTATCTTAAAGCAAGAGAACGTCGAGCAAATGCAGGACTTTATCACTCATCATAATGATGCAGTAGTGATTGAGTTTACCGACGATTGCAACTGGGGCATCGAACAAGCAATCGGTCGTCAGTGCTTACCGATTGATAGCGCGAGTGGCGATGGTTTTTATTATGCATTGCTACAAAAAACCGCTGAATAAACCATTTTTAACTATTGAATAACATTATTGTAGACAGGACAATCTAATGAAATATATCAGTACCCGTGGTCAGACAGCGCCGATGGATTTTAGTGATGTGCTTTTGATGGGTCTTGCCCCAGATGGTGGTTTGATGTTGCCTGAGCATTATCCGAATATCGATAGTACAACCCTTGATGAGTGGCGTACGCTCAGCTATCCGCAGCTTGCGATGGCGATTATACAGCGTTTTGCCACTGATATTCCTATGGCTGATTTGCAAGATATTATTGAGCGTACTTATACCGCCGAGGTGTTTGGCTCTGAAGAGATTGTTCCTGTCCGCAAACTTGAAGATAACTTATATATTCTAGGATTATCAAACGGTCCGACATTGGCATTTAAAGATGTTGCCATGCAGTTTTTGGGCAATGCCTTTGAATATGTGCTTAAGAAAAAAGACGCGCGTATTACGATCATTGGTGCGACCAGTGGTGACACGGGTAGTGCAGCAGAGTATGCATTGCGCGGTAAAGAAAATATCGAAGTCTTTATGCTGTCACCACATGGCAAAATGAGTGAGTTCCAGCGTGCGCAGATGTATAGTTTGACCGATGCTAATATTCATAACATTGCTATCGATGGGATGTTTGATGATTGTCAAGACATCGTTAAAGCGCTACAGCAAGATGCCGAGTTTAAAGCGGCTTATAATTTAGGCACGGTAAACTCTATCAACTGGGGTCGTATCCTAGCGCAGATTGTTTATTACTTTAAAGCTTACTTTGCGGTCACGACGAGCAACGATAAAAAAGTCAGCTTTAGCGTACCATCAGGTAACTTCGGTAATATCTGTGCCGGTCACATCGCTCGCGAAATGGGATTGCCAATTGAGCGTCTGATTGTCGCAACCAATGAAAACGACGTTTTAAATGACTTTTTTAACCAAGGTGCTTATCAGCCGCGTCCGACTGAAAAAACCTACGTAACCTCTAGTCCGTCGATGGATATTTCAAAAGCATCTAACTTTGAGCGTTTTGTTTATTTGCTATTAGAAAAAGACAGCGTACGCGTTCATGAGTTATTTGAAGGGGTGAAATCTGGTCAAGGTTTCGATTTATCTGAGCTAATGGAAGCAGTTAATAATCGTTATGGCTTTGCTTCTGGTAAATCTACTCATAGCGACCGCTTGCAGACTATCAAAGCGCTTTATGAGCAGCATGGTGAATTGGTTGATCCACATACCGCAGACGGAATTAAAGTCGCTAAAGAGCTACAGCTAGATGGCGAAATCATCGTTTGTGCAGAGACAGCATTACCCGTTAAGTTTGCGGACACTATTGTTGAGGCTATTGGTCAGATAGATATCGCTCGTCCAGCACATACTGAAGGGTTAGAAGATTTATCACAGTACGTAGTGGTACTGGAAAACAAGGCTGAACTGGTTGCTGAACAAATCCGCCAACATGTCGCACCGAATCCTGCTTAAGTAACTACGGTCTTTAGGCTTATCATCAACAACAAAAGTATCCGCGTGAAAGTTACACCATTGTAATAAAGTGTTTATGATTGTGTTATGGTAGATATAATTGTAATATTAGAAACGGCGTCAGCAAGTCATCATCGTGCTAGGCGCTTTTTTAGGAATTATTCTAGCCAATTACACTGAACAGTTACCCTATAATTTTCATAAGAATTTTATTAATAAATTACTGATATAGTTAAATTTTTATTAATTTAAAGTGTTTTTACAGTGATAAGTTAAGTACGGTTCTTTATGACAAGCACAGTGGTACATATTGTGGATATAACGATGAAGATGAGCTTAAAAAAGATAGCAAAAGCACTATTAATTACGACGTTTAGTAGTGCCATGTTGATGACCACAGCCCACGCAAACAATCCACCACCTACTATCAAGGCAGATGCACCCAATCGTTATCTCGTGAAAAAAGGCGATACATTATGGGATATCTCAGGTCGTTATCTAGATAGCCCTTGGCGTTGGAAAGAAATTTGGGCCACTAATAAACAAATTAAAAATCCAAACCTTATTTACCCTAATGATGTTCTCATACTTTGTGTGATTCAAGGTAAAACGCTAATTGGTGTTGATACAGGTGAAGGTTGTGCTGGCGTTGAAAAGCAGCTTACTGCGAATGTAAGTACAAGTACTGTGGCTCTTACCTCGACGGCTAACAGTGTTCCTCCTATTCCATTATCTGCTATTCAGCATTGGCTTGATAAAACACTTATCGTTAATCCTCAAGACTTTAATACCACGCC
Source organism: uncultured Psychrobacter sp. (assembly GCA_913061175.1). Lineage (GTDB taxonomy): Bacteria > Pseudomonadota > Gammaproteobacteria > Pseudomonadales > Moraxellaceae > Psychrobacter. The sequence goes on from CAJXUF010000039.1 coordinate 10,599, forward strand.
CTATATTTTGGCTTCTAAAAACCGTAACTTGATTACTGCGAGCGGTGATAAAGTCTATGCTAAAGGCGTACCGCTTATCGTAGGCCAGCGTTACGGCGTCTACCGTGAGGGTGAGCTGTATGTAGACCCCAAAACTCAAGAAGTGATGGGTTTAGAAGTTACGCAGGTAGCGACAGGACTAGTAACTTCTACAGAAAGTAATGGTGTGACTAGCTTGCAGCTTATTGATAGTTATGGCAAAGAAGTGCGTGAAGGGGATCGCGTATTCGTAGAGTTAGATAACGCTATTCCTCCCGTCTTCTATCCAACGCCTGCAAGTGTTAGTCGCGGCGGTATGATCGTACGTGTGATGGACTCTATCAGCTCAGCTGCGAAGGGTAGTGTGGTCGCCATCAATTTGGGTAGCTTACAAGGTGCTAAACCAGGTGATGTGCTGACGGTTTATCAAAAAGGGCCTTTGGTACGTGATACTAAAGACAACGACACGCCTGTACGTCTACCAAACGAGCCAAGTGGTATGGTGATGGTTTTTAATACCTTTGACCACATCAGTTATGCTTACGTACTTGACTCTGAGTTACCACTTAATATTGGCGATCAGTTGTTACCACCCCCTTATTTATAAATAGCTATAAGGCTGTATTAAGCAATATATTAAACTAAATACTAATCTAAGCTTGCCTATACGAGACAGATGACAATGACGGCAGTCACCTCTTCTTTATCCGACGATCAGCGCGCTATCTTAGCGCTGTGGTACGAGGTGAATGCGTCGTTATCTGCTTATCACAAACTGATCACTTCTTTCGGTTATCCGCAGCTTGCTTGGCAAGCCAAAGTAGAGGCATGGAAGCAGCTCGGTATTCACCACACCCATCTCAAACGTCATGAACAGCCAGAGCAAACACTCGCCAATATCGATAAGATTCAGCAAGCATTGATAGATGGGCGTTATGGTTTGCTGTTCGCTGATGACGCCGATTATCCTGCCCAACTTTCACAAATCTACGACCCACCGCCTTTATTATTTTATCGTGGGAATAGCGCGCGCCTACATCAAGCACAAATCGCTATAGTAGGTAGCCGAAAACCCACCACGCATGCGCAAAAAATCACGTTTGATATGGCGCAGTACTTAGCGCAAGCAGGTTATATCGTTACTAGCGGCCTAGCTATGGGTGTAGATAAACGCGCCCATTTAGGTGCACTAGCACAGGCAGACCCTGACTATCATGGACGTACGGTTGGTGTCATGGGTACAGGGATCGATGTGAACTATCCCAATCATCGAGATCAGTTATTTACTCAAATTATTGAGCAAGGTGGCTGCATTATCAGTGAGCTACTACCGCATACGCAGCCTCATAAACATACTTTTCCGCGTCGTAATCGTCTGGTAGCTGGGCTGAGTCTCGCAACCATTGTGACGGAAGCGACAATTAAAAGCGGCTCGCTTATCACAGCACGTCTCACGTCTGAACAAGGTAAACAGGTCTTTGCTATTCCTAGCCATATTGATAACAGCAATGCAGAGGGCTGCCATCATTTAATACGTGAAGGTGCGACCTTGGTTTATCATCCTCAACAAGTACTAGAAGACGTCAATGGTCAGCTTGACTATGATAAAGGCGCTTATAGAACAGCGAACGCTACTACTTTCAATAGTAATCACTCTAATGTTATTCAGACTTCAGATGCGTTTGAGATAGAGAAAAACTCAATCAAATCTACTAGCCAGCAATCATCCTCTGAGATAAAGCCTGCGCGCAGCACAGTCGTTGTGCCTGAGCATTTAACTGCAATCTATGAGCAGCTTGACTGGCATGGGCAAGATTTAGATGCGCTTATTAGTGCAACCAAGCTTGCACCGCCGCAGTTGATTGGACAGCTAATGGAGCTTGAGTTAATGGGTCTTATCAGCGAACAAGGTGGACGATATTTACGCGTTTAAAGTATCGTAAATATTCCTTATTGGACACTGGCATAGATAGTACTTAATTATAGTCTCTCCTAGATAATATCTCTCTTATGGTATTATTAGAATTTACTTCTACGAACCATTTAAGTCATGAATCAACCCACACCTCTTATTACTGATTCCGCTACCCAAGCCGCTAAGTGGCTAAAAGAAGGGCAACTGCTCGCGTACCCTACAGAAAGCGTTTGGGGTATTGGTTGCGACCCTTATGACCAAGCAGCTGTTCAGCGTATTTTGGATATCAAACAACGTCCACAAGCCAAAGGCATGATAGTTGTAACTGATAGTGCGTCTCGCTTAGCACCTTTGCTAGCCTCTTTAAATGATGTTCAGCGCCAGCAGGTTATTGATAGCTGGCAGACAGACGATAGTAGAGATGAACAGCACAATCGCCAAGCACATACTTGGTTATTACCGATTCCTCAGCCGCTTGCGAACACTGTGCCCACTTGGATTACCGGTCAGCATCAGACTATTGCTGTTCGAGTTATCTCGCATCCTACAGTTCGTCAGCTTTGCCAGCAGGTGGTCAGTGAGCAGAACCCATTTGGTCTATTGGTTTCTACAAGCTGCAACCCGTCAGGTCAAATACCTGCTAGCACTTTTGAGGCCGCCTATGCTTATTTCGAAGAGCAAATTGGTTATTTGCAGGGCGATACTTTAGGTTATACCTTGCCTAGCCAGATTCGTGATGCAACGACAGGTTTCGTCGTTCGATAGCGTTGTCTATTAAAATTCTTGAACCTCTCAGAAATGATTGCTTGCAATGCAAAGTGATAGATGTCGCTGCGACTTATTTACGTGAGCGTTTACAGATTAACCATTTGCTAGCTTGCCTATTTTTCTACCTTCCTTTACCAAAAGCATGTAAAAGTCGTTTTGATAAAAACTACAAAAAAGCAGACGATGGTTATAACGGTCTGGTTTTTATTGAAAGATAAGTACTTCAGCGATAAGTAACTCAAAGATAAGTCATAGTGGTGATATTTGAGGCATATAGGGAGTAGGGTATGAATGTTTTGATTAGTGGCGGTTCAGGGTTTTTGGGCAGTGCATTTAGTCGAGAGCTACTAGCACGGTCTCGCGTGCAAAATAAAGACGTGACGATTACTTGGCTAACTCGTAATAGCGGTCAATCACATCCCGATGATATTAATATGATGACTTATGACGAGTTTGCGGTGTCTGATATGAGCTTTGATGTCATATTAAATTTAGCAGGTGCTGGGATTGCTGACTCTCGTTGGAGCGATGAGCGAAAAGAACAGTTGATGGCGAGCCGTATCAAACCTACTCAGTCGATACTGGATTTTATAGCACGTACTAGCACCAAACCAAAGTTGCTGGTGAGCGGCTCAGCAATCGGCTGGTATGGCACGCAAGGCGATAAGCCACTGACTGAAAGTAGCGATTATGAGACGGATTTTGCTCATACATTATGTGATGAATGGGAGCAATTAGCACTTAAAGCGACCGATTACGATGTTCCTGTAGCTATTGTCAGAACAGGTGTGGTTATTCATCCTGAGGGCGGTATGATGGCGAAATTGTTGCTACCATTTAAATTTGGTGTCGGAGGGCAATTAGGTGATGGACAACAAATCATGAGCTGGATCAGCCGTGAAGATTGGGTTAGTGCGGTTATCTTTATTATCGAGCAGCAGCTTGAATTTACTAACGAATCAGACGTTAATCACATTGAAAGCTTAGCCCAAGACAATGCACCTGTTAGTGACAGCACTATCAAGACTGCAAGCGGTACCGTAAATGATACACATACAGTCGTATATAACTTTACCGCTCCAAATCCTGTGACCAATCATACTTTTACCAAAGCCCTTGGTTCGTGGCTACATCGCCCCACGTTTTTTACTTTGCCAGAATTTTTGCTCAAGCTGATGTTTGGCGAAATGTCCACGTTACTTATTGATGGTCAAAAGGTGCTGCCACAAGCGCTATTGGATGCAGGTTATTCGTTCAAACACTCGACACTCCAGCAAGCGTTAGAAAACCAAGAATAGTTATATGGCAGTTGTTTCATGTGAAACATTGGAACTTATTTTCTGATAATCGCTTATCTAACCGTATTTATGTCTAAGGGCAGTCCATGCGTTACGCATTTTTCTTTACCATCTTTCTGCTATTACAATTGTTTAGCCTAGGTACAGTATTGAGCATACAGTGGTGGCTCCAGCCTTGGATACCGCCAACATTACAGACAATGATATGGGTCAGTGTATTTATTATTACTAATGGTCTATTAGTATTGAGCGTAAAAAGAGCATTTGCTAACAGTTATCGTTGGATTAGTGGGTGGATGCTAGTCATGCATTTTATGATACTGACGGCGTTGGCAGTGAGTCTACTCTACGGAGGGTATCTGCTGGTCATTGCTTTGTCAGGCAGTACGTTGCACCAATCGAATGAGATGGCTATAGGGCTAAGAGTACTAGCGCTATTCCTATTTATCGGGCTATTTGTTTATTCGTTGTATAGTGCTTATGCTCCTGTTATACGCAAGCTGTCTATTAATATAGATAAATCTTTGGCCAAGCCATTACGCATTGCAGTCGCTAGTGACTTGCATATCGGGCGATTATTTGGTGTAAAAGCCATAGATAGATTGCATGAACTTATGATTCGCTCTGGCGCAGATATGCTGCTGATGCCAGGGGATATTATGGATGATAATACAGAGGCCTTTAATGAATATCATATGGAGCAAAACCTAGCAGAATTATGCAGTAGTCTGCCACGTGGTGTCTATGCGACATTGGGTAATCATGATTTGTATGGTCACGAGCGACCTATTAGCGAAGCGCTGCAAAATGCAGGTATACAATTGTTGAACGATGAGGTGCTCTGTATCGACCACGAGGGTCAACCAGTATGGTTAGTTGGACGTTTTGATAATCATAAACGTCAACGTGTAGCAACTACCGAGCTACTTGAGCAAGTAGATACGTCACAGCCAGTGATATTGTTAGACCATAGACCGAGCGATATAGATAACCACAGTCAATTACCTATAGATTTACAAGTCTCGGGACATACCCATAACGGTCAAGTATTCCCTGCTAATTTCATCGTCAATGCTATTAATCGTTTGGGTTATGGTTATGAGCTGATTGGTAAAGGACACTTCGTCGTGTCCTCTGGTTATGGTTTTTGGGGCATTCCCTTTCGATTGGGATCGCGCTCAGAGATTTGGTTGATTACGCTATCTGGTAATACCAATTAATCAGTTATACAAATCATTAATTAGGTAGTAAATGGTCTATGCCGCTAACCGCGATTGTGTATTGATGATCTCACGTACAAAGCTGCTAAACCCATGAATGATATTGTTTGTTTCTTGTCCAAGACCTTGGTGAACACTCATAAAGTGTATAAAGCCATGCGGTGCTCCAAGCACAGTATAGGTCTCTACAGCAATGCCGTAACCTTTCAGCTGCTTTGCATAAGCAAATGCCTCGTCACGTAATACATCGAGCTCAGAAGCTACAATATAAGTCGGGCAAACTTTACTATTATCACCCAACATAGGTGAGTTCAGTATATGTAGGCGAGGCAGGGGGCTATTTTCCAAGCAAGCAGCATCAAATACTGCTACATCAGCATGATCTAATAGTAGACCTTCGCCGTATAGCTCCCAACTAGGATAATCTGTCTCAATATCAGTGACTGGATACAAAGGCATCTGCGCTAGAGGTTCGGGTAGTTTTTCTAATAGATTAAACATTTTCTGTCCATCTATCCCTAAGTCTGCCCATGCGCTTTTGCTCGGTGCTGTCAGCTGCTGCGCAATCAAAGTTGATAAACCACCACCTGCGCTATCACCTGCCAAGACGATACGAGAAGGTAATGCGCATAACGTGTGACAGTACTCAACCAACCAAGCATATGCGGCGATACAGTCTTTTAATGCTGCGGGAGCAGGACATTCAGGGGCTAAGCGATAATCGACACTAACCACAGACCAGCCAGTCTGCTCACAGACCGCATGACAGAACTCATGATGTGTATCGACATCACCAATGCAGAACCCGCCACCATGAAAGAATAGCATGACTGTTTCATCAGGATTATGGATACGTTTTCTTCTAAAACCAGATTTTTTGCCGCCGGCTTTATAACAACGGACAGTCATGTCGCCATCATCAGCATTGGCAATCGTTTCATCTTTCCAACTAACAGGTGAGTCACCTTTTTTAGTAAAGGGCTTTATATTGCTTAGCATAGTAGTACTGGCTTGCTGCCATACTCTAGGTGATTGCATGGCTACCGCATCAGCAGTAAATCTCTCACGTAATTCCGGCATTGGAGTTAGTTCTAACGGCGTTTTGAGGTAGCTATTTACCGCAAGGATAAGACGCAGGTGAGCGTTTGCATGCAAATATTGCTTTGAATTAGGGCCTTTAAGGTAACCAATCACCCCTTCCAAAATAGGGTCTGGTAAGTAGCCGAGACTTTTCATTGCATAGTGCAATGTATGCGGCTGGTAGTTTGCCACAGGGTTATAAGCAAGTATTTTCTCTTTAACGCTCAGACGTTTTTCTAATGAGTCATACGCTTCCGCATCTTGGTTCGATGACTCTTTTGACGCTAGGTGTTCTTTTGACGCTAAGTGCAATGTCATCAATGCTTTATTAAGCAAAGTATTGATAGATAAATTTTTTGAATTAGACATAACAGCTCTCATAAATGATTTTTAGCGTGCATTTGAGTGTGGGCGATAATATTTATAGCAATGATAAAATAGCTAGCAGGGTAATAGGGTATCGTTTAGTAATAGCTTGATTAATAAGCGTAAAGCAATTGGAATAAATAGCGGTTTTTTGTTCTTTTTGTGAGTGAATATTGAGATTTATTGACATGGAACAAAAACGTTAGATGTATCGTATTAATGACACTTCACGAATATTTGTCATAAATGGTAAAAATTCCTTTGCTCTAGGCTTGAAATTTGTCCTTATCACCTTTATTAAGCAGCTATTGAAGCGTATTAAAAAAACAATGAGTCAGAAACATCGAGCATTTAATAATGGCATAGTAAGACCAGTAATTATTTGGTCTACTGTGCCGTCTCTCAATCTTCATTATTGAAATTCCAAGGAGCTATCATGAGCGAGCAAAACCCGAACCACGAAAATCTTGACCAAAATGTGGCACATGAGAATATTGATCACAATGACAGTATCTTAGAAGAAACCATGAAAGAGTTTGATCCACAGAATAATTCAGGTGAAGAAACGACTATCGAAAACGAAATCAACCTTGATACTTTTAAAGCGCGTATTGCTGAGCTAGAAGGCGAAGTAAAACAAGCCAAAGAAGGTACTGCACGCGCTAATGCTGAAGCTTACAATGCGCAAAAACGCATGGAGCAAGAAGCGGATAAGAGCAAAAAATTTGCGCTACAGAAATTTGCTAAAGAATTGTTAGACATCGTTGACAACTTAGAGCGCGCTATCGAAAATGCCGATGCCAATGATCCAGTCGCTGAAGGTGTGCAATTAACGCACAAAGCATTGGTTGCGGTATTGACCAAAAACGGCGTAGAAGTGGTCGATCCACAAGGCGAAAAATTTAACGCTGATTTCCATGAAGCAGTGGGTATTGACCCAGAAGCAGCGGCAGATACAGTTGGTACGGTTCTACAAAAAGGCTATAGCCTAAACGGTCGTCTATTGCGTCCGGCCATGGTTCGTGTTGGTCAGTAATATTTTTGGGGCTAAACCCTACTAATACTGTCTCTTATACACATCTGACGCTGCCGACG
>CAJXUF010000040.1 GCA_913061175.1 uncultured Psychrobacter sp.
TACACACTGCATATCGTCGGCAGCGTCAGATGTGTATAAGAGACAGCCTTTAATGCTGGTGTTGATGGGCGTAGTAGTCATGATTATTGTGATGGCGGTTATGTTACCTATCGTTAATATGAACGATTTAGCAGGCTAAGTTAATTCGCTAGCCGATGATTTATCATACTTTTTACATACAGACAGCTTCCTATCTCCAAAACCTCTATTTAGTTCTCTTTTACTCTATTTATATCACCTAACTTGCTTGCTAAACCTTGGACTAGCTTTCTTAAGGTTTGCTTACTGTTGTATATTGTTGAACGAACGCTATTTTTGCTATGGCAAACACACGCGCCGCGCTATAGTAAGCACGGTTTAATAGTCATACAGTTGGTGTCATTCAATATTTAGCTTTGGCTAAAATAGCAAACCCAAACTCAAACTGGGCGCAGCGCTGGATAAAAATAAAACCATGGTTTATAGTGACAATAGTTTCAGAGCTCATTGATATATCATTAATGAGAGCTATGATAGAACGCCACTTTTACTATTTACATAACTGTGATGACCAAAGCGATGACTATGACTGACAAACTCCAAGTAAATATGACGCCAAAAAGTGCTATTCAGAATACGCAATCCCATTCAAATATTGTAACTGACCATAAGACCGCTTCTTCAGCTATGCAGTGCAGTGTGGCGAGAAAGTCTGGTCAAGCAGGATTCACTCTTATCGAGATTATGGTCGTTATTGTGATCCTAGCCATTCTTGCTGGATTAGTGGTACCAAAAGTAGTTGGTCAAAGTGATAAGGCCCGTGTTAAAACAACTGAAACGGCGCTTGCCACTGTCTCAAATGCGCTAGATATGTATAAGGTTGATAACTCGCGCTATCCAACGACTGCACAAGGGTTAGAGGCGCTTACGACACCGCCAGCTGATGCAAAAAACTATCCTGAAGGTGGATATATTAAAGGTGGCTATCCAACCGATGGCTGGGAAAATGAGATGCAGTATATAGGTCCTCCAGAAGCCCAGCCTTATAACTTATTCTCTTTAGGTGCTGATGGACAAGTAGGCGGTGAAGGATTAGATGCAGACATTCCTGTAAAACTATAAAGCTTAATAGCAGACGTATAGTGAACAAATTCTGATACTGATATAGCTTTGTAGCATGAAACATTCGTTCATCGCTGCACTTTCAACAATTTATAAATATCAACCAATATTCCCTTATTGGTTGATATTTTTTATCAGTAGATAAATCGCCTACTGTTCAATACAAGTTTGATAGCCAATGCTATAAATATATCTAGGCGCTCAGCAAAACAGTCATCGCAAACTGCAATTAAAGGTACTCATCTATGTCGATCCAACAGTCTAATAAATATTTTTCTAAAAACCTTTATAAATTGGTCCTAACCGTCGCCAGTATTTCATTAGTAACGGTCTTGTCAATGACATCGATCAGTGTACAAGCAGCAGGGTTAAATGACTTATTTAACAATAGCTCCTCGGCAAAATCAAAGTTCTTACCAGTGGATGAAGCCTTTCAGGTGGTCAGTAATACCAAAGCGACTTCCAAAGGCACGCGGTTGTCGATCAGTTTTGAAATTACGCCAGGGCATTATGTCTACAAGGATAAGCTTACGTTGAGCTTCCCTAAAGGAATAAGTGCCACGCCGTTCACTTTTAATCAAGCACCAGTATCAATCAATGATCCGACCTTTGGTCAGGTTCCTGTATTTACGCAAAGAAGCGTCATTGCAACCACGACGCTGACGACGAGTAATGGTAAGAGCGCCAAAAACGCGCCTATTATTATTGGTTGGCAAGGGTGTGCAACAGCAGGTCTATGCTATCCACCAGAAAAAGTTAAAACCAAGATAGACATTGCTGCGACGCGCAAATAAATAGCGAGCAGATTGATTAAAATATCGGTAATAATAGGTAGCCATTCATGTCCATCAAGACATCACCAAAGTCCTCATCATCTAGCGTATCTACCCATTCGAAAAAATCCCACATCTTAGCGCTTGCTATCGCTAGTGGATCATTGCTGACAGGTTTGTCAGCGACATCGACGGTACAAGCGGCAGGGTTAGGCGACCTTTTCGGTAGTAGTGAAAGCTCATCGAAGTCAAAGTTTTTGCCAGTAGATCAAGCGTTTCAGGTAAGTACAGATAGTACCCCTGTCAAAGCAGGTACGCGGTTATCTGTTAATTTTGATATCACTCCTGAACATTACGTCTATAAAAAGCAAATTAAGCTTACGCTACCCGCTGGCGTGACGGCTGCACCTTTTACCTTTAGCCAGAAACCATATTCGATAGATGATCCGACTTTTGGCAAAGTACTGGTATTTGACCAAGCGAATATGGTCGCTACCACCACACTGACGAACAATAGTGGTAAGAATATAGATAGTGCCGCTATCGTCGTAGGCTGGCAGGGCTGTGCAAAAGCAGGACTATGCTATCCACCTGAAAAGATTAATACGACTGTCAATATTGTAGCCGCATCGACACAGGTATCAGCAGATAGTGAGAGTACTGCGAGCTCGACCGACTCAGAGAATAGTGCTACGGCGAAACTAGAGGAAGTAAGCTCAACAGCTCTTGATAATACTTTGCCTGATGAGGCGCAAGCACTGACAGACGATGGTGCTATTGACTATGATCTCATTGATGACAGCGCTGTAGAGTATGATTCTTTAGATAGTAGTGCAGCGATGAATACGATTTCTGCAGCAAATAGCAGCGTAACAGGCGAGACGGCCAATAGCGAAAGTACCTTGAGCAACAGTTTCGTTGATAGCGATCCTTTTGGTTTGGCCTCTCACCCTTGGTTGGCATTAGTACTATTATTTTTAGCAGGCTTAGGCTTAGCTTTGACGCCATGTGTGTTACCGATGTTACCTATTGTGGCCAATATCGTAGCCCGCGAACAAAACCCAACTGTCAAACGCGGTGTCATCCTGACCACCAGTTATGCGATTGGGGTAGCGACTGCCTATGGTATTTTGGGCGCTGTTATCGCAGTATTCGGTGAGTCTTTAGGTATTATTGGTTGGCTGCAGAATCCAATTATTCTCATTAGCTTTGCTATTGTTTTTATACTTCTCGCACTATACATGTTAGGTCTTTTCAGTGTGCGATTACCACAAGCGATCAGTCGAAAGATGCAAGGCTTAAGCCAAGCAGGTGACAGTAAGCTTGGTAGTACAGGCGGCAGTTTAATCGCTGGGTTTTTATCAGCGCTAGTCGTGTCACCTTGTGTTTCTGCGCCATTATTTGGGGCATTATTGGCGGTTTCTACTATTGGTAGTCCATTGCTCGGCTTTGCTGCTTTATTTATGCTGGGTTTTGGTTTATCAGCGCCGCTTATCCTAATCGGTGCTACCCAAGGCAAGATTATGCCAAAGGCAGGCGAGTGGATGAATTGGGTCAAGCAAGGCTTTGCTTTACTACTGTTTGCCGTGGCACTGCTATTGATTGAGCGCGTCTTTATATCGCCAGTCATGCTTATGGTATGGGCATTATGGTTTATGGTCGTGGCAACATGGTCATGGAGTTGGCTAGGTAAAGGTCGTATGCTGACCCAAGCATTGAGCCTTATCGCTGGTATTTGGGCCGCTTGCCTAATAGTCGGCGCTGCATTGGGTAATGATGATATCTTACATCCATTAGCGTCATTGGGTGCAGCACCGATGATGGTACAGTCAACGTCTGGTCAACCAGCGAATAGTGATAGCACCACTGATAAGACAATCACGACGCTTGCAGAGCTAGATGCCATTGTCATAGCCAATCCGAATGTTATTGTTGATCTGACAGCAGAGTGGTGTATTGAGTGCCGCATTATGGACAAGAACCTCTTTCATAATCGTCCAGCACAGATGCAAGATTGGCAACTAGTAAAGCTCGATATCACTGAGACGACAGCAGACTCAAAAGCCGTGTTGTCTCGTTACCAACTCTTTGGTCCACCAGCGTTACTGTATTATATTGATGGTCAGCTAGTAAATCAGCAAGTGGGTGAGATCGGTCGCTCAGAATTTGAGCAAACATTATCGGCGTTGAACAACTAACATTTAACAATGAAAACTTAAGAAACCAGTGTAATATTTCGAAAATTCTTAAGAGTATTAATAAGGCCAGTATACTAAGAAAAGTATGCTGGCTTTTTTGATGCCATTAAATCCATACTGTAGAATATTTATTAAGTATTTGTTATATAAGCGATTATATTGATAGGCGCTTATTTTAACTATCGATAAAGCTAGTATCATGCTTATATTTTCATTACAATAAAGAAACAATGCAGCAGGGGCACTAATTGTCATTTTTTTCGCTCCTAATATCTGCGATTAGCTGATAGTCTCAGTCAATTCTATTTTAGCGATAACGCTAATGGCTATATTAATTACCTCATATACTCTGCTAGCGCTAATGCTAGTTAGATAAAGGACACTTATGTTTGCCCATACCATTACTCAGCGTCACCAACAGCCGTCTTACCAGAAAGCACATATGCCTCTTCGTATTGCAGTTGCGCTTGCGTTAAGTTGTGCCGCGATACAAGTACAAGCTGCTGATGATTCTCAGACTTATAACGAACTGCCATCACCCGAAGCTGCGTTTGAATACGAGGATCTTGACCTATCACAGAGTCTCGATAACAGTGCGATATCTTCTGACGTGGGTACACAAAGTAGCAAAATAATTAGCAAAGAATTTATTGCCCAGCAAGCCAAGCTGTTTTCTGAATGTACTCAAGTCCAGTCTAGTGCTGCTCGACTCGCTTGTTTTGATAAAGTAGCTGAACAAGGTAAGACACCAAGCTATACCTCAACCAAACAACCAATTGATTTGGCAAAAACCTTTCAAAGTACGGTCTCAGGTAATCCAAAAGTGATATTGGCTGAGTCTCAAACGGCGATGAGTGGGACGACAGTTGAAGATGCAGATACCATCTTGATGACCAGTCAGCAAACGGCAGCTAGCAAATTGAAGGCAAATGGCAACGTAGAAGTAGATGCTGAAACGAATAGTGAGGCACAAATTTTAGAAAATGTCGGTGTCACTCAAACAGACATCGAAAAATTCTCGCCACTCAGTCTATCTTATGACCTAGACAAAAATAGTGAGCGTGGTACTTGGACGGTCAGACCATATCGACCGACGTATCTATTGCCATTATTTTATACCTTCGATCCCAATTTAAATCCAAGCACACCATCACAAGAAACAGATCCTTTTGATTCTAATGACATACGCGAAACTGAGCTGAAATTCCAATTATCTCTAAAAACAAAAGTCGCAGAAGATTTGTTTGATACCAGTGCTGACCTATGGTTTGGTTATACCCAAGAATCACATTGGCAAGTTTATAACGAAGACAACTCACGTCCATTTCGTGCTACCGATTATCAACCTGAAATATTCTTAACCCAACCTGTGACAGCAGATCTGCCTTTTGGTGGACGTCTGCGTATGTTAGGCGCAGGTGCTGTCCATCACTCGAATGGACAAGATGATCCATTATCACGTTCATGGAATCGTGCTTACCTCATGGCGGGTGCAGAGTGGGGCAGACTCTCAGTCATACCGCGCCTATGGGCTCGAGTAAATAATGAAAGTAGTAGTGATGACGATAATCCAGATATCGAAGACTACATGGGCTACGGTGATATCAAATTCTTATATGACTTGCCGGCTGATCAGAGCATTAGCGGTACCTTGCGCTACAATCCAGGTACCAATAAAGGTGCTGCGCAAATCGACTATATCTATCCTATATCAGAGAACGTTAACGGTATGGTGCAGCTATTCCAGGGATATGGTGAGTCGATCATTGATTACAATCATGAAAATACCTCTATCGGCTTCGGTATCGTACTGAACGATTGGAAAGGGCTTTAATTTAGAAAGAGCATCAATTTGAGAAAGGCTCTAACATAGGTGGAATTTATTATAAGTTATGACAAATAATAGTTTATGCGCCGCTTAGCGCCTTATCAAACTGGACTGTGGTTGGCAGAGTATATGGATATGCGCTGCCAACTATGCCGTATTTATCGTAGTACACCACAATCTCAACTACTGCAGTATCAAGCGCAATCTAGTATACATAATATAACGGACACGCCGCCTACACGGACAGCCTTAAAGAAACACTCTTTTCTTACTAATATCGTTCATCAAGCAAACAGCCATTTAAGCAGTGGTTTACTTTGTGATCACTGTCACAACGATATCACTTGGTTGCCAAGGCCTTTTGAAGTAGATATCGCTCCTAGTATATCTCTATCTATCCAAGCCTCTACTTACTACGAGTATCCAATACGTCAAGCTATCCGAGCATTTAAGCATCAAGAGGATATGACGAAATTGCCGTTACTATTACATGCCATACGTCAATTACCGCGTCCACACGGTTGTCATCGCAATAACAGTGTGATTGTTGCTATGCCAACGACAGGTCAACGATTGGTCAAACGTGGGTTCGATCCTGTCAGTATTCTATCTGCCCAATTGTCTAAACATTGGCAAATTCCTGTATGGCAAGGCGTCGAGCGTATTGACGATACAGTTAGTCAGCAAGGACTGACTCGTGCCGAACGTCTTAGTAACTTAGATAATAATGCCTTTGCTCTAATCGAAAAGCCTCATACAAAACGTTTATTACTATTTGATGACGTATCTACTACAGGTGCAAGCTTACAAGCATTAACGCGAGCGTTCATTCCACCTGTAGCAGTAAAATCAGCAAAAGGTGGCAGCAACAGTAGTTATCAAATTTCTGCCTACGTATTAGCACATGGCAGCAAATCCTAAACTCAATATATCTTTGTCGGTAATATCTAATTATTGCTAATATATTTCCTTGACGCTATATTATTATAACTATGTATACTAATTTGTTGTTTTACGGCTGTATACGTCGATAATGATTTTACATATTTATGGATAAGTTACATATATCAAGTGACAAATATCGACTTTTTTAAACATTATTAGTTATATGTCGTGGAACGAAAATTGCATGTTATTAGGGTAGTCAGTATAAAAATAGTAGTAAGCTAAAAATATAAGATACTTACAATAAATTTTAGTGAGATATAGACGAAAGATAGTTAATTGCCGTTTTAAATAGGAATATGATGTGAACGCATCTTTGAACGAATTATTACCTAAGCTAAAAAATACTAGTTCAGGTTTTACCTTGATTGAACTAATGGTAACCATTACTGTACTCGCCATTATTGCAGGTATTGCGGCGCCTAATATTAGTACTCAGCTTGCAGACCAACGGGTTAAGTCGACGGCGGCGACGATTGCTAATGCGTTAAAAGAGGCTAAAGTAGAAAGCATTCTTCGTCGGCAGAATATTACTGTTTTATATGATACGTCTACTACTCCTAGTAAAATTGTATTGCAAGCTAATGGAACTAGTATCTCTAGCTATAATCTCAATAGACAGAGCGCGGTAACACAACAAATTAGTCCTGCTACTGTTACTAATATTGTTTTTCGACCTAGTAAGTCAATAGATGGGGGTGCAACAGTAGTTTATACAGTATGCGATAGCGGCTCTACTAGTGAATCTCCTAAGCAGGTTAGTCTTACGAGTATTGCTAATGTTGATATTACAAACGCTGGGAGTTGTTAATGAAAAACGTCAGCCAGCAACAAGGTGTAGGATTGGTAGAAGTGTTAGTAGCGCTATTACTGTTAGCAGTCGCTGTATTGGGCTTTACGGCTATGCAAATGTCAGCAGTAAAAGCCACAGATGAAAGTCTTATGCGCACTCGGGCACTAACTATAATGAGAGGTGGTGCTGAGATAATGCGCACCAATCCTGATGGTATCAGTGCTTTTAAAACAGCTATAAACGGTACAGCTGACTCAGTTACTATCGATGGTACTAGTATTACAAAAGACAGTTGTATAAAAAACACCAATACCGTACCAGTAGCTGCTGATAGTTGTACGCTTGCGCAGCTTGCGACTCGTGATGGCCTATTAGTCAGATCGTATGCAAGTGCGAATGATATTACGATTGGTTTAGTACCAAATGGCTGTCCTGGTACATCGGGTAACCAAGAGCGTCAGTGTTTTGTTGCTAGTTGGGGAGATACAACGATTACGTTAGATAATAGTTTATCGACTGCTTGTGCTAATGCAGATGGTACTTATAAGAATGGTGCAGAGTGCTTTATTATGGAGGCTTACTGATGATATCAAGCTATAGTCGCAGATATGAACATCAACAAGGCTTTACGTTAATAGAGCTTATGATTTCTCTGATTTTAGGTTTACTAGTATCAGCTGCCGTGATGCAAGTATATTTAATCAATGTTAAAACCAGTAGTATTCAATCTAGTGGTAGCGAACTACAAGATGCAAGTATATTTGGACTACAACAGTTAGAGAAAAAAGTACGAATCGCAAATTTAGGTAATCCAACTACTCAAATTACCAGTACAACGGTAAATGGGGGAATTGTATTAACTGCTGCTAATCTAGGTATAACAACACCTTATACTAATACCGCCTATCTAACAAGACGTGATGGTGATAGTGCTATTGGCACCAATGGATGGACAGGTATCTCTAATACTAATGTTAATAGCGATCAGTTGACCATTCAATACACCAATACAACGGGCAATGTCATGAGTGATTGTGAAGGTGCGGATGCTGCTGTTAATGATATTGTAGTGGAGCGCTACTTTTTACGCAGAGCAACAGGTGATACGAGTACCGGTAATATAAGAAATTTAGTACTAGCCTGTGATGCAGGAAGGGTTAGTCCAACTGGTGGCATACTCACTGTTGGTGCGTCAACAGACTCTCGTAATTTTGGCACAGCTGGTCAAGAGTTTATTATCAATGTTGACCAATTTAAAATTTTACTAGGTACAAAATCGTCAGCAGCAGCCAGTGCAGGCCAAATGATGTATCTACCAAGCAGCTCATATTTATTGATGGCGACGAAGCCGTCAATAACAGCTGTGAAGATAGGTCTTATTGTTCATGGTACGACACCTATTATAGGTAGTAATGACCAATCTTCATTTACCTTACTGGGCCAAAGTAATAGTTTGAAGACAGACACTACTCGCCAACAGCAAGTGCGTACAAGTTATGAATCTACAACGCTATTGCGTAATGCACGAGTGATTGATGTTGATACTAGCTTAACTCCTTAAGACCTATTAGGATAATTTGAAATGAGCAACCACTATCGTTTATCACATTCTTTAGACCAAGGAAAGAAAAGTGGTCAGATATATTCTAATGGAGAGCGTGGGGCAACACTGATCGTGGTGCTATTGTTCTTAGTTCTCATTATGTTAGCAGGCGCGATAGCCGTTAGACAAAGTAATACCGATTTAAAAATTGCAACGAGTGATCAAATAAATACGGTTTTATTACAATCATCTGATAGCGCCAATCAAAAGCTAGAAATGATGGTTAATGGTAGTCCGAGTTCTGAAGAGTACCGCGACGTAACAAGTGCAGCAGGGGTGTTTGGTCATTTTTTATTGAATCCAGACAATGCAACCAACGAATTTATTTACTGTTTCAATCCTCGCACTAAAAAATACTTGGCCGCAAATGCCTCTGTCAAAAAATCGACTGGTGGCTATTGGAGTAGTTTAAGCGGTGGATTCTGTGATTATACCAACGCCAATGACTATACCAGTGCTAGACAGACAGTCATGACACAAATGAGTGTTACAGTTACGCCTACCAACCCCAATACACCTGTGTTTGATCATATGGTTATCGGTAAAGAGGTACTAGACAGGACAAGTAAACGTTACCAGTTTGACGTTCGAGCCTCTTCCGCTCTACCAGCTTACAACGAACCAAAAGTAGGTAGTGATAAGTGTTTTGAGCAAACCAGTATAAATGCCAATGTAGCTACTGGCAAAAAATCTCTAAGCGATTGTATGTTGTCTGCATCTACGCCAAGCAAAATGCTATATGAGCAAGTAGATGTAGAAAATGCTTCTTCGTCTACCTTATGTATACCATATGGTAAAGGCACACTGTCATCAAAATGCATACTCTCAGTTACCCCCTAATCTGCTTATTAATTACGCTAATTTCATAAAGGATAGATGTCATGAAACGACTTGACAACGTATCAAAAAACACGGAAAAACGTACGTTACCACTGAAATATTTAGTCGTTGTAATGGCATCAATGGTTGCGATGCCAATATCACAAGCGGATGTCGCAAATAAACAAATTGGCGACTTAGAGATTTATAAAGCGGCTGAAGGTGGTAAAACTACTATTACCATGATGTTGGATACCTCAGGTAGTATGAGTATCAACCAAGTGAGTTATGCTTGTGATTTACCTTCAGGAGTTTCTTATACTAAGGGTTCTGAGGTATCTACGACTGTACCTACATATCCTAAAAACTATTGTGAGACTAGAAAGTACTTTTATCGTTATTCTCCAGTGGGTCAATGGTACCGATGTGGTGCTAGCGATGGGTCTGGATCTGTTGGTTACGGTTTTGCAGATTGCGGTACAGCGATTTCTCCCCCAACAGGAAGTGGGTTTAGTTCTATAACCTCTGGTAGTGGTAATATTTATTTTTACAAATTTGATAAAGTTTATGATCGCTTAACACGTCTTAAAGATGCCATATTTACCTTGATGGACAGTACTCAGTTAGATTCTACAAAGGTTGCTATCGGTATTGGTCAGTTTTCTACACAGAGTAATAGTAACAACCAGTATAAAGGTGGCGATGGTAGGAGTGGAAAAATCCTTGTGCCAGCAGCATTAATTACCCCAGCACAGCGTACTGCCATTAAAGTAGCAGTAGCAGGCTTGAATGGTGAAAATGGTACGCCAACAGCCAATGCTTATGCTGAGGCTGGCGCTTATATGTTGGGTACCAATACCTCTAACTCTTCCTATAGTGGTTTTAGTGACTCTGTGTCATCTTCTAAGAGCGGTAATAATTATATTAGCCCATTGTCGTCTACTACTAGTGCTAGCTGTGATGGAAGAGGAATATACTTCTTAACAGATGGTAATCCAAATAGTGCACCTTCTCCTACTACCCTTATGAGGTCAGCACTGAACGTTACAGGAAATACTTTCAGTGTGCCATCTTCAGGAGCGTTACCAAGCGGTAGTGAAAATAACAATGGTATGCCTGAAGTAGGAGCATTTGCTAAAGCGTTGCGTAATCCAGCTCTCAATCCATTAGGGGCAAATGGTGAAATTTTAACAGCTGTGGTTGGGTTTGGTTCAAGTTTCGACGTTGACCGAGTAGCTGATGCAGCCTTGCCTGAAACAGAAAGGGTAATTCGTAGGCTTTCGTACGTAGATTCCAAAGGCACGCAGAAAACAAGTGATTTTTACAACTGTGAAAAAATTACAGGCGTTGATGCAAAAAATGCTTGCAACTGGGGAGCAAAGTCACACCCATCGTTACCCAATGTAGGTGGGTTTGGTGAAGGTGGTTTCTATTCAGCACAATCCACAGAGGATATTGTTAATAGTATTACAACCTTTGTTAGCGACCTTAATCAAACATTACCTTCTACACCTTCAGGTACTATCATCGTTCCTAACGATCCTTATCGTGCTGATAGCCAACTTGCTATTGCTTATTACCCAACCCTACAGCCTAAAGTTGCTGAGAACTCAGTGATTTGGGAAGGTAATATGAAAAAATACAATTTGAATGAAGGAACACTATACGGTAAAAATAGTGCAAAGCTGTTCAAAAATACAGCAGGGGAGTTGAACAAAACGACACAAGATTTATGGTCTGACAAAGACTATACCAATGCAAACGATAAAGTGGAATCTGGTGGGTTCTATGCGCAACTAAAAACACCAGATACAGGTGTATCTTCAGTCAGGACGTTATATGTAGAGGACTGGAAGAGTGCTACAAACCAAACCACTATGTTGAGGAAATTCGGTGTAAACAGTGCTGGAAAAGTAACATTAGATAATGCTCCACTTTCTAGTACTAATAAGTTCAATGATACAGGCACTTACTCTGAGGCTTCTTTGAGGAAGCTATTGAACTTTTTAGGCTTTGATGTTCTTCCAAGTACAGCTACAGCAGTTAAGGACATGACACTGAGTACTGCAAACGCTTCGAAAGCAATCAAAGTTGTTGGTGCAACGTTGCACTCTACACCAGCATCTGTGTCTTACTCTGCAACACTAGATGCTGATGGTAAAGTTACCGACCAACGTGACGATTATATATTATTTGGATCTACTGAAGGCGGATTGCACCTTGTCAATGCCGACAACTATAGTAATGCTGGTGATGGTGGAAAGGAGAAATTCGTCATTATTCCGAGAGAGATGCTGAGAAGTACTAGCCAGTCAGATGCGCTCATAAAGGATAGTACCAAAACTGAGATTGGAACGCCAAATTTTGGTATTG
The DNA here is from genome assembly GCA_913061175.1 of uncultured Psychrobacter sp. Classification (GTDB taxonomy): domain Bacteria; phylum Pseudomonadota; class Gammaproteobacteria; order Pseudomonadales; family Moraxellaceae; genus Psychrobacter. Next base: position 12,434 of record CAJXUF010000040.1, read on the forward strand.
ATGCACCATGGTTAGTCAATACAGATTATCAGTATGATTTTCCAAATAAACGAGTATCTATCGATACTAGTGGTAACAAAGGTGTATTTGCTTATGGCGGCTTAAGAATGGGGGGTGAGGCTTTTTACGGCATCGATCTTGGCAATATAGACAGTCCAAAGATGTTGTTCTCTATTACGCCTTCGACTGCAGGTTTTAGCCGCATGGGGCAAATATGGGCAAAACCGACCAAAGCAAAAATTAAAACCAGTAGCTCAGATACAGGGACTGATGTTCTGGTATTTGGTGGTGGTTATGATACATGTTATGAGAATGAAAGCTTTCAGGTTGGTATCGTAGATTCATTGTTAGGTGGCTGTTCTGCAAAAACCTCAGCTAAAGGTAATGCGGTCTACATTATCAACGCAAAAGATGGTGCATTAATATGGTCGGCATCTAGTGATAGTGGGGCTACTAAAACAGTTACGGACATGAAGAACAGTATTGTTGGTGGTGTTACGACTTTGGATCGTGATAATGACGGTTTTATGGACCATATCTACTTTGCAGATTTGGGTGGTCAGGTGTTTCGTGCGGACTTTACCAATGCTGGTTTCGTCAAGCCAGTAACATCAGGCACAGCATCTCCTGAATCAAAATTTAGTAATACTCGAGTAACACGCGTGCTTAAAAGTACTCATGCGACAACGGTAAGTCAAAAGTATGCTTATCGTTTTTATGAACGTCCAGTAGTTAGCTTCTACCGTAATTCAACCACAAATACATTATTTGCACTGGTCAACGTGATTTCAGGCGATCGCAGCTCACCATTATCTAAAATACGTAATACCACTGCATATGCGGATCGACTTTATGGAATTATAGATAGCGATGTTACCAAAGCCAATGAAGTATTTTATGCTAGCAACTTTACGACAGCTAGTAACATTAATGGTCAAAAAGTCGTTGATCTAGCGGACAGCAATTTGGTTCAGTTACCGACGGCGATAGGAACTGGGTCAACAGCTGGCTATAGTTTAGCCCAAAAGAATAATGTCATTAGTACAATGCAATCAGGTGTTCAGCGAGGCTGGTACTATCCATTAACACGCTTCGATGGCTACGACAATGTCAGATATACAAAAGGTATTGGTAAGTCTGAAGTTATCGACAACTTCTTGTACACCACAGTCTATAACCCAGATATGAGTTACGGTCCTACAGATTCATGCACTGCTAAAATTGTAGGTGGATCAGAGCGACAGTTGTATTGTCTACCTTATGGTATCTGTTTAGATGATACTTCTAAGAACGGTACTGGTGGATTCGTTAGAGCAGGACAGGGAATTCAGGAGCTAACTCTAGGCCCACGTAGTTCAACGCTTACAAACCAACGTCTACTTATCGGTACACAGACATTAGCAGAGCGCCAGACTGACAGAGTAAGTTTTGGTTCTGATAGCAATAAGAGTGGTAATAGCTTAATAGATGAGGCACAAGGTCTGACAAATGCTGATCAGATATTGGGTAATGGTACAGCGCCCGAATTGATATTTCATGAGCGTTTCATTCTACAACCAAAAACGTGGTATGAAGTAGACTAATAGGGCGAACTTATGAACAGACAAATGCTCAAAAATCAGACAGGATTTACACTTATTGAGCTTATGGTTGTCGTTTTTATCGTTGCTATTTTGGCAGCGATTGCGATACCTTCTTATAGACAGTACGCTGTGAGAAACGCTGAGTCACAAGCCCAAGCAACTATGCAACAATTGGCAATAGAGCTTAATCGTTGGCGAGCTAGCGCTTTAACTTATAAAGGCTTTGTACCTAGAAAGCTCGCAAGTAATGGTGATATAAGTTATGGCTATGACGCAACCGATAACAAGACTATCTATGTCCCGAGAGGTAGTAATAATACAAACTATAGCTACTTGATTACTCTAGTGGATGGCAACACAGGTAATACGCTAGCACCCGCAGCGACTGGATATTCTACTGCAGGTAGTTCATGGCGTATGGTAGCTATACCTAAGAGTACGGGTATTACTGAACATGCTAGCGTTATTATGACCAGTAGCACTGGCACACAATGCAAGAGCAAAGATAGAACTATTACTGCAGCATCTACTAATTGTGGTACTGGTCAAGAAAGTTGGTAGTCCTATCAAAAAACTAACTAATAATTTCATGCATCATGACTGCGATAAGAAAGCGAATACTATGATTACAACTACAATTATAAGCAATGTTAAATCGAACAATAGATGCAATGGTATTAAAGGCTTTACTCTCATTGAAGTAGTGATAGTAGTAGCTATCATAGGTGTGCTTGCAGCCATTGCATATCCTAATTATCAAAGATACGTTATTAAAACCAAACGTACTGATATGATGAGTGAGATGTATAACATTGCTTCTGAAATTCAAAGTCGAAAATTGGCACAGGGTGCTTATAGTAACGCCCTTCTTGCAGGGTTAGGTGGTGATTATCCTAAGCAAGGCACAGCCCTTTATGCTGTTGCCATCACGCCGAATCCATTAACTGCCAAATGGGTAATTACTGCAGTGCCTAAAGCTAATACTCAGATGAGTAGCGATGGTACCCTAACTTTTAATTATCAGGGTATTAAATGCAAGGGTAGCGTCTGCAGTACTGGAGATGACTGGAATAAATAAATAGTCACTGAAGTAAGAAAGGCTGACAAAAATCGTCAGCCTTTCTTACTTTTTATTACTCATAGTGTCAAACTGACAATTTTTAGCAGCTTAAGCGTAACATTTTTGGACAATTTAAGTACATAAGACAGCGATTGTCATTTTCTTATAGCAAATTTTATTGTTTCCCAATCAAAAATCTATACTAATAGCCTTATTCGTTAATTTGGCACACAACATGCAACAATATTAGTAAGAAACAATTTTGCTATATCATCGACAGATAAACTTTGATGACTATCAGGAATCTGTCTTCGTACTACTCCAATAAGGAATGTTTATGAACACTGCTCAAAAAGGTTTTACCTTAATCGAACTAATGATCGTTGTTGCTATTATCGGTATTCTAGCTGCGATTGCTATTCCTCAGTATCAGAACTATATCGCTAAGTCACAAGTTAGCCGTGCAATGGGCGAGACTTCTGCAGTGAAAACCGCAGTTGAAAGCTGTCTTAATGAAGGTAAAACAGCTGCTGGTGAATGTGCATTAGGTATTACTGATTCTAATATTCAAACTACTACTGTGGAAGCCGCAGCACCAGCTGCAGACGGCACTAACGCAGCCGCACTCACTGAAACAACTGCTATTGTTGCAACGTTCGATGATAATGCAGCAGCTACTTTGAAATCAACGCCAAGTACTTTAACTTGGACGCGTGTTGCAGACGGTTCATGGGGCTGTGCTTCTACAGCTGATGCTAAATATTTACCAGCAGGCTGTTCATAATAGCTAATTACTTATTATCTAAAGCTTGTATAGTTTAGATAGTTATAAAAAAGCCAAGCATATTGCTTGGCTTTTTTGTGTCTGCTATTATTTATTATATAGATGTCATTGATGGCATACACTGTGCACTATAGAGAGTATCCTTATTCACTGTGATATCAATGCCATGACTACCGATAAATTTCTAAAAATGCCCCAAAAATGTCACTCATTGACCGAAGCTGGCTTTACCTTGATTGAATTGATGATTGTAGTGGCGATTATTGGTATTTTAGCGGCAGTCGCCATACCACAGTATCAAATTCATATTGGAAAAACTCAGGCCACCCGAGTGATTAACGAATTGGGCCAATTACGTTTGACAGTGGAAGAGTGTTTACAGACAGGTAGGACTGTTATTGGTTTAGCCACTCATGAGTGTGATCCACGAGCATCGGCTTCTAATCTGATAGTAGGTGGTTCACAAGTGGGCGTAGTCTTACCTAATAATACAGGCATGGCACAGATAACAAACCCGTTGAATGTAACGACTCGCATTACTGCTATTGTATCTAATCAAGTTAACCCGAAACTGGCCGGTAAAAAGATAGAATGGCTACGTACGAGTGCAGGTTCGTGGAGCTGTAGTAGCAATATAGAAGCAATATATCTACCCAGTTCTTGTAGCCACAATGCTAATCTATAGTGTGTTTGGCTAGTATAATATTTATCTTCTAAGCAATAAAAAACCACCTAACAGCATATCGCCATTAGGTGGTTTTTTATTGGTTTAATATATAGATACTTTAAGAAAATGAATTATCTCTCTAAATACTGAATCTTACCTTCCACGCCATCCCACTTTTCAGCTTCTGGCATTTGCCCTTTCATCTCGGTGATATTCGGCCATTTTTGCGCCAACTCTTCATTTAGCTGAGTAAACATCTCTTGGTCTTTCGGTACTTCATCTTCTGAGAAGATAGCATTGGCAGGACATTCAGGCTCGCATAGTGCGCAGTCGATGCACTCATCAGGATCGATGACTAGAAAGTTTGGGCCTTCATAAAAGCAGTCCACAGGACAGACTTCTACACAGTCGGTGTATTTGCAAAGAATGCAGTTATCTGTAACGACAAAGGTCATAGTGAGGTCTACCTGTTATTGGATTGGCTGATATAGTCAATCGCTTTCAAAAGAATTATTGTGTCAACCTCGCTTGAAGTATGATTTATACCTCTGCGCTCAGCTACATTGTAATTCTTTTAAATTAAATCAACTATAAGGGCTACATAGAATAGTTGGAAATAAAGCGTATTTTAGCGCCTTTACTACGCTTTGACAATTCCCTTTAATGACTAATGATTTTCTTTAAGTGATAAAGTAAATCATGCGCTTGTTTGGGCGTTAAGCTATCAGGATCAATCATGCTCAGCTCATCTTGTAGGCTAAATAGCTGATTTTGTTTTGGATTACTAATTGCGTCTGATGTTTGAGCGGTATGACTTACTTTTTGATTGAGAGTAGCATCATTATAACTCTCTTCCCGTTTATCCTTTACTGACTTAGCTAATTCATTTTTATCATCAATAGTTTGTGCTTTATCTACAGTCGAATGGTCTAGCTGTAAGTTGTCTGCTAGATAGCGCTTAGCATCATCAAGCACTTGGGTGGGAATACCAGCCATTTTTGCGACATGCAGCCCAAAGCTAGAGCTTGCTGCACCATCTTTGATTTGATGTAATAGCAATAATTGACCATCGACTTCACTAGCTGCTACATGGACATTACGGATATTAGCATGGTGGTTACCAGTACCATTCGTTAATTGTGTCAGTTCAAAATAGTGAGTGGCAAATAATGTCAAGCAGCCAATCTCGACTAGACGATTGACACAGGCATGGGCAATGGCAAGGCCATCGGTGGTGGCAGTACCGCGGCCGACTTCGTCCATTAATACCAGTGATTTATTGGTAGCTTGATTCAAGATATTGGCCGTCTCAATCATCTCTACCATAAAGGTCGATTTGCCACCTGCCAAGTCATCAGCTGAACCAATACGAGTAAAGATACGATCGATATCACCAATATGAGCACTAGCTGCTGGCACAAAGCTGCCGCAATGAGCGAGTAGGACGATCAGCGCAGTCTGGCGCATGTAGGTAGATTTGCCACCCATATTGGGTCCAGTAATCAGTAGTAATCGCTCAGGATTATCAAAAGTGCCAAGGGTACAGTCATTCGCGACAAAATAGCTGGCTTGTTCAGCGCTTGCCCTATTTTTCTGACTCAATGCAGCTTCGACGACGACATGACGACCTTGGGTGATCTCGATGCTGGTTTGAGTGTTATCCAGTGGCGTTTGTTCTGACTCTCTCGTATCTTGCGTGACACTATTCATTATCGGGCGTTGCCACTGATAAGTCGCTGTCTCTTATACACATCTGACGCTGCCGACGATATGCAGTGTGTAGATC
>CAJXUF010000041.1 GCA_913061175.1 uncultured Psychrobacter sp.
AGATAGGAGTCCGTCTCGTGGGCTCGGAGATGTGTATAAGAGACAGTGCTTATACTGTACCTGCTGCTGACCATCCTGATACCGCTGCACTCATGGTATTAGCGCCTTACTTACGTAACGGCTATTTGCACAGTGCGATTCGTGAGCGCGGCGGTGCCTATGGTGGCGGCGCAGGTTACGATGCCAACGCTTGTGCCTTTAAGTTCTTTAGCTATCGTGATCCACAATGCGCTGAGACCTTTGCTCACTTCGACGCCAGTATCGAGTGGTTATTAAACGAGCCACAGACCGATGAGCAATTGGAAGAAGCGATCTTAGGTATTATCTCAGGTATGGATAAGCCGGGCTCTCCTGCAGGCGAAGCAATCAAAGCGTGTTTTGCAAACCTACATCATCGCGGTGTTGACTGGCAGCGTAAAATGCGTGCGTCGATATTGGCCGTAACGGTCGCTGATTTGCAGCGCGTTGCCAAGCAATATCTACAAGGTCAAAAGCATGTACGTGCAGTGCTAGCGCCTTATGACAAAGAAGAGGTAGTAAAAGGTCTTGGTTTTGAGGTTTGTAGAATAAAGAGCTAAGACAAGTAGGTTTGTTCTTGATTAAAAGTTAAGCACAAAAAAGCCAAGCATCATGCTTGGCTTTTTGCGGTTAGGTAATTGACTAATAGCGCTTGATACTCAAATCTTTGCCAATTTTGTCTTGATGAATCGGAAATTCTGTCAACTCGTTATACTGCTTACGATCAGCAAAGTAGCTTTTTAAAGTACGGCGAATGGCTTCAAACGCCAATGTATCCCATGGGATATCTTCTTCGCTAAACAGTGCACAGTCAAGACTTTCTGAGCCAATACCATACGCGCCATCTTTTAGATCGGCTAGATAGATAGAGTAGATCTGCCCAATATCTGGTAAGTCATAAATGCAGTATAGATGCGGATTCAGTACGATAGCATCAGCTTCTTCATAGCTCTCGCGTGCTGCGCCTTCAGCCATGGTCTCGCCATTTTCCATAAAACCTGCAGGTATCGTCCATAGCCCATATTGTGGCTCAATGGCTCGGCGGCAGAGTAACACTCTGTCTTCATGTACAACTAGCGAGCCACAGATAACTTTTGGGTTTTCGTAGTGGATATAGTGGCAATTGGGGCATACCAAACGCGGCATATTGTCCGTAGGTGGGATTTTTCGTTCTGCTTCATGACCGCATTGGAGGCAATAGCGCATATCAACTACCTTGTTATAAAAGTTATTGTGTATGATGTTTTTTATAGGTTATAAAACCTATATTCTGAAGTGCTGCTGTCATCGTTTCGAGATAAGTTAGACATAAGAACGGTGAGACAAGTACTACAAGCAGTAGACTGCGTGAACCTAACAATAAACCTAACTTAAATGCATCTGACTTAAACGTACCTGACTTATATAAGATCGACTATATAAGATATTATTCTAAAGAGCAGCTATCGTCTTAAGATAGCACATATTATCGACGGACAGAATCACGATAACAGTAACGCATCATTTCACAGATAGGCTGACTATTATTAGTTAATAGGGCCGTTATTGAGCATTGATAAGCAATGAATCAGTCACATAAATAGCATGCAGCCACTATTATATTGCGCTAGTCTAGTGAGTGTTCAGTAATTATTGATATCAAAGCCGCTAACAAAACGAGTGACCGAGACAAATAAAAAGATTGTTGGTTTTATTTATTAGTCGCGATTTTCATAATAGAAAATAAGAAAGATGCTGTTGATACCGCTTAATAACGATAAAAATATAGGGCAATTATAATGTTACTCCCACCGGAGGCTGTAAGCTTCGATAACCTGTCAGTTGCTGTACCTACTTTTATTCGTCATCCGACGCTTCGTCAATTAGCCGAACGAGTGCAACATGAGACCTTAAATGCGCTGACAAGTCCGGCGATGTACGAGGCACATAACGCCTCTCATAGTAGCCGTGTATTAGACAGCCTATATCAGACACCGATTGCTGATGCCTCAATACTGGTCGCTATTACTCATGAGCGCAGGCCTAAACTACTACTAACACGCCGCGCCGCCCATATGAACAGTCATGCGGGTGAAGTGTCTTGTGTGGGTGGTAAACATGATCGAGGCGATGGCAATAATGTCGTTACCGCATTGCGTGAAGCCTGTGAAGAAACAGCGCTACCGCCCAATAAAGTTCAGTTGCTTGGTCAGCTACCTATCCAAACGTCCAAAAGTGGTATGAGCGTACGCCCAATTGTCGCACTTATCGCCCCAGGTCTGGTGTTAGTCCCAGAGGTAGGAGAAATATCACGTATCTTTTGGGCAGATTTAGAGTCATTAGTCACTCAGCCAACGGTAGAGTATGAAATTGAGTATAAGATGCAGGAGCAAATGGCTACCATACTGACGCCGAGCTGGCAGGTCGATGGCGAGACAGTGTGGGGACTAACAGGACGGGTAATTGCTAACCTATTAGAAACGGGGTTTGATCGACAGCTCGAATGGTATTATCGCGTAGAAAACAAACGCTGATAAATATCATCTACTTGTAATATAGTCGATGCAATTTAAAAGTAGTACAAGGCAACCGAGTGTAGATGTATATGTGATACTTCAAACGAGGTTAACGCAGTAATGCTTTTATAGTGGAATGACTATAATCATCTACTTATAATAATCATCGTTCTTTTTCAGCCACCAGTTCATATTGTCTTGGCGCTTGGCACGGAATGCTTCTAGCTTATGAGCAACAGACGCATTATGCTGCCGTGCAGTATCGAGCGCAAAAAGAATTGGCACTGAAGACAATACGCCAAAGCGTATCTTCGATTTTGGTAAGTCCAGCCCATCGCCTATATCATCACCGACCAAAGTCCGAGTGACACTCGCGTTGACCATTTCAACAAAACGTCCACGGCGATTATCTTCACCCATCAGCTGACGTGGTAAATCGTGCAATGCTTTTGCCAGTGGTTGTCCCATCTTAAAGTCTAGCTGCTGTATCGATAGATAGGTATAGAGCCATTCCCAACATGCGGCCTCATCTTTTGGTAAACGATCTAGATCAACACCCATCCAATAACTGGCAAGATTCCATAGATGCAGGATACCTTCAGCTTCTTCTGTGCTAATACGTGCGCCCAGCAATCGTAGACCGCGCATAATCAGTAAGGAGAACTGCAAATGGGTGGCAATCATATCGGTTTGATTGATAGGGATGCCCCAATAGTTGGTATTCCAACTACCGTCAGGATTATGATGTTGCTCGGCATTTGGTATCACGCCTGTAGCAGCATTGCCTTTACCTTTGAGTAAGTTTTGCCGTACCAAGGTATGTATCTGACGTACTTGGATCGATTGTCGCCAGCCTTCAGAGCCAATGGCTAACACTTGCTCGATAGGTTTATTTTGATTGCGTGTGCTCATATTAGATGAGGGGTGTTCAGACACAGCCAAGATATAGGCATAAGTACGCATCAATCGAGGTAGCGCATCGTGCATCAGTGCACCTGTCTGAATGAGCGGTAGCGAGAGAGCAGGAATGCTATAGCCTGCCATTAGAGCAACGTTACGCAATAGCCAAATGAGCATCAACGGATATCGCCGATAGGCAATCGCACCTATTTGGGCAAGCTTTGGGTCGAACCAGTCAGGATGGCTGCTAAATTGCTCAGTGAGCGCGTTAAATGATGGATTTTTTACAAGGTCCTTGTTTACAAGATAATTGCTTGCAGGATTATTGTTTGGACTATTGCTAAGAATAGTATGCTGTAAAGGCTTTGCAAACTTTATGCTCTGTGCAGCTAACGCGTCTGCGAGTGGATCGCCAATATCGTAACCTGCCACGATCTCATCAAGTAGAGCAGGCGAGATCGTAAAGTCTTTTGGTAATAAATAACGTTTAATGCGTTTTAGAACCTGCAAATCGCTATGGTCATCGATAGCAGTGGTACGTCCATGACGCTGATAAGCGTTCGATGATTGAGCATTCGATGACTGAAAGTCAGGTTTGTCAGTTGGAGTACTTGCCGTATTGATGATTTTCTTATCCATAGTTATCAAGTACCATTTTCAGAGTGAGGACATGCCTTAGAACGTAAAACTTGCATTGCGATAGCTTCGCATCACAATCATTCGTAAAAATTACTGGATTGGTTCAATGAATCTAATTGCTGCTGTGTTGTTCGGATACGGCGTTTGGTATCGCGAATCTCATCAGATAGAGATAGTAGCCGTGCACGGGCTTTTTTTTCATTAGCAAAATCTAGCATTTCACCGTTTTCTAGCTTATTGAATTCTGATTGATAAGTATCTAGGAGGCGATTGTCTTTGTCTAACTGACTGTCTAAAGCGTAATAATCTAGCCCTTTTTGATTAGCCGCTTGCAATGTGTTGGCCATAGTGATCGGGCAAACATTGTTCAACTGACGACCACGTCTACCGATGTTATAGGCATTATTGATGGTGCAATATTGTTGCAGGCCAAGTTTACGACCTCGCTCCCATGCTTGGTAGTCAGGTGCGACACTGGCTTTGGCACAAGCTTTTGTATGAGATGCTAAGCGATCTGAATGGTAACCTGCCACGCCATCGTTATAGCCGATAGTTTGCCAGTCACCGACGAGACATTCTTGCTTGGATAGTGTTGCACAGCCTGCTAGCAGATAGACACTACCGAAAACAGATAACCCTAATGCCAGTTGACGTACAACGCGGTGTATAGGTCGGTACATGGTTAGCTCCGATAGCTGTGATAACGATAATAACTATGAACACAAATAAATGATTTAGCGATCAATCACGTTATGTAGTCTTGTCATTGATTGCTAAGTCACTTGTAGATATCTCGATAACGCATATATAAATAAAATAGAGCAGCTTATAAGTGGCATCAATATTAAGCATTACCACTATAAGCTACTCTACGTTTCATTAATGCGGGCGAGTCAAATCGACCGATGTACCGCTAGCATTGTCTTTCAAGCTCATTTTTAGCATGATGTAACCGGCAATACCAGAGACGATTGAACCCATGATAATACCCAAACGCTCATCAAACATAGTGGTGTCGCCAGCAAACGCCAAGCCACCGATGAACAAGCTCATGGTAAAACCAACACCGCACAATAGAGCTGCGCCGTAGATTTGCTTATAGTCCATACCTTTTGGCATGGTTGAGATACCAAGTTTAAAGATTAACCAGCACATGAACATGACGCCTAACTGCTTACCGATAAATAAACCAGCGGCGATACCTAGCGGTACTGAGTGGAATAACTCAGCAAAACCTGCGCCTTCGAGCGAGATACCCGAGTTGGCAAAAGCAAAAATTGGCAAAATACCAAAAGCGACGGTATTGTGCAGATCGTGCTCTAGCTCTTCAAGCGGAGAGTGCTCAGGATCAGTGCGGTCGAACATCGGGATAAATAGTGCTAATACCACCCCTGCCAATGTTGCATGGATACCAGACTTGAGTACAGCAATCCACATGATCAGACCGATGAGTAGATACGGCGTGATGTTGGTGACGTTACGGCGATTAAGAACATATAAGAACGGCAAACATAAACCAGCTACTGCCAATGACTCTAATGACAACTCACTGGTGTAAAACAAAGCGATAATCAGAATCGCACCAATGTCATCAAAGATAGCAATAGAGACCAAAAATACCTTTAAAGAGTTTGGTACACGGTTACCTAAAAGACTCAAAATACCGAGTGCAAACGCAATATCTGTAGCCGCAGGAATGGCCCAACCTTTCCAAAACTCAGGCTCATTGTAGTTAAAAAGCAGATAGACAATCGCTGGCATAATCATACCGCCCAATGCGGCACCTGCTGGTAGTATTATCTGTTTGACATTGGACAGCTCACCGATGAGTACTTCACGCTTAAGCTCTAATCCAACCAAGAAAAAGAAAACCGCCATCAGACCATCGTTAATCCAGTGATGAGCGTCTTTGGCAATCGCAAACTCACCAATCTGAATGGCGACTGGTGCATGAATAAAACCTTCATACCAAACATTAAGAGGGGAGTTGGCAATGATCATTGCAGCAATGGCAGCCAATGCTAAGACGATACCGCCTGCTGCCTCAAATTCAAAAAATGCCTTAATCCTTCGTATTGCCATATCATCCTCATTCGCTAAATACAATTTACTAAATAACCTCAAATATCCATCAATGTCTGCGCTACCTATAATTTTGAGGTAGCAAATAGACAGAAACAGTTTCTCATACTCTTATCAATATAGACAACAAAATACGTTGAGCCAGTGCCAACGGTCTACTTTTTTATATTCACAATAGCAATATTATAAAGAGGATTTGACGAGCACAATAGTTGTAAGTCGTTACATCTTTTTAATAAGTCGCTATTCGGTTGAGTATATTCGGAATGTTATTAGACAAATTTAGCAGACTTTGTTACGTTTTTGGCTTTTTTTACGGTTTTATCTTTATAATGAGCAGCGCTGTGCGATGTGTCATTATTTCTTTTGCTAGCACTGGTAAGCTGTCAGCTTATCGATAACGATATTTTAGCCTTATCTCAGAACTCCTTTTCTCTTCTTATCATATTTTGCAGGTCAGTGTCATGGACTTAACTTTCTCGTTAGAGATTATTTTAATGCTTACTGCGGTGGCCGCATTGGCAGGATTTATTGATGCTATCGCTGGCGGCGGCGGGTTGTTGACCATCCCTGCCATGCTACTGGCCAATATCCCACCAGTATTGACGCTTGGTACCAATAAACTGCAAGCGGCATCAGGCGCACTGGCGGCGTCTATTACTATGATTAGGAAAGGAGTCGTCAAACCGCAACGAATCAAAGTAGCTATCATTGCCGCTTTTATTGGTTCCGTTATCGGCACCATCGCTGTACAGATGTCTCCACCTGACTTGCTTGAAAAGGTCATTCCATTTTTGATCGCGGCTATCGGTATCTATACGTTATTTGCTCCTAGATTAGGTGAAGTAGAGGCGGCACCGCGAATTTCAGAGGGCAAATGGCAAAAAGTCGTGGCACCGTTGATTGGTTTTTATGATGGTTATATCGGTCCAGGTACGGGTATGTTTTTTGCGCTTGGTAATGTGGCATTACGTGGTCGTCAAATTATCGAAGCAACAGGCGCGGCAAAAGTATTGAATTTATCGACCAATATTGGCTCGTTAATATTCTTTATTTTGGGTGGCAACGTACTGTGGAAAGTGGGGCTAGCGATGATGGTTGGACAAACCATCGGCGCTTATTTTGGCTCACATATGGTGGTTAAAGGCGGTAGCAAATTGATTCGTCCAGTAATTGTACTGGTCTGTCTGGCAATGTTGACCAAGTACGTGTTTGGCTAATTAGTTGTTGATAGAACCGTATCAATCATTATTATTTACTGATTATTAATCATAAAAAAACCTCAGCCAATTTGACTGAGGTTTTTTATTTTATACACTTTTATCTAGCGGGAGTGGGTTAGCGGCGACGATCGACATCATCGTATTCACTACCCATGATGCCATCACTAAAGACTTCAGAGAACTCACGCTCATTGTCTTCATCGATATGACCATCAAATACATCTTTTGCACCAGCGTTAGGATCGTTGTAAATAGCCAGATCCATTTTGCCTTCTGATTTTGCCACGATAGTAGTAACAGCAGCATCGCCACCAACGTTTACAGCAGTACGTAGCATATCAAGGATACGATCCACACCCAAGATTAGGCCGATGCCTTCGATTGGTAGACCCACTTGAGCGAATACCATCGACAGCATGATCAAACCAACACCAGGCACGCCAGCCGTACCAACAGACGCCAGTACTGACATCAAGATGACGGTTAAGTATTCAGTCACGCCCAAATCAATGCCGTAAATGTTGGCAATAAAGATGGTCGCAGTACCCTGCATGATAGCCGTACCATCCATATTGATGGTAGCACCAAAAGGAACAGTGAACGACGCAACTGAGTTGTTTACACCCATACGTTTGGTAACCGTACGCAAGGTAATAGGAATCGTCGCGTTCGAGCTTGAGGTACTAAAAGCAAAGATTTGTACTTCACGCATTTTTGCCAAGAACGTCTTGATAGACAGGCCTGAAGATACTTTAAGTACAATCATCATGGTGACAAAGAAGTGGAAGGCCAATGAACCGACCAATACCGCGACATAACCCAGTAGTGACCAAATCAAGTCTAAACCTAGCTCTGCCATTGCTTTGGTCAATAGCGCAAATACACCATATGGTGCAAGGTTCATGATGATCGTGACCATCTTTAAGATAACTTCGTTGATCAGCTCTAGGCTCTGCACTAAGCCTTTGGCAGGTTTACCTACCATCAAGATACTGACACCGATCAAAATAGCAAAGAAGATGATCGATAACATATCACCATTTGCCATCGCGCTGATGGGGTTCGATGGGATAATGTTAGAGAATACATCAAGTAGAGGCGGCGCTGACGCAGCTTCAAACTCGGCTTCCGTTCCGATATTCATGCCTTTACCGATACCGAATAGCGAGCCAAGACCAATTGCAGTCGCAATAGCGAGTGCAGTGGTTATCATATAAATAATGAACGTTTTGGTACCAATACGTCCAAGTAGGCGAATATCACCAATACCGCATACACCGCAAATCAGTGAGATAAGCACCAAAGGTACGACCAACATTTTTAGCGAGTTGACAAATAGTTTACCAACAATGGCAAGGAAGCCATTGGTAATATAAGTATTAACAAAGCTACCTTCGCCGTTCAATCCTGAGTAGTTTAGAAATAGGCCCAGTCCAATACCGAGCACCATGGCAACAATGATCTTGCCCGTCAGTCCCAAATTCTTCCACATAATTCATATCCTTTGTGTGCATAACAGCTTTATAGTAAGTGTTCATTAGCCAACATGATTGTACTTATCAGCCTTACTACAAAGCTTGTTATGACTATTAAGTTCCCGTGATTGTCGCTCGATGTCACATTTTCGTGGACAATATAAAAGAATAGCTAAGGGCACTGCAAGATTTTTTTCTGATTTTATTCTAAATGTACATTCCTCGTTACAACTATGTGCCCATAATATAGTCAATATTTATTCTAAACGGTTTGTTTCCCATATGAAACAAAATATTCATGAAAGAGTTTTTAGGGTAAGCAAATATGTCAAAATATTGATATCAAACCGTTGATTTTAAATTATCAAAATGCAAAGGAAGGAATAAGACTCATACGACTAGTTAAGCTCAGAATTTCCAATAGACCTAAAAAAGCCAGACTGTCGTTTATAGATAGTCTGGCTAATAAAAAATGAAACTCTTACTATAGATTCTAATAAAGTTCAGGGTCTAATACTAATATCAAAAACAGCATAGACTTCTAAACCTTATCGTCTTCTTCGCGTGATAGAGGTGATTGGCGTTCTAAAGGTTTGATATCATTATCACTTACTTCCGTATTTATCTCATCAGGTGGTGCAATATGACGATTATGATTGTTGCCCATACGCTCGTTAAGATGTGATTCAGCGTCACGATGGCGATGATCGAGTGCCTCTACCTCAGGCTCTGACTCTTCAAAATCTGTCTGCGAATTTACTTCTTTGACAGTATCTTGCTCACTGACCAACTCTACATCGCCATCACTTTCATAACCATGATTAGGATTGGCATCGCCAGTATGGTTTTCTGTATTTGCAGTACTGTCTAGATCGTTAACAGCTGGTTCGTTAGGGGCTAGCTCATCGACGACAGCTGCATCAGTATCCACAGCGATACCGTTTTTACTCTGAGCTTGTCTTTTGAGCTGTGCATAATCAGTCAGTTGGTGAACTGCATTTTCAAGCGCATGCGGATTGTCACGTTCTAGCGCTTCTGATAGATGCTCGTCAAACGTATCGGTCAATAATGAATCAAAACGCATGGCGTTATATTGAATCAGAACTTCTGCTTCTTCTTCGGTAATGCCGCCATTTTGACTGGCGTGTACCACATGGTCTTCAAAGGTTAGACCTTCAAAGCTGTCTTGATGCTCTGCCTTTTTGAACTTCTGCCACAATGGTTCGATTTCGACCAACGTCTGATAAGCATGCTCCATACGACCAGTTACATCGTCTGCATCTGTGTTGTAATAAACCATGGTTTTTAGATAATCGCGAAACGGGTTGGCTGTAAAATCATCCATGAAAGTATCGCCCAACTGGCGTTTTAGCTCATCGCTTGCTGGGGTAAAGATACGTCCACTTGGGAAAGTCACAAAGCTAACCACATTTGCTGCCATACGATTCGGGAAGTTAGCGAAGAATGACACGAAGGCTTCTTGAATCGTATACAAGCTGTTTTGTAGCGCAACTTCGGCATGCAATTGTTCAGACTCTGATTTACTACCATGCTCATAGAATTGCAAAATAGCAGTCGCAATAAATAAATGACTATGGATGTCTGCTAAGCGACCAGAGAGCATTTCTTTACGCTTTAAGTCTCCTGCTAGTAGTCCTAATGCCATGTCAGCAGTTAGGGCAAAGCTCGCACTTAAGCGGTTAATATGTTTGTAATAAGGACGGGTAAAGGCGTCTGCGAAACTCGGGGCCTTATCGCTACCACCAATATAACCTGCGACAAAAGCTTTGGCGCCACGGTTAAACGTGTAGCCTAAATGTTTGAAGAAAAGGGTATCGAATTTCTCAATGGCAGCAGCTTTATCTTCGCTTTGTAGTAACTGAAGCTCGTCGAATAAATAAGGATGACAACGCATCGCACCTTGACCAAAGATCATGAGCGAGCGGGTCAAAATGTTGGCACCTTCGACAGTGATGGAAACAGGAATCGCTTGATAAGGTGTCGCTAAGAAGTTACGCGGACCCATCTGTACAGCACGACCACCGACCACATCCATACCGTCGTTGACAACGCTACGCATGGTTTCAGTCGCATAGTATTTTGCCATGGCAGTCATGACTGAGGGCGTGCCACCTTGGTTTAATCCGCAAGTGACCAAATGTCGGAACGCTTCTAACATATAAGTGTTACTCGCCATACGGCTAGTGGCGTCCTGTACACCTTCAAATTTACCTACTGATATCTTGAACTGTTCGCGAACTTTTGCGAACGCACCGACAGATAGGTAAGTCATTTCACTGGCTGATGTCGATAGAGCCGGCAGAGAAATACCTCGACCAACACCCAAGCATTCCATCAGCATACGCCAGCCGCGACCAGCATTCTCGACACCGCCGATGATGTAATCTAATGGGATAAAGACGTCCTTGCCATCGACTGTACCATTCATAAATGGTGAGCCGATTGGATTATGACGTGGCCCTGTTACGACACCTTCGTGGTTGGCTGGAACGAGGGCACAAGTAATACCGTAATCGGTCTTTTCAGGATTGCCAAGTAGACCTTCAGGATCGTGCATTTTAAATGCTAAGCCAACGACAGTGGCGACAGGTGCTAGGGTAATCCAGCGCTTAGAGAAGTTCATGCGTAGGCCAAGCACTTGCTCGCCTTCGTGCATACCGTAACAGACCACACCTGTATCAGGAATGGCACCTGCATCAGAGCCGGCTTCGGGCCCAGTTAAACCAAAGCAAGGTACTTCATCACCTTTGGCAAGACCTGGCAACCAGCGCTGCTTTTGCTCGTCCGTACCATAATGCATCAGTAGCTCACCAGGGCCGAGCGAGTTGGGAACCATACAGGTCACAGCGGCAGTTGGCGAGCGCGAAGCAATCTTGCTCATTACACGGCTTTGGGCATAAGAGCTAAATTCTAAGCCGCCAAATTCTTTTGGAATGATTAAACCTAAGAAACCATTACTTTTAATAAATTGCCATGCCTCAGGTGATAGGTCTTTATCTTTATGCTGGATTTGCCATTCATCAAGCATGGCACATAAGGTCTCTACTTCATTATCAATGAAACTCTGCTCTTCTTCTGAAAGCTGCGGATAAGGATAATTGGCAAAGGTATCCCAGTTTGGCGCACCCATAAACAGCTCTTTTTCCCACCAACTAGTACCTGCATCGAGCGCTTCACGTTCAGTGTCACTCATACTTGGCATCGCACCGCCCAGCGCCTTATAAACAGGCTTAGTGATTAACGATTGGCGAAGCGGTGCAACGAGTAAGACCAAGCATAGTAATGCCATTGGTATACCCAAAATGAGTGACCATGGGCTGATAATTGCGGTGACGATAACCGTAATCAGGGCGACGATGCTACCGGTGACCCGTGATAAGGACAACAAAAAGATGGCCAAGACCACGGCTAACTGAATGATGACTGCCAAAATAAACAAGCCAATTGCCATGACTATCTCCTTTAAAACGCTGAATAAGAAATGCGAAAAGTACGTGAATGAAAGAGCTAACTATAATTGTTTTTCGTCTTGCCATTCACTGTCTTATAAATATGTCGAATGATTTGTTAATCCATAAATGCTCGGTTTTACGTCTCTTAAGTACTAGTATTAACGGTCTAGTAAGTAATTGACAAATAAATGACAAGAATGGCTACTAATATGAAACAGTTGTCGATAACTATCAAGAGCCAAAATGCTACGCTCTGTCGATGATATGTATCAAACATAACTGTGTGCAGGTTTTCCAAACAGACACGTGGGCTACATAGCTAGCCATTATCGAAAACTTGCCAAAGAGCTAACCAAAAGGTGCAAGGCAGCTTTCGGCATAAGACAAAGTGTCGTTACGTCCGACGATGATGTGATCGACAAGCGAGATATCTAACAGGTCACAGGCTTTTTTTAATTCATAGGTCAGTAAGTTATCAGCGGTCGATGGCTTGGCATCGGTATGAGGATGATTGTGGGCGATGATAAGTTGGCTAGCAGCATGGCTTAGTGCATGCCGAAGTACGTGCTTGATGCATACCGAGCATGATGAGATGCCACCTGTAAATAATATCTCAAAGTTTAAAAGGTTGAGGGCATTATCCAGACAGAGTACGGCAAATACTTCACGGTGCTCGCCGCGCAACTGGGTACTGATATAGTCTTTGACCGCTTGTGAACGTCCTAGTGCTTGCCCAGTTTTGAGTTGGCTGTCCAGATAGCGCGTACCCATCTCAAGTGAGGCTAATATTTGGGCGTACTTTGCAGGGCCCATACCATGGCAGGCAAGAACCGTCTGTTGAGGGGCGGCTAATAGTTCGGCTAAGCTACCAAACTGATCGATCAAATGCCGCGCTAATTCAATCGCTGATTGAGATTGAGTACCCGTGCGCAAAAATATGGCCAGTATCTCGGCATCAGACAAATGAGCTGCACCAAATTTTAAAAGTTTTTCGCGTGGCCTGTCATCCTCATGCCAGTCTTTGATCGCCATTGTCACTCCTTGAAAATGGGTTGATACTTGTTATCTGAGATAGATACGGAAAATCTTACCCAATTTATCTCATAATTGTTACTATAAGCGCAATTTTATCTTTTTACTTTTTTGTTGATGCCATGCTTATGTCCAATATTGTGCTTGCTATTACTGGCGGTATCGCCGCTTATAAATCTGCTATATTTGCCCGCTTGTTAGTCAAGGCAGGCTTTGATGTGCGCGTTATCATGACGACAGGCGCACAAGCATTTATCACACCGCTGACACTACAAGCGTTGACGGGTAATGAGGTGCACGTCTCGTTGCTCGATGAGCAAGCCGAGGCAGGCATGGGGCATATTGAGCTGGCCAAGTGGGCCGACTTAATCGTGATTGCACCAGCTTCGGCCAATACGCTCGCGCGTCTGGCCATGGGTATGGCTGATGATCTATTGACCACAGTGTGTCTTGCCACTACTGCGCCCGTCATTATTGCTCCTGCCATGAATCAGCAGATGTGGGCGCATCCAGCAGTCAATCTAAACGTGCAAACATTGCACGATATGAATTATCAAATTATCCAGCCAGCTAGCGGTGAGCAAGCGTGCGGTGATGTCGGAGCAGGGCGATTGCCTGAGCCTGAGCAGTTATTGGATGAGGTGTTGCTGTTCATAGCGATGAATACGACGCCGCAATTGTTGGCAGGCAAAAGAGTAGTCATTACCGCAGGTCCAACCGTAGAAGCGATTGACCCTGTGCGTTATTTGTCTAATCACTCTTCAGGAAAAATGGGCTTCGCATTGGCGCGCGCCTGTGTAGCTGCTGGCGCAGACGTTGTCTTAATTGCTGGTGGTAAAGTGGCATTGCCCACGCCGCTTAATGTCACACGGATCGATGTGCTGTCTGCTGAAGATATGCTGATAGCGGCGCAGCAATGTGTGGAAGGTACGCATAGCGAGCTTCAACTAGATTTTGAAGATGAGCATGACCATTCTCATGAGCACGATCACTCTCATAACCATTCTCACGAGCATCATCATGGCGACTGTGGTTGCGGTGATGATGATGTAAGCGACCATAATGACAATAATGACTCGCTACAGTCTTATGATGACAACCAATTTGTGAAAGCAGATATCTTTATCGCGACGGCAGCCGTGGCGGATTATCGTACGGAAGAAGCTGCACCGCAAAAAATTAAAAAGACACAAGATGCCATGACGCTCAGTCTGGTTAAAAATCCTGATATTCTAGCGACGATTTCTCTTGCACATTCAGAGCTATTTGTCGTTGGTTTTGCAGCAGAGACGCAAGATGTCGAGCGTTATGCCCGTGGTAAGTTGGTCGCAAAAGATTTAGATATGATTGCCTGTAATGATGTCTCACGTGCAGATATTGGTTTTGCTAGTGATGACAATGCGATGCAGGTGTTTTTCTCTGAGCGCTATGAGCGTGACGCGGTAACGCTTGAGAAGACCAGTAAAGATAAAATTGCTGAGCAACTAGCTAGCATTATTGGTCAAGCAATCGGTCAACGTAAAGATAGTTAGAGCTACAGGCGCTAAATCTGATAGCTAGCATGTAGATAGTGTGTAGATACAGACGCTGAGCCTCAAATGGTGTGACCGATATGATGAATATAGCTGGTAACGATAGCACTCAGATGCTAGTGCTGACGATCATTTTTGCGCTTGCTTCACTGCTACATGGTATTAGCGGACTTGGCGCAACGCTAGTAACGACCACTGCGCTTGCTAGTATGTACCCATTGCAACACGCCATTGTACTAGTGATTTTCCCCTCGCTAGTCGTTAATGTGATGACCTGGCTAGTAGGCGGTGAGCGAACCATTTGGCAAAACTTTATTTACTACGGCAGACGCTATTGGTTGCTTGCACTTACCAGCCTGCTAGGTAGTATTTTAGGTGCGAAACTATTGCTATGGGTCGATAGCGCTTATATTCTCTTATTGTTGGCCGCGGTCATTGCCTTCTACGTTGTGAGTAGTTTACTCGGTAAGCAAATCCGTCTACCAAACACCAAGCCTATGTTAATTGCCGTTGGCTTTGGTGCAGGCGTCATCGGCGGCTCGACCAATGCGATGTCGACCATCCTGATGATGTATCTGCTGTCTGCCAGTGATGATAAAAACACCATCGCTAAAGTCGGTAACATGTGCTATTTCTTAGGAAAGATTGCTCAAATTATCGTGTTGCGTGAGCCTATCATGGCACTGAGCAGTGGTGAGTGGCAGCTGATTACTTTTTTGAGTGTACTGTCTATAGTGACTCTTTTGGTTGGAATCCGTTTGCGTCGTTATTTACCGCAAGCGCGTTTTCGTCAGCTTATTTTATTAATCTTAATCGTGCTTGGAATACGTGTCGGTTGGCAAGGCATTACCGCACTGTTATAGCTAGGGTATATGAGCCATTCCAACTCTGGAATCGTCTTCACCTTTCAGCGATATGTTATTAGACCAATGCTTCAAAAAATATCTGCTGTGCCAATCGAAACGTATTGCAGTGCGCTTCAACCACGTCTTCGATATCTTCTGAGTAGCCGCCACCCATCACGATAGCGACAGGGATATTGGCGGCTTTTGCTTGCTGCAGGACATATTCATCACGCGCCTTGCATCCTGCTTGTGTCAATCCAAGTTTGCCGAGCTTGTCGGTGGCGAGCACGTCGACAGCAGACTGATAAAAAATCATATCTGGTGCAACCTCAGCGATTAAGCGTGGCAGCGTGTCTTCTAATATCTGTAAATACCTAGCATCACCAGTATCGTTGTCTAGCTCAATGTCTAAGTCTGATACTTGCTTACGAAATGGATAGTTCTTTGCACCATGCATGCTAAAGACAAAAACGCGTGGCTCATCTGCCATGATGCTGGCGTTGCCATTGCCTTGATGAACATCCAAATCGATCACTAAAATTTTCTTTGCCTGTCCACGATTTAGCAATAAATTGCTAGCGATACAAACATCATTGAAGACACAAAAGCCTTCTCCATGACCAGCAAAGGAGTGATGGGTGCCGCCTGCAACATTCATCGCCACGCCATATTGCTGAGCATATAGTGCGCACTCATACGTTGCATGGGCAATATAACGACCGCGCTCCACCAACTGCGGTGTCATCTCAAATCCGATAGCACGAGCAGCCTTGCGCGGCAGTGTTTGGGTTTTAAGCTGATACCAGTATTCTGCAGTATGCGTGGTCAAAATCTCATCTTCGCTTAAGCGAGCAGGGGCAAAGAAGTTATCTCGGCTAATAGTCCCTTCTGCCAGTAAGCGCTCAGGAATCATAATGTACTTTTGCATGGGGAAGCGGTGTTTTTCTGGCACGGAATAGCGAAAGACGTCAGAGTAGGCAATTTTTAGCATAAGGTTTCTAGCTTAGTATGGATGGTTTTTTGGATAGAAAAAGAAGCAAGTATTAGGGCGTGTCCTCAATTCAAACGAGTGTCCTCTAAATGGGCTAAAAACAGCTAAATTTTGCCAAACATCGTCAAATAGTTGGTCAATATCTCGATCTTATCCTCGTTTGACGGCAATTTATCTCATTTTTATCACCATTTTTTAAAATGAGGACACGCCCTAATCTAACTGTTATTTGATAGCAATATCATATAGGCTCAGCTGTCCGTTGTTATCGGGTCAAACTTTATAATAAAAACTGTCTACTGCTTTAAATATTTATTAATACGCCCTTCTGCCTCTTTATCCACCCACCAGTAATCGATACCAACAGCATTGGTTGGTAGTTTTTCGGTATGGCGATACTGATCCCAGTAGGCGACATTGGTGCCAGACTTGCCGTATAGCGGTACGACATAATGTCCTGCCCGCAATAACCTATCTAACACCTGTGTATACAGTACAATCTCGTCACGATTTTTAGCATTACCAAGAGCGGCAACGACTTGATCGACGGCAGCATTTTTGATACCAGCACTATTATGATTACCCGGCTCATCAGCAGCAGCACTACCCCAGAATGCCGCTTGCTCAGCACCAGGAGATAGACTTTGAGCAAATACGTCCACGACCATGTCATAGTCAAAACGGCGCATACGCTCATAATATTGTGGCCCATCGACTTGGCGCAATGTTGCATCAAATCCCAAGCGTTTTAGATTGCGAATATAAGGCAACAGGACACGGCCCATTGTCTCGCCTGTCATCAAAATCTCAACCTGGGCAAGTGATCCATCAGGTTGATATAGTTTCATATCCTCGTAATAAAACCCAGCCTCTAACAATAGCTTACGCGCCTCTAATAGCCCTTGACGATTAAAGCCGTTCCCATCGCTGGTGGGTAGCTGCCATTCTGCTAATGTTGCTTGGCGCTGTGTCGGTTCAAGCTCAGACAATAAAGGCGTCAATACCTGCATCTCTGCATCAGATGGCGTACCCGTTGCGGCAAGCTCTGAACCATGGAAGAAGCTTTGCAAACGCTCATATTGCCCATGAAATAAGGTTTTATTCATCCATTCAAAATCATAGGCAGCTGTCAGTGCTTGGCGAACTTTGATGTCTTGAAATATTGGGCGGCGCAAATTCATCACCAATGCTTGCATCGGTACTGGGTTTTGGCCTGTCTCTTATACACATCTGACGCTGCCGACGATATGCAGTGTGTAG
>CAJXUF010000042.1 GCA_913061175.1 uncultured Psychrobacter sp.
GTTTATTGTGCTTAGTTTGTCAGCTTGCTGAACGAATAAAGTTGCGAACTGAGTATGTGCTTTTGGGACTTTGGCTTTATTACCGATAGCGTTAATATTTTTTATAGCGGTCGATACGTTAGACGGAGACTCAGAGTTTTCGCTATTAAATAGTGATGAGGTCAAGCTAGTCATTAGTAGCGCCCAGCGCTGCGATAAATTTAAATGCATGTGTCCCGCAAAGTATAACGCAGTCTGCACTGTTTCTCTTATTTGGACATTGTCCCAAGCATGATGCAAAGGCGCAAAATACTCTGTGAGTGCACCAATTTCAAACAGTTTTTGCCAATAGACTTGCGGTGATAGCTGCATAGTTGCACGGCTCGATTCTTGCCAAATACGTTCGGCGCTCAAGTGAGCCAGCTCTCCTGTATCAACCAATTGATGCATCAGCGTTAAAGTGTCATCCGCGATTGTAAATCCCAAATCGTAGTAACGGCTATAGAAGCGCACTGTTCGAAGTACACGTAATGGGTCTTCATTAAAAGCATTAGACACATGGCGTAATGTCTTGTCTTTTAAATCTTGTAGTCCGCCATAGTAGTCGATGACTTGTCCATTAATCGGGGTGTCGTCAGTTAAGCTAGTAACCTCAATTGCCATCGCGTTGATGGTTAAATCACGACGGCGCAAATCATCTTCTAGACTAACATCAGGGCTGGCATGTACGCTAAAACCTTTGTAGCCTGAGCCTTGCTTGCGCTCTGTGCGTGCCAATGCATACTCTTCATGACTGGTCGGATGCAAAAACACAGGAAAGTCAGCGCCCACTTGTTGAAACCCTGCATCAATCATTTCTGCAACAGTAGCGCCAACGACGACAAAGTCCTTGTCCTTGATAGGACGCTTAAGCAGTTGATCGCGTACAGCACCGCCCACAAGGTAAATTTGCATAGAAGCCTCTTGTTATTATCTAGCTTTATATTGCTAGCTAAATTTTTATAAATTAAAAAAACAGCCAATGCTCTATAAGTTGCATTGACTGGTTTTAGTATAGCAGAAGGGCTCTGTCAATGGATGACAGAGCCCTTCTTAATATAATCAATCCTCTATAAATTGGGTACGGCGTCAGCCTCGCTCAGTCTACTATTTGTAGTACTTTCACTCGGCTTCCTTGTATCCAAATTATATTGAACTGACTATAGTGCATTCATACTGTGTATGGTATATGACTATTTTTCGTTTTCTAGGTCTTGCGCTTCAGTAACGGTCAATGCAGTCATGTTGACGATACCACGTGCTGTCGCTGATGGTGTCAAAATGTGGACCGGCTTATTGGTGCCTAATAGGATAGGGCCAATAGAAGCACTGCCAGTCGCTGTTTTAAGCAGGTTGAAAGCGATGTTTGAGGCATCAAGCGTTGGCAAGATAAGCAAGTTCGCTGCACCTTTTAACGGGCTTGATGGCATATCGTTTAGACGAATATTTTCGTTAAGCGCGGCATCACCTTGCATTTCGCCTTCAAACTCGAAGTCGACATTCATATTGGTCAATAGCTCATGAACCTTGCGCATTTTGACAGCGCTGGCACGATCTGAAGCACCAAAGTTAGAATGAGACACTAGCGCAACGCGTGGCGTGATACCAAAACGACGTAACTGGTCCGTTGCTAAGACAGTCATTTCAGCCAATTGCTCAGCTGTTGGGTCTTCATGGACATAAGTATCAGCGATAAAGATATTACGATCTTGCATGAGTACCGCATTCATTGCATAGAAGTCGTTCATACCTTGTTTTTTGCCAATGACGCTTTCAACGTATTTTAGATGCAATTGGTAATGGCCAAAGGTACCACATACCATGCCGTCTGCCGCACCATTTTCGACCAGCAAAGAGCCAATCAAAGTCGTCTTACGGCGAACATCACGACGCGCAAGCTCAATGCTTACACCGCGGCGTTTATTCTTCTCGTAGTAGCCCTGCCAATAGTCTTTGTAGCGAGGATCGTCATCAACGTTGACGATGGTAATATTTTCGCCAGCTTTTAGACGTAAGCCCAGTTTTTTGATGTTGGCTTCGATAACGGAAGGACGACCAACCAAGATAGGTTGTGCTAGCTTCTCATCAACGACCACTTGAACAGCAAGCAAGATGTTGTTGTCTTCACCTTCACAGTACACAATGCGCTTTGGATCGGCTTTGGCACGAGCAAAGATTGGCTTCATCACAAACGCAGAGTTATAAACAAACTCAGACAGACGCTGACGATAGGCTTGCATGTCATCGATCGGTAGCGTGGCAACGCCTGAATCCATCGCTGCTTTAGCTACAGCTGACGCGATCTCAATGATTAGATTTGGCTCTAAAGGGCCTGGGATTAAGTAATCACGACCAAAGCTCTGCATCTTTTCGATGTTTCTAGCGCTAGTAGTTGGAGTAGCTTCGACGTGTGCCATCGCAGCGATTGCTTTTACGCAAGCGACTTTCATCTCTTCGTTAACAGTGGTTGCACCAACATCTAATGCACCGCGGAAGATATACGGGAAGCATAGCGCGTTGTTTACTTGGTTTGGATAGTCTGAACGACCAGTTGCCATGATGACGTCTGGACGTACCGCATGTGCCAACTCTGGCATGATTTCAGGTGTTGGGTTGGCAAGTGCAAAGACGATAGGGTCTTTTGCCATACGGCGAACCATATCTTCTGATAGTGTGCCTGGCATTGATAGGCCTAGGAACATATCGACATCGTCCATGACTTCTTCGATAGAAGTAGCTGTAATATCACGAGCATAACGCTGTTTGGTTTCATCAAGGTTTTCACGGCTAGTACTGATGATACCGCGTGAATCTGAAACAATAATGTTGTTCTTATTAACGCCAAGCGCGCAAATGATATCTAGGCAAGAAATAGCTGCTGCGCCTGCACCTGAACAAACAATTTTAATCTCTTCGATTTTTTTGCCAGTAATCAACAAAGCATTTAGCATGGCTGCGGCAACGATGATTGACGTACCATGTTGGTCATCATGGAATACAGGAATGTTCATGCGCTCACGTAGTACGCGCTCAATTTTGAAACATTCTGGTGCTTTGATATCTTCTAAGTTGATACCACCAAAGGTAGGTTCAAGCGAGGCAACCGCTTCGATGAACTTATCTGGATCGTTCTGAGCAATTTCAATATCAAAAACGTCGATACCTGCGAACTTCTTAAATAGAACGCCTTTACCTTCCATGACTGGCTTCGATGCCAATGGACCGATATTACCCAGACCCAATACAGCAGTACCGTTAGTGATAACACCAACTAGGTTATTACGTGCCGTGTATTTAGACGCAAGTTTTGGATCTCTTTGGATCTCAAGACAAGGTACAGCAACACCTGGAGAGTAGGCGAGTGCTAAATCACGTTGGTTGGCTAGCTGCTTAGTAGGGGTTACCGAAATTTTACCTGGGCGTGGAAACTCATGGTAATGTAAGGCAGCTTGTTCAAACTGCTCTTTTTCTGTACTGAGGTTATCCGTATTCGAAGTGGTATCGTCATTCATAATAATTGCCATGGTTGGAATAAATTGGAATAAATTAAATGGTGATAAAAAACAACGTCTAACCCTCCAAAAATTATTGAATGATAATAATTGAAAGGTACAAAGACGTTAAACGACTCACGACCATCAGAATCATGGTCGACGATCAAAGATCAGGTCAAAAAAGCAAACTAGCTGAAATATTCATTCTAGCATTATTGCCAATTCACTGCCTAGTCAACAACGGTGAATTGTGCGAATAATATAATAAAATGATATTCGTTATTTATCTCGTTGATAATGCCAAAAAATGCAGTTAGATATCAACCTTAATTTCATAATGTTTCAAAATATTACAGAATTGAAAGGTGCTAAGACGAGCAGCTAATAGGCATCTGCGGTGTATCCGGCGCAGGCGCACTGCTATCTAGATCATTAGCTATATCTTGCACGCTATAAGGATTGGCTAATAAGCGAAACACTCGATCAACTTCTTCAAACTGACCTTGCTCTGCGGCAGTAATTGCACGCTGCGCCATGCTATTACGAAGGACGTAGACAGGATTGTTGGTCTGCATGTCGTTAACTGCCTGCTCAAGTGGCAGCTGCTCAATCTGTACCAGATAACGTGCTGACCAGTCTTGCCATACTTGCTGTGCATCGCTGCTTAATTCAATGGTCATAGTAGCCAGTAACTTTTGCTCATAAGGATAATCTGCTGGTGCGACCAAACCGAGTAGGGCGCGGAAACTATTGGTATAGTCGAGCAAGTTGTCTTCTAATAGCGTCAACCATTCAAAAGCCAAGCTGAGACTTTCTCTTTGATGCGGTAAGCCAAGCTTACGGCACAGACCTTGCTGATAGTGCTGCATAAAGGTTGCTTCGTAAGGCGCTAAGCAATCAGAAAGGGTCTCACGAGTGACGCCTTCTAGGCGCATAAAGTGTGGCAGCCAAACGTTTAGGTTCCAATGCCCGATAGCAGGCTGATTCTGATAAGCGTAGCGACCCGTATGGTCTGAGTGATTATTAATCCACGCAGGATTGAAGCGCTCCATAAAGCCAAATGGCCCGAAGTCCAAAGTACTGCCTGTGATAGATAAATTATCTGTATTCATGACACCGTGAGCAAAGCCAATCAATTGCCAATCAGCAATCATACGCGCCGTACGCTCGACCACTGCGGTCAAGAAAACTAAGACAGGCGTTTCGCTATCGCGGCACTCTGGATAGTAAGTATCAATCATATAGTCAGTGAACTCACCCAGTACATCAGGGGCGAAGCTGGCAATCCATTCGACATGACCGAGACGAATATGACTGTCTGCCACACGCATTAGTGCTGCACCTGCTTCGATACGCTCACGGCGCACTCTCGTATCAGATACCACAAACCCCAATGCGTTAGACGAGGGAATGCCAAGCTTAGTCAATGCATGACCGCACAGGTATTCGCGAATAGTACTACGTAAGACTGCGCGTCCATCACCCATGCGTGAGTAGGGCGTCAAGCCAGCACCTTTGAGGTGCAAGTCTTGTGGCTGTCCATCATTATCGAGTACCTGCGCCATGAGTAAACCGCGTCCGTCGCCCAATTGCCCAGCCCATTGTCCAAACTGGTGACCAGCATAGGCCATCGATAATGGTTTAAAATCAGCTGGTACGTATTGACCGCCCAATATCTCAACCCAATTGGTCATCAGGTCCTCATCATTTGCCCAGCCTAACTGCTGTGCAACTTGAGTGTTGAAGTGACCGACATGAGGATTGTCTAGTGGCGTCGGTGGCTGTTCATGATAAAGGCGCGTGTCTAGGTTGACGTAAGTGTTTTGATAACGCATACAGGCCGTTTCCATTAAAATATAAAAGTGAGAATGTCACTATAGCATAGCTCTCATATGGCATCGTTGCACTCTGTCCGTCTCTTGTAATATCTGGACAAAAAATAAATTTTTCGGTCTTTAATCAACTGAATGTGATGAACGGGATTGTTATTGCTTTTAGGTTGGATCTGGCAATGGCTCAGTCAATGTATTTGACCATTTATTATGATAATAAGGTCGTTAGAAGTAGCTGGAATGACATAAGCGATAAATTATAAGCAAAAAAATCCCCCTATCTAGGACGGATAGGGGGATGGAGAAGCTTCAAAATTATAAAACAAATCAGAGATTAATTAAGCAGCTTTTTCATTCGCGCCAATAGAGCGGAAGGCAGTTTTTAGATTGCTGTTATGCTCAAGGATTTTCTGTTCAATTTTGGCATAATCATGCTTCAACTTATCATCAACTTCATGCAAACGATCAGCAAACTCTGTTTTCTTAAGTTCGATAGTTTTTGCTTTTAGCGCTTGCCATTCTTCAACAGTCTGCGTAAAGGCATCATATTCAAACTTAATACGGTCTTGGAAGCTCTTCATCGCATGAGGAAGATCGATGCCGCTCACTGCTGCTGTATCGATTTGCTGCTGAGCTTTCTTAAACTGCATCTGTACTTCTGCATGCTTGATAGTCGTATCATCAACAGTACGCAGCTCAGAGGTCAAACCAAGCTTTGATAAACCAGCGATTAACCATTTGGTTGGGTCATATTGCCACCATTTCACGCCATTACGATAGTCGTATTGGAAGAAGTGATGGTAGTTATGATAACCCTCACCCCACGTAAAGATAGCCAAGAAAAAGTTATCACGAGCACTGTTGGTATCCGTATAAGGACGTGTACCAAACATATGGCAGAACGAGTTGATAAAGAACGTAAAGTGATGCGTCAATACCAAACGTAGTAGGCCTGCGATAACCAACGTACCCCAAACATCACCAAGCAACCAACCGATAGCGGCAACCATACCGACGTTCATGGCAACTACCCATAGACCGTAGTATTTATGCTGAATCTGTAAGACTCTATCTTTAGTCAAATCAGGAATGTTTTTGTAGTCGAACTTGCCGCTAGGGTAGTTACGTAGCATCCAACCAATATGACTGAACCAGAATCCACGCTGTGCTGAATACGGATCATCCAAACGATCATCTACATGACGATGATGAGTACGGTGACCAGAAACCCAATCAAACGCAGAACCCTGTACCGCTAGGGTAGAACCAAGCAATAAAAAGTTTCTGACAATTGGATGCGCTTTATAAGCACGATGTGCCATTAGACGATGGTAACCTGCCGTAATACTGATGCCAGTCCAAACCATAAAGGCACCAAATACACCCCAAACAGGTGCGCTCACTTGATGAGTGAACAAGTACCATGGCGTAATGATAGCAGCAGCAATCGGCGTCGCCACCAAAATAGTCGCCGGAATCCAGTTAATCGGTGCTTTGGTAAATTCAAACTCGCGCATATCAATGCTTTGCTCTTGCGCAGAAAGATCCGCTTGCTCAGAAGCTTTAGCATAATTGCGTTTGGCAACAGGCTGCTCATCAAGCGCCATTTGCGCTTTTTTCTCATCAAAACGAGTTTTAAAACGCGTTACTTGAGTGCTGGCGGTCTTTACAAGCGTATCACCAGATTTGATAGCGAAACGTAAGCCTTTAAGCGGTAAGCCAAGTGCTTTTTTTGCAATCATATAATATCCCTAACGGTATTAATTTAAGCCACCATAGTACCTTAAAAAGCGTGTAAAGTGAACACTTATACACTATAAAAATATTGCTAAATAACAATAACTTGTATGGATTATAGAATGTATTGATCAAAAATACGAGTGACTTATCAGACATGAAGGAGAAGTGTAACAAGAAGAGTAGATATGTAGGAAAGAATGCGTTTATCAAAAAAATGATTAAATATCAAAAAAGTACGGATAAGTCAGTTAAGGCAACAGCAAATGACTTGGAAAATCCGTAATGATGACATCAGTCTGCCATTTTATGAGCTGTTCAATGGTGGGAATATCATTAACCGTCCAAGCACTTACGGGTAATCCATAACGGTGGCTATGCTTGATGACAGCTTGGGTCAAAAGCGGATAATGAATGCCCAGTTGAATACAGCCGAGTTGCAATGCGGTATTGGTAGCGCTTGCCAACGCTTCTGGCGTACGAATGAGCAAGCCGCGAGGCATATGAGATAATAGTTTGTGACGTTGTAAACGGTTATGTAACTCGACATCGAAGCTCGTCAACACAACTGGTAAGCTGGTAAGAGGTGTATCAATAAAGGCCTGCCGAAGCGCTTCAATCATTACTGCATAGTTGGTACGGCTATGCGTCTTAATTTCCAGCTCAATAACGTTAAATCCACTAAGCGCAGGTGCCATGCTCGCCAATGTCATAATAGGTTGGCCAAACTGCAACTGGCATTGAATCTCAGTCAGTTTTAACTGATCAATACGTGATTGCCGACCGCACATACGCTCTAGATCGTCATCGTGGAATACAATTAAATGACCATCAGCGTTTAGTTGTATATCAAACTCTACGCCTGCTAAGCCTCTTGACTTAAGGTTTTGAGAGTATTGAAAGCCTGAAAAGGTATTTTCTAACGCCTCACCGCGTGCGCCTCGATGACCTAGTAATAACGTATCTCTAAAATTTATCATATGCACCAATTATCGATGATTTTTATGCCCAATCATATAGCGTCATATCCATGACGTCTAACAAAAACTGCGATGCAATCCGTACTTTTTTAAATATGACTTTTTAGAGTCCAAATCTGCGAATGTTTGTTATGTTTTTGCAACCAAACGCAGGTTTTTTCCATAGTGAGGGGCCCTATTTGTATATCCATGGGATACACTAATGACCATTTGATTTAAACACCGTATAATGATGTGGTTTTCATATCTGTAGCAGCTAGCGTTGCATTTGAATGTTGAACACTGTCAGTCAGTGGCGGTACGAACCTGTAAATTGGGAGTAGAGTTAGTATGAGCGTAGCAAATATAAGTTTGAGCAAGTGGCATAAAGTTGCTGGGATTGGATTGGTATGTGGTTTGGCGCTTGCAGGCTGTGATCGCTCAGATAAAGAAGACACTACTGAGCAGGCAGAGCTAACAGAACAAGAGACTGTCGACGCTGAAAATAGCGTTGCGCCTGCGATCAGCTGTGATGATCCTATGGTGCAAGATCGCCTTAAGTCAGCTCTAAAGAATACGCTCAATCAACAAGCACAGTCATTGGCTGCCAACTATGCAAATGATGCTGAAATCAGTTTAGCAAACGGTGTGGTTAGCGAAAAAACCAATGGCGTGGTCATTGACGTTCAAAACGCTGCTATCTTGCAACAAGCCAATGAGAACGGCATGACCACTTGTCAAGCAAGTGTCAGCATGACGCTACCAAGTGAAGACTTGTATCAAGCCAGTCAGGTACAAGCGGCCAATAATCAGCCAAGTCTACAATCGCGTTTAGCGCAAGACAATATCCGTATCAATAACAATATGCTCGTTGACGACGCGTTCACTTACATCGTCGGTACTCAAGGCGGTCAAGTGCGTACGCGTATTGCAGGTCAGCCTGCTTTGATTACTGTTGTTGCAGATGTGATGGCAGGTTCTGTATTTAAAACTGCAATGGATGAGCAACGTGCCCAACGCGCTGCTGAGCGTCGTGCAACGCAGAACAATGATACGACTCAAACAGCGCCAATCCGTCAGCCAAGAACAGTAACGCCAGTTGAGCCAATTCGCCCAACTGAACCTACGCCGCCACCAACCATTAATAAACCTGCTGAAAATCAGAGCAGTTCGACTGCAAACACCCAAGCAGCAGCTGCCGAGCCTAGCAAGCCCGCCACACCAAAAGCCGTACCTAAAGATGAAACCATCGATATGGTCATCATTGAAGACAACAGCGCGACTTATTAATTGGTCATTGTAATAAGAGGTAGTGATTTCCAATAGAGCGAATTGTTATCGCTGAATAATAAAAGCCCCGCAACAATCATGTCGCGGGGTTTTTTGTGTTTAAATATTTATTGTTAAATACTTAGTTTGTATTACTGACTGTCAGTGAACGTCTTCAAGGCTTGACTGTCCCACAACACCTCAGAGACTTTTTCTGGGTCTGTACAAAAGCGTGCAGCGACAAACAACCAATCAGATAAGCGATTGATAAAGCTGACAGCAGTACTTCGAATCGCTTGTGGACGCTGCTGTTGCAATATCACAGCTTGACGTTCAGCGCGGCGACATACACTACGGGTCACGTGTAATTGACTCACCAATATAGAACCTGTCGGCAAAATAAAGTCTTTCAGCGGTGGCAATGTGGCATTCATCATATCTATTTGCTGCTCTAACCATTCAATATGAGTGGCATTAACCCCTTCATATTCTGGCATGGCAAGCTCGCCGCCTATATTGAATAACAAGTGCTGAATGATAACCAAGGCTTCAGAGAACTCTTTCTCTATAGATTGACCTTTATTATGCTTTAGTTGCGCACGTACCAAGCCGATATGCGAGTTGAGCTCGTCGATGTCACCCATGACGCTAAATAGATCGTCCGCTTTACTAAGGCGGCTGCCATCAGCCATACCAGTGCTGCCGTCATCTCCAGTACGTGTGTATATCTTGCTTAAGCGATTGCCCATCTTTACATCCTTAACGGTTTTTATGATTGAATAGCGTTAGTTGCACGCTCATTGTAGTATTTTACGCCTGTTTTCGCTAAGATAATGGGTTACGTTTTATATCACGACGTTTTTTGGTCTGAATTTTTTTATTTTCTGGATTTATAGTCTCAGTCGTTGATATGACTTATTCATATACGGCGGCTGAGATTTCACATTTCTCTATTTTATTCACGTTACAAGGCTTTTTTACTATGACCACACCACTTGCAGATGCGATGTCCCAACTTGCCATTTACGATTCATTGACTGGCAGCAAGCGTCAGTTTGTACCACTAAAAGCAGGGCAGGTTGGTATGTATGTGTGCGGCATGACAGTTTATGACTATTGTCATATTGGTCATGCGCGAGTGATGGTCGGTTTTGATATGGCCGTTCGTTGGTTAGCGCGCTTGGGTTACGACGTGAACTACGTACGTAATATCACTGATATCGATGATAAAATCATTGCCCGTGCTGCTGAAAACGGTGAAGAGATTGGTGCATTGACGCAGCGCTTTATTGAGGCAATGCATGAAGACGCGACAGCGCTTGGTTGTGAGATGCCAAATGCTGAGCCACGTGCGACTGATCATATCGATGATATGCAGGATATGATTGAGACGCTAGTCACTGGCAACTATGCGTATGCAGGCGACAACGGTGACGTCTACTATGCTGTTGATAGCTTTGATGGTTATGGTAAATTATCTAAGCGTAATCTGGACGATATGCAGGCAGGTTCGCGAGTCGAAGTTGAAAATGATAAACGTAATCCATTTGACTTTGTACTATGGAAATCTGCAAAACCTGACGAGCCGCAGTGGGCATCGCCATGGGGTCAAGGGCGTCCAGGCTGGCATATTGAATGTTCAGCGATGTCGACTAAGTGCTTGGGTAGCACCTTTGATATTCATGGCGGTGGTCATGACTTACAGTTCCCGCATCACGAAAACGAAATCGCCCAGTCTGAGGCAGCAACTGGTTGTGAGTATGCACGCAACTGGATGCATGTTGGTTTTATCAATGTCGATGGCGAAAAAATGTCTAAATCATTGGGCAACTTTTTTACCATTCGCGATGTCATGGCAAAGTACTTACCTGAGACGGTGCGTTTTTTCTTATTATCGAGCCATTATCGCAGCCAAGTGAACTTTTCTGATAGCGCATTGGATGAAGCGCATAATAGCTTAAGCAGACTGTATAATGCACTAAAATTGGCTGAGCAGCAAAAAGGACAGTCAATCACAATAAATGAAGATTTAGTGGCCGAAGCTTACAATAGCGCGGTTGGACAAGACTTCATAAAGGCGATGAATGACGATTTCAATAGCTCGACGGCCATTAGCGTCTTATTTGGATTGGCACGTGATATCAATAAAGCTATCAAGGCGGAAGACGTCGATACCGCATGGCAATTAGCCCAGCAACTAAAAGCGTTGGCGCAGGTGTTAAATATTTTACAGCAGCCAGTGCAGCAGTTTTTGCAAGCAGTGGTCGGTGATCAGGCAGAAGATGGTCTAACGGATGCGGTTATTGATAATTTGATTATCGAACGTGCAGAGTCTAAAGCCAACAAAAACTTTGCCCGTGCTGATGAGATACGTGAGCAATTAAAAGAGGCGGGTATTGAGCTCGAAGATAGCCGTGCTGGCACGACATGGCGCCGCGCTTAAAACAACTCTTGCCGCTTATAAGGTAAATAGCTACAAATCTCGTAATAAATTAAGTCAGCTTTAGGCTGGCTTTTTTTTGATTACTGAATTAGGTTAAAGCAGCACCGGTATATTTTTTATACTTTCCTTTCGTAGACTGATGGCTTTGAAAACATGAATACTCTTAAACACAATCCTATGAACCATCATTGTGCTGTTTTTCGCTCAGATGATAATCATCAATTAGATGTAGAGAATAGTCATTTTAAAAGCCATATGCTGAAAGTATTGTTGGGCTTTTTTATTGTCGCTATAAGTGTCATCTATGTGCCTGTTTATGCCGCAAATAGTGAAAATGCACAGAGTACGAGTGAGCCGGAAAAACAAACACCTAGTAAGCCTGATAGTTTTTCTGAATATGCCGCTCAGCAAGTCAATGCGCTTAAAGATGAAAGTGTCAGCATTTCTGGTATCACTGAAGAGATATTCGACCCTACTGAGCGTAATGCAGTAGAGCAGGCAGGCAGGCTACAAGGGGATACGGCACTGACCGGAGAATACAGTGAGAGCTACTATATACTAGATAAGCTAAATGCTGGGTTGCCGCCGTTATCTGAGCCACCTAATTTAGAAACACCGCTTGCAGCCTTAGAGTTTTTTCAATCAGCGTTAATGAAGCAGCAGTATGATTTGGCCGCTTACGCGCTAAACATGAATTTGATTGATGAGAAAAGCCAACGTAGCCGTGCGCTTGATCTCACAAAACGACTGGATTTCTTATTATCTGAAAAAGAGCTCTATGTATTCGACGATATGCCGGATCGTCCCGATGGCTTAATTGAACCACCGCTTGGTAATAATAGCAGTGTCATGGGTATTGCCAGACGTTCTATTCAGCTTGGCTATGTTGATTATCGCGAGCGCCGTGTTCCTATCTATTTGCAGCGAGTGCGGGTAGGAGATGAAGCACCTGTCTGGGTGTTTTCGGCGCAGACAGTAGGCAATATTGATAATCTGTATGAGCAGTATCATCCAGCCGAGTTCGAACGTTATTTGCCCACTTGGTTAAAGTTAAAGTTTTTTGGAATTGCGCTATGGGAATTTTCAGCGCTGATATTGTTCTTTTTATTAACCATGGGTATGGGTTGGCTACTCAGTAAAGGTACTGCAAAAATCATCAATCATTATATCGATGAAGAAAAATACAGCGTGTATGTTGGCAGTACCAATGGCGTCGCAGATTTGGTTAGCAAGCTAACAGTACCATTAACCTTTACCATCAGTTTTTCACTGGTTTTTACCTTGGTTTCCGGTGGTTTTCCTTATTTAGATGCAGTCGCCTCATCTACTCGTCCATTGATTTGGATTGGACTGGTATTTAGTACCATGTGGTTAGGCATTCGTATCATTAACTTTTTTGCCAATCGCTATCAAGACATGCAGATTGAGAATCTGGCTGCAGAGCATTTCGATAAAGAACGTCGTCGCCGTACTTACGTATCGATATTTCGTCGTGTCTTTATTTTCGTTATGATTTTGGGAAGTTTCTGGATAGGTCTTAGTGAATTTGCCAATATGGAAGGCCTTGGCAAGACGTTACTGACTTCAGCGGGTATTGCAGGTGTGGTTATCGGTATTGCGGCACAGCCGATATTGGGGAATATCATCGCTGGTGTACAGGTGGCAGTGACGCAGCCAGTGCGGATTGGCGATAGTGTAATAATGGATGGCAATTTTAGTACGGTTGAAGACCTGCGTTACACGTATGCCGTGTTAAAAACATGGGATGAGCGACGATTGATCGTGCCGATGCGTGAGCTAATCACTGAACGAGTGGAGAATTGGTCGCATACAGAAGTTCATCAGACCTGTCCTGTGTTTTTATATATCGATTATGGCGCAAATATCGACGCTATCCGAGAGAGTTTTATATCGATGGTTAAGGACAATAAGCTTTGGGATAACAAAACGGAACCTGAAATGTACGTAGTGGATGTGACTGAGAATACCATTCAACTGCGCGGCGCTGTTTCATCGGTAGGACCTATAGAGGCATGGACGCTGGCCTGTGAGATACGGGAGCAAATGCTTGGTTACCTGCATGCACAGCAAAACAAATATCTACCCACAGAGCGCTTTACGTTAACAAAAGACGTCTAGAAATTGGGAGTAGCGATGAGCTTTGCGAACTTGAATAGCTTTAAAAGCGAGGTATTAATGGTTTGAGACATGACTGACATCGATAAAGACGCACTTGTGTAAAATAATCTGACAAATATAGTGTGTCAGCGAGGCGCTTATTTGTTATAATGTGGCGTTATTTTTATAGGATAACTGAGTGGTTGGCGATGAGTCGGCACTGTGCTTGCAGCTGCAATGATTGATACGCTTAACCCTGAGCTCCTACCCATCAAAATAACCACCACTAGGGGTCTGTATGTTGCGAATTGTCGATGAAGCCTTAACCTTTGATGACGTTTTATTATTACCAGCCTATTCTGAAGTTCTGCCAAAAACTGCTGATCTGTCTACTCGTTTGACCAAAAACATCACACTTAATCTTCCGTTAATCTCTGCGGCGATGGATACGGTGACTGAGTCTGAAATGGCTATCACTATGGCACAGCTTGGTGGCATGGGTATTTTGCACAAGAGCATGGACATCGAAAAGCAGGCCACACAAGTACGCCGTGTCAAAAAATTCGAAGCGGGTACCGTCGTTGATCCTATCACTGTACATCCAGAGATGACGATCGGTGAATTGCTGCGTTTGACCCAAGATAACAATATCTCAGGTGTGCCTGTGGTCGAAAAAGGCACAGATAACGTTGTGGGTATTGTTACCCATAGAGATTGGCGTTTTGAGACCAATTTGTCATTGCCAGTTAGCCAGATTATGACGCCTAAAGAGCAGCTAGTAACTGTACATGAAGGTGAAAGCAACGAAAATATCAAAAGATTGTTGCATGAGCACCGCATCGAAAAAGTCATCGTTATTGACGATAACTTCCGCCTGCGTGGTTTGATTACTGTTAATGACTTTGCCAAAGCTGAAAACAATCCAAACGCGTGTAAAGACGAGCAAGGTCGCCTACGTGTTGGCGCAGCTTTTGGTACTGGTGCAGACACGCAAGCACGCGTTGAAGCATTAATCGCTGCTGACGTTGACGTTATCGTCGTTGATACTGCGCACGGTCACTCAAAAGGCGTGATCGATAAAGTATCTTGGATCAAGAAAAACTACCCGCATGTACAAGTAATTGGTGGCAACATCGCAACAGGTGAGGCTGCAATCGCTTTACGTGACGCAGGTGCTGATGCAGTAAAAGTAGGTATCGGCCCTGGCTCTATCTGTACCACCCGTATTATCGCAGGTATCGGTGTACCACAAATATCAGCTATTGATAATGTTGCTAGTGCTTTAAAAGACAGCATTCCATTGATTGCTGACGGTGGTATCCGCTACTCAGGTGATATGGCAAAAGCAATCGCTGCTGGTGCATCATGCATCATGGTTGGTTCACTCATGGCTGGTACCGAAGAAGCACCAGGTGAAGTTGAGCTGTTCCAAGGTCGCTACTATAAAGCGTATCGCGGTATGGGTAGTTTGGGTGCGATGTCAGGATCAAACGGTTCTTCAGATCGCTACTTCCAAGATGCAAAAGATGGCGTAGAGAAGCTAGTACCAGAAGGTATTGAAGGCCGTGTTCCTTATAAAGGACCAGTTGCGGGTATCGTTAATCAGTTGGTTGGTGGCTTACGTTCATCAATGGGTTATACGGGTTCTGCCACTATCGAAGATATGCGCACCAATCCGCAGTTTATCAAAGTAACCTCAGCGGGTATGAAAGAGTCGCATGTACATGATGTGCAAATCACTAAAGAAGCACCGAACTATCGAGTAAACTAGATCGTTCTGTAAAATGCTTATCTTTTGTAGATTTACATCGTATTGATGTTAGCTGAGACGTAAGGCTGCAACGAGCTTAAGATACAAACAGCCAACAATGCTCTGTTATTGTTGGCTGTTTTTTTTGTAAAATACAGAAACAGATTATTACAACAATAGTATTGCCTGCGTATACGCTTGGCCTTTTATTTTTTTGACTTGAGGAACATATAATGAGCTATTTTGGCACTGATGGAATTCGCGGAAAATTTGGTGAATTGCCGATTACACCGGACTTTATCTTAAAACTAGGCTATGTCACTGGGCTTGTACTCATAGAAAAAAATGAAAATCCTACGCGTAAGCCAAGTGTAGTGATTGGTAAAGATACACGTCTGTCAGGCTATGTGATAGAGGGAGCATTACAAGCAGGTTTTAATGCGGCTGGTGTTGATGTTTATATGCTTGGTCCATTGCCAACCCCAGCGATTGCGCATTTAACCCGTAGCTTTAATGCAGATGCTGGTGTGGTTATCTCAGCCTCGCATAATCCTTATTATGATAATGGTATCAAGTTTTTCTCAGGTGACGGCAAAAAACTTACTGATGAGATGCAAACTGCAATCAATGATAAATTAACGGCAATTATGAACGATGTTGGTAGTGACGTTGCTATGATGCCTATTCTTGATCCTGCAAATTTAGGTAAGAACAATCGTATTGATGATGCTAAAGGTCGCTATATTGAGTTTTGCAAAGGCAGTTTTCCTTATCAATATGACCTTAGTCATCTGACGGTAGTAGTGGATTGTGCCAATGGTGCAGGCTATAGCGTAGCACCTAGAGTAATGCGCGAGTTGGGGGCCAACGTGATTGCCATCAATAATACGCCAGACGGCATCAATATCAATGCTGAGTGTGGTTCTACCCATCCTGAAAGCTTACAAAAAGCTGTGCTTGAGTATGACGCAGATGTCGGTATTGCACTTGATGGTGATGGCGATCGTATCGTAATGGTTGATGAGACGGGTAAGCTAGTCGACGGCGATGGTATCTTATATGTACTTGCTACTCAAGGTAAAACCAAAGCTGAAGGTGTTGTCGGCACGCTCATGAGTAACATGGGGTTGGAGCTGGCGCTAAAAGATGCAGATATTCAGTTTACCCGTGCAAAAGTGGGTGATCGTTATGTGATGCAGGACTTAGAAGCTAATGGTTGGATATTGGGTGGTGAGCCATCTGGTCATATTCTTTGCTTAGACAAAAGTCGCACAGGGGACGCTATCATTGCTGGTTTGCAAGTATTAGCAGTGATGCAAGCCAGAGAGCGTGCGCTAAGTGAGCTTGTTGAAGGTTTTGAAGTGTTGCCGCAAAAGCTAGTCAATGTACGTTTGTCTCAAATGCAAGATCCATTCAAACATGAGGCGTTGGTTGCTGCTTTTGATAAAGCACAGGCAACGCTAGAGGGTCGTGGTCGTCTGTTGATACGTCAGTCAGGTACAGAGCCTATGATTCGCGTGATGGTAGAATCAGATGATGAAATAGAATGTGATGTAATGGCTAATGACTTAGCTGATCTTATAAAATCGGTACTAGGCTAATAGTATTTGAGGCAATAAGTGGTATTCAAGATAGCAACTGGTATTTAAGATAATGACTAGTACTTGAGACAACAACATTATAGTTTTCAAATAAGGAACTGCCATGAGCATGGACTTTACCGACCAACGCCTCTCATACGAGAAAGGCGAGCTTGACCAACAGTCAGTACCAACGTCACCATTTGAGCTCTTTAAAGCTTGGATGAATGAGGCGCTAGCGCAAAAGGTGCAAGAGCCTTATGCCATGAGTTTGGCAACATGTGGCACAGATAATAAGCCTAGCGTCCGTATTGTGTTACTACGCGAGATTACTGAGACAGGTATCGTTTTTTATACCAATTATGAAAGCGCAAAAGGGCAGGATATCGCAGAAAACCCTAATGCTGAAGCGCTATTCTTTCTGTCTCTTATACACATCTGACGCTGCCGACGATATGCAGTGTGTAGAT
>CAJXUF010000043.1 GCA_913061175.1 uncultured Psychrobacter sp.
GAGATAGGAGTCCGTCTCGTGGGCTCGGAGATGTGTATAAGAGACAGACCTTGTAGCATGCCATTAAATCGTGCTTCGTTTAATTCCAAGCGATCGAGGAGTGCACTATCAAGATTATTTTTTTGACCGTTGTCCATATCGATTTTATTGGCAGCCAAGATGTCTTGTTTGGCATTGACCAGCTCATCATGAATGGCCAAGAGTGCTGAGTTTTTATCGCCAGTGTTGGCAGCAGCCAGCGCGCGAGAAGCGGCTCGTGCTTGCTTGCCGACAGACTGCATATAGGTCGTAATATCCGTAGTATTCGATTGATTCATAAATTATTTTCCTTATGTGATACAGGTTTTTTATAACTAAAAGCGCCCAGTTTTATATAGGTAAAAATACCTAAAAAGGCGAAAAATGTCGCAAAAAAAGAAGTTTTGAATGCCTACTCAAATAGCGATAGGTCATTATGCTATTTAACATAGAGCAGATTGGGACGATAGTAAAGATGATTTTGTGAACAGAATCCGCTTTGTAGCGCTCTTGTAGGGGCTTATTCAAAGTAATATTATTCATGCTAAGCGGTATTTATTTAAGATAGCCGCGTTATCAGTACTACACTATATCTTTACGTGTTTTTAACAGAATTGCGCTGTAAATACTAAGGTAGCTGCAAGATATCCTCAGTATAGTAAGCATTAAAACAGCAAGGCTATCAGTAGATAGTACTTAATCTTATTATGATGTGTAATGGAGAACGAACATGGCTACGAAAAATACAACTTATAAAAATTGGTTAACGGTTGGCTTGGTCGCAGGTGCTTTGGCATTAGGCGCTTGTAGCAAAAAAGATGACACACCGATGGAAACTGAAGCTGATACTACTGTAGATGCTCAAACCTCTGTAGAAGAAAGTGCAACAGCGAGTGACAATGAAAATGTGGCCGTTGCTAGTGCCGATGATGAGGGTATGGACGTTACCAATAACGATGATGTGGCAGTGGCGACAGCAGAAGATGCAGATATGATGGATGGGACTGAAGACTCAGAGCATGTATCGACGTACTAATCGCATATTATAGAATGCACTAGTTACATATTAAATGTACTAAGCACATACTATAAATAGGCAGTTATCAGATAACACAACGTCTCGTATTCTAAAGTGATAAAATAAAGCCCAGAGCGATAAATGCAGTCTGGGCTTTTTTGTATTCGCGGTTTGTTAGAAGCTGATTAACCCGTTGGTTAAATACAATATTTGCCTTTTTACTGCGTAATAAGAGACAATATGGCATTTTTCTCTTTGCCTCATCAGGCATATTACGATAATGCATCTAGATGCTTGTACTATATATAGATATAGCTCTTATTTTATTCGTGTTTTCACTCATATTTATTGGAAGTCTGCTGAACCATGCTTGATACTGCAAAAAACCCGACTCGGCCTATCGCCCTAGACTTACAAGACATCCATAAAAGCTACGGCTCATTAGAGGTACTAAAAGGGGTATCCCTGACTGCCTATGATGGCGATGTTATCTCTATTTTGGGCTCATCTGGCTCAGGTAAGTCGACGTTGCTGCGTTGTATTAATCTTCTAGAAAACCCCAATCATGGCCGTATCTTGATCGGTAATGAAGAGCTGATGCTAAAACCTGCCAAATCAGGTGAGTTACAAGCAGCAGACGTAAAGCAGCTAGAAAGCTTGCGCGCTCGTGTGGGATTTGTCTTTCAGAACTTTAACCTATGGCCACATAAGACAATTCTACAAAACATCATCGAAGGACCAACGCAGGTCTTAAAGATTAAAAAAGACCAAGCAATTAGCGATGCAGAAAAGCTGCTCGATAAAGTCGGCCTGCTCGACAAAAAAGATGCTTATCCTGCCAACTTATCTGGTGGTCAGCGTCAGCGTGTCGCAATCGCCCGTGCGCTTGCTATGCAACCACAAGTCCTATTGTTTGATGAACCAACCTCTGCGCTAGATCCTGAACTGGTCAACGAAGTGCTTGCTGTAATGCGCGAGCTAGCAGAAGAAGGACGTACGATGCTTATCGTTACTCACGAAATGCGCTTTGCCCGTGAAGTATCAAGCAAAGTCGTCTTTTTACATCAAGGTGTGGTTGAAGAAATTGGCACACCTGAGCAAGTCTTTGATAACCCTACCTCTGAGCGCGTCAAAGACTTTATGGCATCGCACCGTCCTACTTAGTTATTAGTTTTTTGCCTAGTACCATGTCTGATACAGATGGTGGCAACACGCTTGCCACCATTTATCCTGCTAAACATAAAATCACTGTAACGTAACCATTGTTGACTGTTTATTGCTCAATGATAACTATGAGT
Source organism: uncultured Psychrobacter sp. (assembly GCA_913061175.1). Classification (GTDB taxonomy): domain Bacteria; phylum Pseudomonadota; class Gammaproteobacteria; order Pseudomonadales; family Moraxellaceae; genus Psychrobacter. The sequence goes on from CAJXUF010000043.1 coordinate 2,335, forward strand.
ATGCAAAACGTTTGTTTTTGATATTTTACTCAGGTATTATCAAAAGGTTTATAGGCCGTCATGTCTCGTGGCTGCCTGTTATTCTGCTATCTATATTGCTTGTCTGGCAGGGACGTCAGAGAACAAAATATCAGAACCCTAAGTCAGAAAATCCTGTCAAAAACTTATGTAAAACCCATCAGAATTTAAGGAACGTATGATGTCGAATTCTCGCCTATTGTGGTCATCAATGACCGTTACTGCTGCATTGATGTTGAGCGCTTGTAGCCAACCTGCCGATGAAACTACCGATACCAACGCTGACGCCCCTGCAGCAGAAACCACTGGTAAAACCATTCGTATCGCCACCGAAGGCGCTTACCCTCCATTCAACTACACCAATGCCGACGGCAGCTTGGCAGGTTTTGATATCGATGTTGCCAATGCCTTGTGTGATCAAATGCAAGCCAAGTGTGAAATCGTTGCACAGGACTGGGACGGTATTATCCCAGGTCTATTGGCACAAAAATATGATGCCGTGATTGCAGGTATGTCTATCACTGCTGAGCGTCAAGAAAAAGTTGATTTCAGCGAGCCGTACTTTGCCAATACGATGGTATGGTTGACCAATACGGATGGTGGTTTTGATCCTATGGCGATTAAAGACGCAACGCTTGGCGGTCAACGCTCTACTACGCCAGGTGCTTATCTACAGGATAATTACGAAGGCAAAGAAGGCAACACAGTTCAGTTGTATGACAACTATGACAATGCCTATCTAGATCTAAAATCTGGTCGTAGCGATGCGGTATTGGCTGAGAAAGTTTCTGCCAAATCATGGTTAGCAGAAAACGCAGCGGGCTTCGGTATCGTTGGTGATGAAATTGATAACGATGACAATATTGCCATTGCTGTACGTAAAGGTGACTCACTCAAAGCTGACTTTGACAAAGCATTGAGCGAAATCCGTAGTAACGGTGAGCTTGCACGTCTTGAGCAGATGAACTTTGGTCAATAATGACTCACTGAAGATTTATGCTTATAACAAGTAACGTTTGATGCGAGTAATGCTTAAAACCAAGCATATTTCAAATAAACGGTGTTTATAAGCATAAATCAGCAAGCAGTAATTGACGATACAGCTGGTAAATATATTAAGGAATAAAACTTATGACAATTTCAATGACATCATCAATGAGCAAAAAAGCACTGTGGCTAGCACCGCTTAGCGCAGCAATGCTAATGCTGGCAGGTTGTAACAATAGCTCAGCACCAGCAGAAAATGCTGAAGCTGACACCGCTACTGAAGCGCCTTTAAATATCAAAATTGCGACAGAATCAAGCTATAAGCCTTTTAGTTATACCGATGCAGATGGCAAACTGATTGGTTACGAGATTGAGCTGGTTGACGCATTATGTGCGCAAATGAAAGCTGAGTGTGAAGTCATTTCTCAAGATTGGGACGGTTTGATTCCAGGGCTTAACGCACAGAAATTTGATGCAGCTATCGCAGGTATGTCTATCACGCCTGAGCGTAAAGAAGTGGTTGATTTCAGTGACCCTTACTTCCATAGCGGTATCATTTTGATCGGTAAAAAAGGTGATGACTTAAGCGTCGAGTCACTAACAGGTCTACCAATTGCCTCACAGCGCTCAACTGTTGCCTCGCAATACCTACAAGATGAGCATGCAGATGCTGATATCAAATTATATGATACGCAAGACAATGCCTATCTAGATCTAACCTCGGGCCGTGTGCGCGGTATGATGTCTGACAAAGTAACGGGTATCGACTGGTTAAAAACAGACGCAGGCAAAGGTTACGAAGTCAAAGGTGAAGAAATCAGCACCAATGATGATGCAATGGGTATTGCCTTCCGTAAAGGCGATCCGTTAGTTGCTAAGTTCAATGCAGCATTGGCTGAGCTAAAAGACAACGGTACCTATGATCAAATCACGGGTAGCTACTTTGGTACTAGCTCAACGGCTGCAGCACAAAAAGCGGTAGCAACAACTGATAGTGTCGAAGAAGTAATGGTCGCTGAAGAAGAAGCGCCAGCTAACTAATACGATATCTAGTAGTTTGACTGCTGTTATTTGAAGACGTGTTGTTTACTTAAGAAAAAACCAAGGATGATCATGAGCAACCATTGTGCCCCAATCTGTGCCCCGACTGGCAAATCTAATATTAATATAGCCAGTCGTTTGTCTATGTCACTGCTTGCGCTAGCGACGGCCTTTACCGTTGCTGGCTGTAGCAATAGCCAAGAGAGTGCAGCTGATACCAATCCAGAGGCTACCGAAACAACGGCAGCCTCTACAGGTGATGTATTACGCATCGGTACAGAAGGGGCCTATGCGCCTTTTAACTATACCAATGCCGATGGGACACTGGGTGGTTTTGATGTTGAGATAGCAAATGCACTCTGTGCTGATATGCAGGTGACCTGTGAGGTTGTGGCGCAGGACTGGGACGGTATTATCCCTGGTCTAAAAGCGGGTAAGTACGATGCAATCGTGGCCGCGATGTCCGTTACTCCAGAGCGTTCGCAGCAGGTGAGCTTTACCGATCCGTACTTTAGCAATGCCTTGGTTTTTTTGGCCAAAAAAGACAGCAGCTTTGACCCTAGTAACAACAGTGATATCGACTCGCATTCTATTGCTGCACAGCGTTCAACCATTTCATCGCAGTGGCTAGAAGACACGTATCCAAAGGCCGATATGAAGCTTTATGATACGTTGAGCAATGCGTTTTTGGATCTCGGTTCAAACCGTGTCGATGCGATGATTTCTGACAAGTTGCCTGCGATAGAATGGCTGAGCTCAAATGCTGGTAACAAATATGCGCTAAAAGGTGATGAGATCGATATTAACGATAATTTTGCGATAGCAGTACGCCCAGGCGATCCGCTACAAGCAAAGATCAATCAGTCTCTTGCTAATATAAAGGCTAATGGTACTTACGATAAGATCAATCAAAAGTACTTTGCGGTGCCAGCGTCTGCAACAAGCACAGTAGGTGAAGACGCAAATACAGGCACAGATACAAATACTGCCGAGCAACCAGCGATAGAAAGCGCTAGTTAATAGCTAACAGTAATTAGAGATAGCAGTCAAAAAATAGTGTTTTGATCGATAAAAGGATATCACCATGATGGAGATGTCCTTTTTTATTTGTTGTTAGATCAACAAATATACATCGTAGCGACCTATTAATTTTGCTCAAATTTAGTCGGCTTATTGTATGTCTCTAGAGGCAAGTGTCTGTTTAAGTACGGTTTAGGCGCAGCTTTTACGCGTCAGTATTAACATCACGGCGAGTGAATATGATAAAATCAGCGCTCATTTCTACTGTGTCAATTATCGCAGCGTTAATCGTATTCTTCTGTCGTCATTTTTTGACGCCGACCATCCCTATTGATTTGGTATAAAATACGGTGTTTCGCCGCGTTCAGCTATTGATGCTGATTCTTTTAACTCATATTTTGCAAATTGCTAATATAAAGAGACTGAGTGGATAATCGTGTTTGACTTACAAGGATTTGGCGCGCTTTTATTAAGCGGCGCTACCGTCACCATACAGCTAGCTGTGACCAGTTTAATCATTGGTCTGGCTTTAGGCCTGCTCGGCGCAACCGCAAAGATGTCCAATATCTGGTTGCTGCGTAAGCTTGCGACTGTCTATACTGCGACGATGCGCGGTATTCCTGAGCTGCTATTGGTGCTCTTTATTTATTATGGCGGCTCTATCTTATTGATGAGCATCCTCAAAAAGTTTGGCTATAACGACTATGTCGAGATTAGCGCTTTTTGGGGTGGTGTCATGGCACTGTCTATTGCTTTTGGTGCGTATGCGACTGAGATTTTTCGCATGTCCATTCAAGAGATTCCAGTAGGGCAGCGAGAGGCTGCGCAAGCGATTGGTATGCGTCCTTTTCAGACTTTTTATCGCATCACTTTGCCGCAAGTATGGCAGATTGCTTTGCCAGGTCTGGGGAATTTATTTCTGGTACTGCTCAAAGATACCGCATTGGTATCGGTCGTGGGTCTCAAGGACATCATGTATCAGTCATCGCGTGCGGCACAGTCTACACAGCAGCCGTTTACCTTTTATATGGCAGCAGCGATTATTTATTTGGGTCTGACCATGTTGATTACTGGCTTTATGATGTGGCTTGAGTGGCGCGCCAATCCTGCGGCACGCTATGCCAAAAAGATAAGCCGTCAATCCACGCACAGTCAATCGACCATAGGGTAGAGGAGAGATACTATGGATTGGAATTGGCAGGTCATTTTTGACCATATCCCTGATTTACTAGGCGGCGCGGTATTGACCGTACAGCTGGTTTTGTTTTCAGGTGTGATTGGATTGCTGTTTGGTTTGGTTTTGGCGTTGTTACGACTGTCTAAGAATTGGGTAGTACAGATACTACCATTTCTTTACATCTTCTTTTTCCGTGGTACGCCGCTGCTGGTACAGATATTCCTGATTTATTATGGTTTGGGTCAATTTGAGGCCGTACGCGAGTCATTCTTATGGGAGCCAGTACTCAGCCAAGCATATTGGTGTGCTATCATTGCCTTTACCCTCAATACCAGTGCTTATCTAGCAGAGATTATACGCGGTGCGATTCAGACGATTCCGATTGGAGAGCTTGAAGCGGCTGATGCGCTTGGCATGTCAAAATGGCAAAAGCTAACACGGGTTACGCTACCGCGCGCATTTGGTATTGTGATTCCAGCATACAGTAACGAAGTTATTTTTATGCTAAAAGGTAGTGCGCTCGCTTCGACTATTGCATTGATGGATATCACAGGTGTCGCTCGTACGATCAGTGCGCGTACCTATACCTTGATGGAGCTATTCTTTGCCGCTGGTATCGTCTATCTATTGTTGTCATGGGTTATCTTGTTTAGCTTTAGAATGTTTGAAAAACGTATGAACCGCCATGCCAGTTATGTACCACCAGATGTGGTGACCAATACGATTCCATAGTTAGCAGTTAGCAGTTAGCAGTTAGCAGTTAGCAGTTAGCAGTTAGCAACTAAAAATCGTCAAAGTCACTGTAGAAAATATAGTATGGACTGCTGATAAAATAGCCATCATTTACAGGGAGAGTTTAGTATGAGCCAATCGCCACACGAGTCATTAGTGAACGCCATTGCAGCTGGTGTCAATGCCGAGCAGGGCGCTATCAATCATAATGAAAAATTGCGTGCTTCTATTGGTAAGGTCGTCTGTGTTGGTCGCAACTATGCGGCACATGCTGCAGAGTTGGGCAATGAAGTGCCAACCACGCCGATACTATTTATGAAACCTGCGTCTTCAGTGGTCTCTATCCGTGGTGATGTGGTTCGCCCAAGTCCAGAGCTGTTTGGCGAGACTCACTACGAGGCCGAGCTATGTATTCAGCTATCAGCTGACTTATCTATGGCGACAATTGAGCAAGCTCAGCAAGCGATTGGTGGCGTGACATTGGGACTGGATTTGACCTTGCGTGATTTGCAAAGCAAGCTAAAAGAAAAAGGTCATCCGTGGGAGCGTGCTAAGTGTTTTGACGGAGCCTGCGTGCTTGCTGATTGGCTAGACCCGCAAGCGTTTGGCAATCTGCAGAATGTGCAGTATCAGCTATCTATCAATGATGAATTAACGCAAGATGGCGATAGTGCCTTAATGCTATTCCCTGTCTATGAATTGCTGGTCAATATCAGTCACGCCTTTAGCTTGCAAGTAGGGGATGTAATTATGACTGGCACGCCAAGCGGCGTTGGTGTATTGCAAGCAGGCGATCAGCTTAAACTAAAACTGGGTGCTCATGAGTGGGTGTCGCAAGTACAGTAAGCTTGATTGCAATAACAAACGCATATTAAAAACCCCGAGCAATTGCTTGGGGTTTTTGCTTTTAAGCCTTTATATTTATTTTTTGACTTTGCTAACTGCCAAACAACTCTAACTATCTAACCATTCTATTTTTTAAGAATCATCAGTACATTCGATTGTCATCAGTTTGTCACCTATTGTTCAGCGTGCTGTCATAAAGGTTGAGTAGACTTAAGCGGAATTCGTATTTTTGTGGTCGTAATTATAAAGCCGCGATCAACTCTCTGCCAATCTAGCCTAATAGCAAGGTGACTGATAATGACATTATTGAACAATGAGCGAACGCTTGCCCACGAAGTGGTTGAAGACTCAAACCCTACTAATAATACTGACTTTCAGACGATTATCAATCGTCGATTAAACCGCCGTAGTATCCTAAAAGGTGGCACAGGGTTGACGGCTGCTGCGTTTTTTGGCGCATTACCTTTGGTCGGTTGTAGTGAGGACGATGATAGCAGTATTGTTGGTAATGACGATAATGCCGCTATCCCTGCACAAGGTGATTTGAAGCGTCCTGATACCCTAAAGTTTGAGGCAGTCGCGCATTCAACAGCGGATACGATGACCGTAGCAGCAGGCTACAAGGCAGAGATAATATTACCACTTGGTACGCCGCTAAACTCTGGTATCGAGGATTGGAAAGACAATCGTGAGCAATCAGCAGAGTCATTTGAATGGCGGATGGGTGACAACCATGATGGGATGTGGTTCTTTGGCAAAAACGGTAATGCTTACGATGCTAAAGCGTCAGAAAACAGCTTGCTAGTCATGAACCATGAATACGTTAATAGCAGTGAGCTTAGCCCATTTGGCTATTACGTCACTCAAGATAACGATGCTGCGCCTATCTTTCAAAACCGCCGTCTCGCAAGCGACGTCCGCCGTGAAGTTAACTGTCATGGCGTCTCGGTGGTTGAGTTAACTCGCCGTGCAGATGGTATGGGTTATGAGATGGTACCTGACTCTAAATACAATCGCCGTATTACCAGTAGTACAACAGCACAATTGGCTGGCCCTGTGGCAGGCTCTGCTCTGGTCAAGACCAAGTTTGATCCGACAGGCTATCAGACTCGCGGTATCAATAATAACTGCGGCGCAGGTCTGTCACCTTGGGGTACTTATCTGACTACCGAAGAGAACTTCTTAGGTGTGTTTGCCCGTGGACAAGATGCCAGCCAATTAAGCGCTGGTGATAACTATGCGCGCGAGCGCTACGGTGCAGTGGAGGACTTCCCAGGTTGGGAGTATTTATGGCATACCCCAGAGGCAAAGGATGCCAAAATAGCAGATGAGTTCTCACGTTGGGATATGACCGCAGTCGGTGCTAGTGCTGCTGAAGATTATCGCTATGGCTTCAATACTTTTGGTTATATTACTGAAATTGACCCATTTGACCAAAACTCTATAACGCAAAAACGTACCGCACTGGGTCGATTCGCTCATGAAAACTGTGCGTATGCTCCTGTTGAGCAAGGTAAGCCAGTGGTGTTCTACATGGGTGATGACGCCCGAGGGGAGTACATTTATAAGTTTGTCTCCAAAGCAATGTGGTCAAACTCGGACATCGGCGGTGGACTAAAAGCAGGTGACAAATATCTGAATGACGGCACGCTATACGTGGCGGTATTTAACGAAGATGGTAGCGGTGAGTGGAAAGCACTCGTCCATGGTCAAAACGGACTGGATGCTTTTAATAGTGTACTGCCATTCAATGGACAAGATGAGGTATTGGTCTTTGCTCGTGCAGCTGCCGATGCTGCTGGTGCTACTAAGATGGATCGACCTGAATGGGTATCGGTCAGCCCTATGACGGGTGATGTCTATGTGACATTGACCAATAATAAATATCGCGGTGTGCGTGACGACCAGCCTGTCTCAGCTTCCAATCCGCGTAGCTATCAATCAAGCGGAAAAGCGCTTGGTAATGACAATGGTCACATTATTCGCTGGGCAGAAGCGGGCGGCGACCATGCCGCAACGAGCTTTGAGTGGGACATTTATCTGTTTGGTGCGCCAAGTGATTTATCAGCAGAAAACTTATCTCAGCTAAATGACAATAATGACTTCTCTTCACCTGATGGGCTATATTTCGACCCACGCGGTGTCTTGTGGATTCAGACAGACGACGGCGCTTACACCGATACCAGTAGCTGTATGTTGCTTGCGGCTCTACCGGGTAAGGTCAGTGATGGGTCGATGACGACCACATCGGCAGGGCAGTCAACCCGAGTCGGCACATCTGCTAGCAATGACAATATCAAACGATTCTTTGTCGGTCCTGAAGGATGCGAAGTAACAGGCATCACTATGGCGCCAGATTTTAAGACGCTGTTTATCAATATTCAGCATCCTGGTAACACATGGGGCGCTGTCGCTGGCGGTAGTATTCCTCGCTCAGCGACTGTGATGATTACTCGTGAGGATGGTGATGTCATTCTGGCAGAATCATTTGATACGGCTGACAGCACGACATAGATAGATAAGCTATAAGCGTATATTAGGCACAATCACAATGCTCACAACCATAAAAATCCCAAGTCAAGGCTTGGGATTTTTTATTATTATATTGATTTAATAGTTAAAGAGACCGTCTATCACTCATCTGGCTCTGCTAGTCGTCATCCCGCTCTAAAGTCAAACCATTCACTTCTATTTGCTGCAGTTACAGGATAATATAGACCATTACTTTTTTCGCTGAATGTGCAAATATTATGAGCAGTCCAAAGGTGTTTTATAACGACAGTGTTAGTGACAGCGACGCTCAAAATGATAGCAGCTATACTCGTACTCATCATGAGCTCGATGCGCATTTTGTCCCAGATGCGAGTGTACCGCTACACAGTCATCTATATGAGCAAATCGACCAACTCGAAGCCATCGATATGGATGAACTGGTCAAGCTACTAGCAGATTCGGATGACAGTGATGAAATCAACAAAACACCTGTATCTTTGGCTGATTTTTTTGAAGGATTGGCTCAGCTTGCCACCATGGGTGTGGTTGAGATTACAGAAATCGTAGAAGCCATCCACCGTGAAGTTATTCTGCGTCCGCTAGGCCGCTTCAATGACAAACATTTAAATAAATGGTCGCGCGGATTTACTGGACGTATCTATGGCACGATACGTCATGTCATGCAAATGGTCGGTAATAATCTGGCGTCTGTACTACGCATATACAAAAACCTGATTCTCCAAAAGTCAGTGCAGCCACTACCAGACTCACTAAAAAAACTGGTCAATGTACTCAATGGTGTCATGGGTGATCATCTTGTCAACAATCAAAATGCGCTCGCCATTCCGATGATGCTATACACTCAAGATGGCAAGCCGCAAAGTGAGAGCCTATCAGGTCGCATCGTTATTTTGTGCCATGGTCTATGTATGAGTCATTTAAGCTGGCAAGCCCAAGCAGATAATGATTTGGGCGAGGCAATTCATATCAGTCAGCCTGATACCACGGTGCTGTATTTGGATTACAATACGGGTCGACGTATCTCACGTAGCGGTCGTAAGTTCTCTCAATTGCTACAAGCGCTGGTCGATGATAACCCAAATATCAGTCAGATAGATCTGGTTGGACATAGTATGGGCGGTTTGGTCTCTCGCAGCGCACTGTTTTATGGTGAGCAAGATCGCCTAGACTGGATCAAGCGCGTGGGCAATCTCATCACGCTAGGTTCGCCGCATCATGGGGCAGTCCTTGAGCGTATCGGTAATTATGTGCAAGACATCATTGCCAAGCTGCCATTTGCAGGCTCACTGGCCAAGCTCGGTGATATGCGCAGTGCCGGTATCATTGATCTACGTCATGGCAGTATTCGTGATGCAGATTGGAAAGCATTAGAAGGACGTAGCGTGTTGCCACAAGATTTCCGTCATCCTGCACGGCTGCCAAGTGGTATCAAGACTTACTTTGTCGCTAGTGCTTTACTTGAGACGCATTATGATTCTAAGGTGACGGATCTGCTAGGGGATAGCTTGGTATCGGTGGCTTCAGCGTTAGGTGAAGATGACGCCGAGCATGCTTTGTTTGTGCCAGATGGTCATAAAGCGGTATTCTACGGCGTCAATCATATGAACTTAATTCATAGTAGACGAGTGCGAGAGCAGGTGGTTGAGTGGCTGGTTGATAATGGTCGAAGTGACTATGCTGGACGTCCGCGCATACACTCTTATCCTAGAAGTTTAGATGTGGCGGTGTAGAGAGTGGTGGGTATCATTTCGAGTTACCTACGCTATGTGTACTGCGCAATGACGTTCTTATCATTTAAGAAAGGGCTACTGAGAAATTTGTCTTTGCTATTAGGCGGCGCACTCATAGTCATTAGTTGTGCAAAGCCAAATATATACGACCCTAACGCTCAAATTGAAGTAAATGTAGATGGTGACAATTATCTCATTCCCTCAAACCATATTGTCAGACCAGATACTGGTAGTTATGCCAGTTTTGAGACGGATATGGGTCATGGTTATTTCTTTTGGCCTAGCGGTCGTGGCCTTAATAATAGTGATAAAAATCCAAATGTCTTTGATTATGACAATAATATTATAGAGTTTTACTGGGCAGCTAAAAACTCGAAAATTGAAGGTGCTGATATACCGACTAGAATAGATAGTATCAAGCAGGAAGAGAATAGAGATTTTGATAGAGATGACTATGAATTAGAGGCATACGTTGGGTCAGGTGATCTTTATGCCATATACTATATAGGAAGTACTTATACAGACGCGCCGATTACGATTCGCTGTATGCCTACAATTAATGAAGACCAAGATAGAATGTGCCAAATGGAGTACATGTACCCTGAGTACAATAACTATGTAAGACTTCAGTTTTCAAAAAAACATTTAGCTGACTGGCAGGCAATCAATACCATGGCGATTGATTATATGAAAAAATGGCATCAAGACTAAAGGCATATCAACGTAAAAGCACTTATACGTTTTTAAAATTTTAAAAATAAAAACCCCTCAAGCATCATGCTTGAGGGGTTTTTGTATTTCTACAAAGGCTGATTTATAGCAAGTAAGAAAAAACTTACTCAGCAAATATTGCTGCTACATCATCTTTATTGAACTTATAGACTTCACCGCAGAATCCACAATCCATCTCAAATGTACCGCCTTGCTCTTCGACGATATCTAACGCTTCCGCTTCGCCGATTTGCTCAATTGCCATTTCACATTTCTCGCGTGAGCAAGTACAGCCAAATGATAGAGGCGCAGGCTCAGGTGCCACGATGTTTTCTTCGTGATATAAGCGATAGAGTATTTCGTTGGCATCCAGTGTCGTTAGTTCTTCTGCTTTTACCGTGCGCGTCAGTACAGACAAGCGCGTCCATAAATCATCGTCGATACCCGCATCTTGGTTTTGCTCAACTTCAGACGTTTCTTCAGCAGTACGCGGTAGCATTTGTACCAAGATACCACCAGCTTGCAGGCCATCAGATGCCAAGTTAATCAACGTTGGAATCTGTGCTGATTGCTTTTGATAATGCGCTAAGCAGTCCGCTAGATTGTCGTGGCTACGCTCAACGATACCTTGGTATGGCTCACCGCCATCAGGCTGAATATTGATAAACAATACGCCTTGTCCCATCGCACCAAGCTCAGCAAACGCTTCTTTGGCATGGGTCATTTTGTCCCACGCTTGTACTTGCTCATCCGTTTCGCCTTTCCAACTAGCAAGTGCACGGATTATGCCGTCTTGATCGCATTCTGCCATCGCCCAGTTTAGTAAGCTGTCACTGTCTGATGATTGCAGCTGAATAGATAGGCGACCATTGATTTTGACCGTACTGATTAGCAAACTCGCTGCGGTCAGCATCTCACCCAATAAGCGTTTGATGGCTTCAGGGTAGGGCTTTTGCGCAATCGTGCTCGCGTAGCTGCGTGATAGGCGTACCACATCACCGCGCACGGGAGAGTCTTCAACAAAGAAACGTTGGCGAATGTCGTTGCTGCCATGGTTGCCAGTAGTTTGGCTGTCCGTATTTGGGACTGGGATATCTTGAGTCATAAGTCATTTGTAGTATAGAGAAGTTGTTTGCTTTATGGGGATTACTGCCGATTTATCAATCTCACTTAGTAGACTGTTTTGACGATTATGAGTAGTAATTGTCAATAATGGGTTTAAAAAACCAAGCAGCTGTCTGTACAAAACTCTGAGTAGATAGCCGCTATAAGCCATCATCTTATAGTTAGAATATAAATATATTCATAAATATGTACTCTCTCAAAAAAAATTCACCCTCTACTGCAAATTTGTTGTACAGTAACATTAAGTTGCATTGTGATAAACAACAGCAACAACCGTACGGATGCGGGGCAGTCGGGTCAATCAGACCTATGTCGTCCAAGCACTCACTCAATCTTGCGATAAAAGGATGTATTTCATGACATACTCATTTTCCAAACCGTTGACTTTAGCTGCTGTTATGGCATTAGGCTTAGCGGGATGTAATAACAGCAGCCAGACCAGCACTGATGCGCCAGCAGATGATGCAGCGACGACCGAAACCACGACTAACGGTACGCTACAGAAAATCAAAGACTCTGGCACTATTGTCGTCGGTCATCGTGATTCCTCTATTCCTTTTTCTTATATCGCTGATGATCCTAATCAGCCGATTGGCTATGCACACGATTTGGAAATGAAAGTGGTTGAAGCCGTTAAGCAAAAGCTAAACATGCCAGACCTTAACGTTCGCTATAACCTGATCACTTCGCAAACTCGTATCCCATTGGTACAAAACGGCACGGTAGATTTTGAGTGTGGCTCAACTACTAATAACGAAGAACGTCAAAAGCAAGTCGCATTCTCTAATGGCTTCTTTGAAATTGGCACGCGTCTATTGACCAAAAAAGACTCTGGTATTCAAGATTTTGAAGACCTAAAAGGCAAAACTTTGGTAACGACAGCAGGCACGACTTCAGAGCGTTATATCCGTCAGTACAACGATGATAATAAAATGGATACCAATATCATCTCAGCAAAAGATCATGGCGAAGGCTTCCTAATGCTAGAAAATGGTCGCGCTGATGCCTTTATGATGGATGATGTACTGCTCGCTGGCGAAAAAGCCAAAGCAAAAAATCCTGATGAGTGGGTCATCGTCGGTACGCCGCAATCGTTTGAAATCTATGGTTGTATGATGCGTAAGGATGATCCTGAATTCAAAGCTGTGGTCGATGAAGCACTTGCTAATGTCTTTAGCTCAGGTGAAATCAATAGCATTTATGACAAGTGGTTCTTGAATCCAATCCCACCAAAGAACGTCAATCTAAACTTTGAGATGTCAGACAACTTAAAGGCCTTGATTGCCAATCCGCATGACAGCGCTCAGCCTAAAGAAGCAGCAGCGCAGTAACGCTCATTGTCCCTCAACATAGCTTGCCTATACGTTCAGATAGCCAGTAATTTTATTTGACGTATAGGCTTATCAATCGTTGCTCGGAGAGACAACCATGAATTATAGCTGGAACTGGGGTGTGCTCTTTGAGCAGACTGGTATTGGCAACGAGCTCTATATCCATTGGATGATCACTGGTCTTGGCTGGCTGTTATTAATTGGCAGTATCGCATGGGCTATCGCGATGGTCGTCGGTACCATCTTCGGTATCATGCGTACCTTGCCCAACAAGACTGCTCGTGCAATCGGTACGGCTTATGTGACATTTTTTCGTAATATTCCACTGCTTGTTCAACTGTTCTTTTGGTTTTATATCGCCCCTGGCTGGCTCACGCCGACGATACAAGAATGGTGGTATAAGGACTTGTCTCCAAATACCTCAGCCATGTTATCAGCCAGTATCGGTTTGGGCTTATTTACTGCTGCTCGTATCGTGGAACAGGTACGAACGGGTATTGAGTCATTACCAGATGGACAGATTAACGCGGCCTACGCATTAGGGTTTAGCATTCCACAAGTCTATAAAGAAGTACTGCTACCGCAGGCATTTCGTATTATATTGCCACCGCTCAGCTCTGAGCTAACGAACTGCTTTAAAAACGCTTCTGTGGCCTCGCTTGTGGGGGTAATGGAGCTGATTAGCCAAACCAAAACCATCAGCGAATATACTCAAAATAGTATCGAGATATATACTTATGCGACGATTATTTACTTGGTTTTCAACTTATCCTTAATCGCTATTATGGGATTGATTGAACGTAAATTGCGTGTGCCTGGGCTTATTGCGGGAGGTCAGAAATGAATATGACCGAATTGGCAACAGCCTATCCTGGTTTGATGGGTGGCATGCTTACCACCTTAAAAGTGCTGTTTTTGGCTATTTTGGGCGGTATCAGCTTAGGAACTGTATTGGCATTGATGCGCTTGTCAGGTATCAAAGCGCTTGAAATTCCAGCCAAACTATACGTTAATTACTTTCGCTCCGTGCCGCTGTTATTGGTACTACTATGGTTCTATTTTGCCGTACCGATGATTTATCTTTGGGTAGCGGGTAAGTACCTGCAACTCGATGCTGCGTTTGCCTCCTGTGTGGTCGCATTTATGATGTTTGAGGCCGCTTACTTCTCAGAAGTGGTGCGTGCTGGTATTCAATCGATTGGTAGCGGGCAGGTCAATGCGGCAAAAGCGCTCGGTATGACTTATGGTCAGACCATGCGTCTGGTCATCTTGCCACAAGCCTTTCGTAAGATGCTGCCATTGATTTTGCAGCAATGTATTATCTTATTCCAAGATACGACACTGGTATTTGCCATTGGTTTGACCGACTTTTTCCGCGCAGCCTATGTACGCGGTGAGCTAATGGGCTTACTCACGCCTTATATCCTAGGTGCTGGTGCTGTCTATTTTGTGATTAGCTTAAGTGCTTCTATTGGCGTACAACAATTACAGAAGCGTTTGCGGTTTTAATATAGTTATTTTAATACGGCTATCGCTTGCGCTTTTGAGTGTTAAGAGCTTGAGTATTTGATTTACCTTTTTTAAATAATGATTATCGAAAATAATGTGGTTAGGAGCCAGTGATGAGCAATGCTGATACGTACTTAAATGCCTTTGGCGGGCTGGTTACCAATAGTGGTCATGCTAGTGATGAGATGGTCATTGAGATATCTAATGTCAGTAAGTGGTATGGAGATTTTCAAGTACTGACTGACTGCACCGCGCATGTACATAAAGGTGATGTCGTCGTCGTTTGTGGTCCATCGGGTAGTGGTAAATCAACTTTGATTAAGACAGTGAATGGACTTGAGCCTTTTCAAAAGGGTGACATTATGGTCAATGGTATCTCTGTCGGTGACCCAAAAACTAATCTACCTAAGTTACGTAGCCGTGTCGGCATGGTGTTTCAGCATTTTGAGTTGTTTCCACATTTGACTATTATTGATAATTTAACAGTGGCACAAATCAAAGTGTTGGGTCGTAAAGCTGTCTCTTATACACATCTCCGAGCCCACGAGACGGACTCCTATC
>CAJXUF010000044.1 GCA_913061175.1 uncultured Psychrobacter sp.
ACAGATGGTGATTTACGTACTAGACGATGGACACCAATTTCGGTACGCAACCAACCAAAGGCATAATCGCCTTTGATCTCAATGGTTGCCGACTTGATACCAGCCACGCTACCTGAGGACACTTCAATCACATCTACTTTGAAGCCACGAGCTTCTGCCCAGCGTGTATACATGCGCAGCAGCATTTCAGCCCAATCTTGTGCTTCAGTACCGCCACTGCCTGACTGAATATCTAAGTAACAGTTATTTGGATCCATCTCACCGCTAAACATTCGGCGGAATTCTAAATCAGCAACACGTTTCTCAGCGCTATCTAGCTCGCTCTGCACATCAGCTAGCAAGGACTCATCTTCTGCTTCGACTGCCAACTCTAGCATAGCAGACGCGTCCTCTAGTGTGGTTTCAAGAGAAACCACCACATCGATGACACCGTCAAGGTGACTTTTTTCTTTATTAATTTTGGTCGCGCGCTCTGGATCGTTCCATAGCTCAGGGTTTTCTAACTCTAAATTGACTTCTTCTAAGCGTTCTTGCTTACCATCGAAGTCAAAGATACCTCCGCAAGTCCTGCCCACGCTCTGATAAATCTTTAATCTGCTCTTGATACGGATTGATTTCCATAAATATTCCTGTTTTTCTAATAAAATAAATAACGCATGTGGCGCTATTTTAAATGAGATTGATACTAAATGGTTCGCTAATTATCGCTGATGCCAATGTTGCTACTATTACTAGCTTAAATAATCTAGATTGACCAATCTTCTACTGCCCAGCGATGGGCCAAAGCATGCGCATGTAACGCATCATCAGGTGATACGCAAACGGCCACATCAGCCCATTCGAGTAACGGAATATCATTTTTGGAATCTGAATACGCATACGTTTTTTCAAAGGTGATGCCAGAGGCTTGCTGTTTATTTAGCCATTTATCCAAATGGTATATTTTGCCCGCTTGGAAGTTTGGTCTGTCAATTAGCTTACCTGTATAGCGATTATCTTTGATCTCTAATGGCGTTGCCAATACATTGGCTGCTTCAATACCAAACCGCTTGGCAATGGCCGAGACCACAAAATCATTGGTCGCAGAAATAATCACTACATCGTGCCCTTGCTCAATGTGCTGACACAATGCTTCCATTGCTTTTGGGCGAATATGTGGCTCGATTTCGCTTTTGATATAGTCTTCTCTTAGCTCATCCAGTCTATCAAGCGGCAGACTGCTTAAAAACTGCGCGACGAATTCATTGTACTCTGTCGCGTCTAGCGTGCCTTCAATATAGTCATTATAAAATTTCTGATTGGCAGTACGGTACTGCGCCTCATCGACAAGGTCATGCTTTACGATATACTCACCCCAGAGATAATCGCTATCGACATCAAGTAATGTATGATCTAAATCAAATAGTGCCAGTTGTTTTTGTTTTGTTTGTGCTTGATTTGCCTGCATGGTGAGACCTTATCGTTGGTTGCGAAAAAATATGAATTGTTTAATAAAATTGGGTACAGTTATCTACTAAGGCTGACCGTATTAATTGAACAGTCTATCAATGAAATAAGTATGCGCCCTACCGTCTATCTATTTAAACTTAACTCGTTTATTTACCTTTAATCAGGCATCGCTATTTCTGTTAAGCC
The DNA here is from genome assembly GCA_913061175.1 of uncultured Psychrobacter sp. Classification (GTDB taxonomy): domain Bacteria; phylum Pseudomonadota; class Gammaproteobacteria; order Pseudomonadales; family Moraxellaceae; genus Psychrobacter. Next base: position 1,636 of record CAJXUF010000044.1, read on the forward strand.
TGTTTTAAATTTCTGGCAACGCTCAGCATAATGTAGCGCTGACATTTTTAGCATCGCTGCTTGCTCATCGGTCAGCGTCTTGACTACTTTTGCAGGCGCGCCCATCACTAGCGAGTTATCAGGAATAACCTGACCTTCAGTAATCAAGGCTTTCGCCCCTATCAGACAGTTTTTACCGATTTTGACATTGTTAAGTACCACAGCGCCAATACCTATTAGGCTGTTATCACCGACTTCACAGCCATGTAGCATAGCCAAATGGCCGATAGTCACGTAATTACCGATTTTCACCTCAATACCTGCATCGGTGTGAATCACACTATTTTCTTGGACATTACTATAGTCACCGATATGGATACGATCGTTGTCACCGCGTATCACTGCACCGAACCAAATATTGGCTTGATGGCCTAAATATACATCGCCCATCACTTGCGCTGAATCTGCTACCCAACCGTTGAACGGCACAGCAAACTCTGGGGTTTTGTCTAAATACTGATAAATCATAACGACTCCTTGTCATCTTCATTATTGTTATAACAAACGATCATAAAAATTGGGCCTAAGGCTTCGCTGTCCATTGTGGCAAAGCCAACTGCGAAAATCCAGCGCTATTAATACACGCTAGATATTGATTTTGATAAAAGAGAAAGGAGTCAGTGTCTGCTTAGGCTATTTTATAAAGTCGATATATTTATAAAGACCTCATTATTAGCTATGAAATGACTATTAATCCAGTAAATCGGCTAGCTATAACCGTCTATTTTGTATATAATACGCAAAATCTGTGCCTAAGCGAGCGGACATGATGCAAGTTACCTATTCACTATCTAGTGGGTTTTGTAGTTTTCATCAATAATGTCTTCTCGCTTTTTTGTGGAAAATTTTTGTGTATCGCCCTTTTTTTACTTTTATATGACAATAGTCAAATGCCGTAAATAAAAGGATACGGAGCAATTTTAGACCAACAAAACACGATGGCACTCACCAATAACAGCGGAGGCAATCCTTGAATTCATCGGCAGAAATACAAGCAATTTTGGCACTAGCAGACGGTACAATCTTTCGCGGTGTCAGTATCGGCAGCCTAGGTCATCGTATTGGTGAAGTGGTATTTAACACAGCCATGACAGGGTATCAAGAAATCCTAACCGATCCAAGTTATGCCCGCCAGCTGGTGACTTTGACTTACCCTCATATCGGTAATACAGGCACCAATAGCGAGGACACAGAATCCGGCAATGGCCACAAAGTATGGGCAGACGGTCTTATCATCCGTGATGCCACCATGGCAACTTCTAACTTCCGCAACTCAGAGTCACTTAGCGACTATTTACAGCGTAATGAGACAGTTGCTATCGCTGAGATTGATACGCGTCAGCTAACACGTCTATTACGTGATAAAGGTGCACAGAACGGCTGTATCATGACTGCCTCAAACGGCGAGACTATCAGCAGCGACGATGAGCAAAAAGCGATTGAGTTAGCAAAAGGCTTTGCAGGTCTAAAGGGCATGGACTTGGCAAAAGAATGCTGCACTAAAGAGAATTTCGAATGGACAGCAGGTACGTGGGATTTGTCAGACACCTTACTTAACCGTGATATCCCTGGCAGTCATGATAGCGGTACTGGCGGCTTCTTTAAGCAACTCGGCACTCACATCGATTCTAAATACAACGTCGTCGCTTATGACTTCGGTAGCAAAACCAACATCTTACGCATGCTCGTCGACCGCGGTTGTCACGTAACGGTTGTACCAGCACAGACCCCTATCGCTGATGTGCTAGCAATGAACCCAGATGGCATCTTCTTATCAAACGGCCCTGGTGATCCTGCAGCTTGTGATTACGCTATCGATGCGGTACGTCACATCATTGAGCAAACTGACGTGCCAACGTTTGGCATCTGCTTAGGCCATCAGCTGATTGGTCTGGCTAGCGGTGCAAATACCATCAAAATGAAAACAGGCCATCATGGTGCCAACCATCCAGTACAAGATCTAGCGACCGGTACGGTGATGATTACCAGTCAGAACCATGGCTTTGCGGTTGATGAAGACACGCTACCTGACAACGTTAAATCTACTCATCGCTCATTATTCGATGGTACTAACCAAGGTATCGAGCTGACTAATAAGCCTGTATTTAGCTTCCAAGGTCACCCAGAAGCCAGCCCTGGTCCACATGACTGCGCGCCATTATTTGATAAGTTTGCGGATATGATGGAACAGTCTAAAACTGCCCAAGCGTAAACGGTTGATTATAACTACATAATAAGTAAACGCTTGAATCGTCCATAGCGGTTCAAGCGGCACTAAATAAAGCACTGCAAGTATAAAACGCCATAAGCGTTATCAAAAACAAAGATTACTCAAATTATCACCCAAACGAAGGTAGCTCTAACTATGCCAAAACGTACCGACATAAAAAGCATTCTTATCATTGGCGCAGGCCCTATCGTCATCGGCCAAGCATGTGAGTTTGACTATTCAGGCGCACAGGCGTGTAAAGCACTAAAAGAAGAAGGCTACCGCGTCATCTTGGTCAACTCAAACCCTGCGACCATCATGACTGACCCTGTCATGGCTGACGCAACCTATATCGAGCCGATTACTTGGCAAACCGTTGAGCAAATCATTGCCAAAGAACGTCCAGATGCAATCTTGCCAACAATGGGCGGACAGACGGCTCTAAACTGTGCGCTAGAGCTAGACAAGCACGGCGTATTGACCAAGTATAACTGTGAATTGATTGGCGCGACCAAAGACTCAATCGAGATGGCAGAAGACCGCAACTTGTTTGATAAAGCCATGAAGCGTATCGGCCTTGAGTGCCCTCGCGCTGAAACGGCTGAAACCATGGAAGAAGCCTTTGCGACTCAAGAAAAAATGGGCTATCCGTGTATCATTCGTCCATCATTCACGATGGGTGGCTCAGGTGGCGGTATCGCTTATAACCGCGATGAGTTCATTGAAATCTGTGAGCGTGGTTTTGACTTGTCTCCAAACCATCAATTGCTTATCGATGAGTCATTGATCGGTTGGAAAGAATACGAGATGGAAGTGGTTCGTGACAAAAACGACAACTGCATCATCATCTGTGCCATCGAAAACTTTGATCCAATGGGCGTGCATACAGGCGATTCAATCACCGTTGCGCCAGCACAAACCCTGACCGACAAAGAATACCAAATCATGCGTAATGCGTCATTAGCAGTACTACGTGAGATCGGTGTTGAAACAGGCGGCTCAAACGTACAGTTCGGTATCAACCCTGATACCGGTCGCATGGTCGTCATCGAGATGAACCCACGCGTATCTCGCTCGTCTGCCCTAGCCTCAAAAGCCACTGGCTTCCCGATTGCCAAAATCGCAGCAAAACTGGCGATTGGTTATACGCTAGACGAATTGCAAAATGACATCACTGGTGGCAAAACGCCAGCCAGTTTTGAGCCTGCTCTTGATTATGTCGTGACTAAGATACCTCGTTTCAACTTCGAAAAATTCCCGCAAGCAGACAACATCCTATCGACTCAGATGAAATCGGTCGGTGAAGTGATGGCGATCGGTCGTAATTTCCAAGAGTCGATGCAAAAAGCATTGCGCGGTATGGAAACAGGTGCGGATGGTTTTGATGAGCAAATTGACTTATCAAAAATAAGCGCCGAAAAAGCGCGTAGCGAAATCATCAACCGCCTAACCATTCCAACACCTGAGCGTATCTACTACGTTGCTGATGCGTTCCGCGTCGGTATGAGTGTCGATGAAGTGTTTAACTTTACCAAGATTGACTCATGGTTCTTGGTACAGATCGAAGACATCGTTAAAACAGAAGCCACCGTAAAATCACTTGGTTTTGGCGGATTGAACGAGAAAAATCTACGTAGCTTTAAACGTAAAGGTTTGTCAGATTTGCGTTTGGCTAAATTGCTTGGAATCTCACAAAAGCAACTTCGCAAAAAGCGTTGGGATCTAAACGTCTATCCAGTTTATAAGCGTGTCGATACCTGTGCCGCAGAGTTCGCTACTAGCACGGCTTACATGTACTCAACGTACGATAGCGAATGTGAAGCCAACCCAACAGACAAAAAGAAAATCATGGTTATCGGTGGCGGTCCTAACCGTATCGGCCAAGGTATTGAGTTTGATTACTGCTGTGTGCATGCAGCGCTTGCCATGCGTGAAGATGGTTACGAGACCATCATGGTCAACTGTAACCCTGAAACGGTTTCAACCGATTATGACACTTCTGACCGTCTATACTTTGAGCCAATCACATTAGAAGACGTGCTAGAGATTGTTCGTATTGAAAACCCTGATGGCGTGATTGTCCAGTTCGGTGGTCAAACGCCATTGAAACTTGCTCGTGCACTAGAGTCAGCAGGCGTTAAAATCATCGGTACTAGCCCAGATGCAATCGACCGTGCCGAAGATCGTGAACGCTTCCAGCATATGATTCAGCAGCTAAACCTAGTACAGCCATCAAACGCACTAGCAACCAGCTTAGAAGATGGCTTGGTTAAAGCAAAAGACGTAGGCTATCCATTGGTTGTACGTCCATCTTATGTACTGGGTGGTCGCGCGATGGAAATCGTCTACAACGAAGACGAGCTAAGACATTACCTACGTACTGCGGTACAAGCATCGAACGAAGCGCCTGTCCTACTAGATCGCTTCTTAGATGATGCTATCGAAGTCGACGTAGACTGTGTATGTGATGGTACTGATGTCGTCATCGGCGGTATCATGCAACATATCGAACAGGCTGGCGTTCACTCAGGTGACTCAGCATGCTCACTACCACCATACTCACTATCTAAAGAGCTATGTGATGTGATGCGCGCGCAGACAGTTGCTATGGCAAAAGAGCTAGGCGTTATCGGTCTAATGAACGTACAGTTCGCAGTAAAAGGCGAAACCGTATATATCCTAGAAGTGAACCCACGTGCTGCACGTACAGTACCGTTCGTCTCTAAGTGTATCGGTACTTCGTTAGCACAGGTTGCTGCTCGCTGTATGGCTGGTACTTCGCTTAAAGACCAAGGCTTTACCACTGAGATTGTCCCAGCATTCTATGCGGTCAAAGAAGCGGTATTCCCATTCGCTAAGTTCCCAGGTGTTGACCCAATCTTGAGCCCTGAGATGAAATCAACGGGCGAAGTTATGGGCGTGGGCAAAACCTTTGGCGAAGCATTTTACAAAGCCATTATCGGTAGTAACGAGCGTCTGCCAGGCCTGCCGACTGAAGGCGAAACAAAAACGGTCTTTATCTCAGTTCGTGACAGTGACAAAGCCCAAATCGCTCCGATTGCTCGTCAGCTTGCAGACTTTGGCTTTAAGATTGTCTCGACCACTGGCACGCAAAAAGTACTGAGCGACGCTGGTATCGAAAGTCAACAAATCAACAAGGTCACTGAAGGTCGCCCGCATATCGTTGATGCCTTGAAAAACGGCAAAATCGACCTTATCATCAATACCACTGAAGGTAAGCAAGCTCAAGAGGATTCGTTCTCTATTCGCCGTAGTGCACTACAAGGCAAAGTATTCTACGTCACCACGTTAGGTGCCGCTGATGCCGTTTGCAAATCTTACGCGATTGACTTACCGTTTGATGTCTATAAGTTACAAGATTTGCATGAGCAAGCAAAGTCTATTGACGTGGCTGAATAATTTCAGTAGATTAAGCATAACCGTTAGGCTTGCCTAAAAGCTCACTCAAGTACTGTTGTTTGCTTTAAATATAGCCAACCATGCTTGAGGAACGATACCTTTACCGTGATAGACCTAAAAAGCATAGTGGCTAAATTGCGACTATGCTTTTTATTACGTAAGCTTAAGTGCGCCTATGCTTGAATTGAGGTGAAATACACTCATAAATGATGGCCAACTTATTCATTACATCGTCTTAATTATCACTCTTTTATATTTTATATCCATTGCAACAACACTGACACCATCTCATTATGAGGTGGTGTCAGTGTTGTTGGTTTAAGGAAAAAACATGCAACGTTACCCAATGACTCCGCAAGGACACGCGGCTCTAGAAGCCGAATTAAAACAGCTAAAAAGTGTCGACCGTCCACGCATCACAGCATCGATTGCTGAAGCACGCGAACACGGCGATTTGAAAGAAAATGCTGAATACCATGCTGCCCGTGAGCAACAAGGTTTTTGTGAAGCACGTATTCGTGACATCGAGGCCAAACTTGGTGGCGCTCAAGTCATCGATCCTTCGACACTGCCAAAAGAAGGCCGTATCGTGTTTGGTGTCAGCGTCGTGATCGAAAACATGGACACCGAAGAAGAGAAACAGTACAAAATCGTTGGCGATGATGAAGCTGATTTTAAAGCTGGTAAAATCTCAGTTAACTCACCAATCGCTCGTGGTTTGATTGGTAAGTTCGAAGGCGACGAAGTGCGCATCGAAACGCCAAAGGGCGTGGTTGAATATGAAGTCATGAAAGTTATCTACGACTAATAGCTACACTGCGTTCTAATCTAGAGCTTTGATACTCTCGATTGTAGACAGTTTGAAAAATGACTTTTAGATAATAGTTTTTATGACAATGATTGTGACTAGCGACTTAGTTATGCAATTCCATAGATGAAAGCCGTACTACACATAAATAGCATTTATACCATTTCGGTTACACAATGCTGCTTTTATCCATGATTTGTTTTGGCGCATAATTATTTGAGTTTGAGTACACAACAGCTTTGGTACTAAGTCTATTCAATAAGAAATATTTAAGATTGAATAGCTTTTATACAAGTTAGCACTGCTGCGCTCTTACTAAAAATAATGATGGTCTGATCGCATACATAGGCTAATATCAGCACTACTACCCTCGTTATTTGGCATATTTTTTGGTGTCATTTAGCGGGGGTTTTGTTTATCTAGGCATTATCTATTGTTGTATTACTTACTATTATTTTTGAGGAGTCTTTTATGATTACGAACGATGGTTTTCAAGCAACAACTGCTGAAACGACTATGGCAAAAAATGCAGCTATGTCTGCATTGCTAGCAAGTATCGTATTGGCCGCATCATCGGCCAATGCTGCTCCTGAGATTGCTATTAGCTCCTCTGCGAGCGGTAGCACCACGGTGGTCGAACAATACTCTGATGGCAAAACTGCTACCATTACGGCAACGCCAAACGGTATCACCATGCAAGACGGCATGCCGTACGCAGTAACTCAGGTGACCACTGTGCCACGCTATGTCGTGCGTCAGTCTCCTGTTGTCCAAGGTACGACGACCGTTACTAGCGTACCAGTGACTAACTCTATTACCAATAAAGTCACTAAAGTAGATGTGATTACCACGCCTGCCAGCAGCGTGACGCAAGTACTTCCTGTCGCAACCAACGTCACCCCACCAGTGATTATGCAGCAGCCAGTGACCAAGCAAATAACGACCACGACGACAACTTTGGATACGTTGCAACTGACTCCTACCTTTAGTACGCCTGGCGTGGTCAATGCCAACACCAAAGTCATGAAAATTCTAAAAAATGCTGATGGACGTGAAGTTTCCGTTCCTGCCAACCATATTGCCCCTGGCGATGTGATCGAGTATCACACCACGTATACCAACACCACAGCACAGCCGGTCAATGACATCAACGCCATGATCTCACTACCAAGCGGCGTCCAGTTAGTCTCGTTGAATAGTCCTCTGCCGACGCTTGCCACTACTGGCGGAGACAGCTATCAAACCATTCAGCAAGTTGGCAATACGGTGGTTGTCCAAGAAAACTACTCTGGTCTGAAATGGAACTTGGTGAACTTTGATGCTAATGCAGCCAAAACCGTGGTCATACGTGCCAAGGTTCAATAAACATTAAACTGTCGCGCATTATTATTTGACAGCTATTCTCCAAAAAAAGGTCTTGTGAACTAGCTATCTAGTCAGCAAGACCTTTTTTTTGGAAAATAGCCAACTTATTATGATATAAATAAACGTTTGTTAATCCGAAAAACGAGCCTTATAGTTGTATCGGCTATACCACTTTATTATGTATGTCTATATCACTAAGGAAGATGAATAATGAGCATCCTGTCCATTAGAATACTTCTATTCATCCTTATTCTTATCGGCATATTTATTGTCTTTAAAGCGATAAAGTTTTTTAGGAGTGCATTTAATGGCGTCATATTATTGACGCTACCATATAACGATAATGCAGGTAGTTTCACTGTCTCAAAACCAGGCGTTTATGCAATCTGGCACAAAGGCCCTCTTTTCGAAAAAACGCCGCTGACCTATTTTAAACCACACATTCTCAATACCGCTACTAACAAAGAAATTAAGCTTAATCGCTCGATACTCTCTCCGCGCTCAAATAGTCTCAATACTGGAAGAATGGAGCTTTTTACTTTTAAGGCGGAAGCGGGTCATTACGAATTAAAGCTAGTACCAGGTTCAAGTACCTCAAGATTTCAAGCAATGATAGGAAGCGCCATACCGTTGGCCAATATTGATTTAAGCCACTACTCTATTGAGATTCAAAAAAGCCAAGCACAGGTATTCACGATATTAGCCATTCCTCTCCTACTACTCGGTATTGCAGGTATTATTGGCGGATTGGTCATTGGATTATTAGCTGAAAAAATCTTTATATAAATTCAAATCATAGCCAAAAATTCATATTTTTGTGACGACAACCGTTGTCGCATATCATTCTAACTTCACCTATAAATACAATGACTTAGCGATAATTTTGGTAAAATAGTCTTTCATCAATTAATTGGTAAAACGCGACTTATGGCAAACATCAATTATGAAAGATTACAGGGCAAACTCAATATCTTGGCCGATGCTGCCAAGTATGATGTCTCTTGCTCATCTTCCGCTGGTACTCGCAAAAACCAAGGCGGCGGACTAGGCGATGCCTCAGCAACGGGTATCTGTCACAGCTATACCGAAGATGGTCGCTGCGTCAGCCTATTAAAGATTCTTTTGACCAATCACTGCATTTACGACTGTGCTTATTGCACCTCACGTAAAAGTAATGACACGCCGCGTGCTGCGTTCAGTGTCGAAGAAGTCGTCGACTTAACCATGCAGTTTTATCGCCGTAACTATATCGAAGGGCTATTTCTCAGCTCTGGTATCTTTAAAAGTGGCGACTATACAATGGAGCGACTGGTCGAAGTCGCTAAACTACTGCGTACGCGTGAGCGTTTCAACGGATATATTCATCTAAAAACCATTCCAGGTGCGTCAAAAGAACTGCTGCTAGAAGCAGGATTATATGCGGATCGTTTGAGCGTCAATATCGAGATTCCAACCAAATCAGGGTTGGCGTTGCTTGCGCCAGAGAAATCACATGACCAATTAAAAGCACCGATGGAAACGGTAAAAGAAGAAATCATCACCATTCGTGAGAGCCGTAAAACTCATAAAAAAGCGCCTAAGTTCACGCCAGCAGGTCAGACCAGCCAAATGATCGTTGGTGCGAGTAACGAGACTGACTTGCAGGTGATTCAACTATCGAGTCATTTTTACAAAACGTATGATCTCAAGCGGGTCTATTACTCAGGTTATGTACCTATGCTCTCTGACAATCGTTTGCCTGCGATTGGAACGCCTGTACCGATGGTACGAGAGAATCGTCTGTATCAGGCAGATTGGTTAATGCGTTTTTATGGTTTTGGCGCGCATGAGATTGTGGAGCCGGAGTCGCCATTTTTAGATTTGGACTGCGATCCAAAACTGGCTTGGGCAATACGCCATCGCGAGCATTTCCCAGTCAATATCCAGACAGCGACTTATGAGATGATTGTGCGTATCCCAGGTATCGGTACAAAAACTGCTAAAAAAATCGTCAAAGCACGTAAGTTCAATCAATTGACGCTATACCATCTAAAAAAAATGGGCGCTGCGGTCAACCGTGCTAAATACTTCATCGCGACCACTGGCAAAAACGAACACCTTGCACATTTAACGCGCGATAATTTCCGTCAGTATGTATTGGCTCAAACGCAGACCAAGTTTAACGATCAACGTACTGGGCAGTTGGCTTTATTTTAAAACTGTCATAAATAATATACGTTAAAGAAAATCTTCCATCTCGCTACTGTATTTATGATAGAAATTTAGGATAAAACATGTCTGCATTTATGCGAAATGACTCTCACGCTATCGGTCAATTGACGCCTAGCATTGTACTGTATGAGCCTAGCTTTGAAGGGTGGCTGAGTGCTGTGTTTTATGTCTATGCCAATCGTCTACAAAACGATGTAGCGCTAAAGCTAACGGCGCAAGATTGCTATATACCATCACTCATCGCTCAGGCGACTAGCGTGGCAACTGATGAGGATAAAGCCGAGCGTGTGTTGGTCAAATTAAATACCTTATTAGGTCGCTCAGGAATGCGAAATATCTTGTGGGGTTTTTTATCAGAGAAAGACGATATCGGTACGACACTGTTTCGCGTGGTCAAATACGCCATCGACTACCCTAGTCGTCAGATTATGCAAGACCTTGGTAATTTAGATGTTCTCGAACTAGTGCAGACGGTCAAATCTGTCGGGCGTGAGAAGCACCGTATGGAGGCGTTTGTACGTTTTGAGCATACGACTGATGATATTTATTTTGCACGTGTGGAGCCTGTTTTTAATGTCTTACCATTGATCGGAGAGCACTTTCGGCAGCGCTACCAAGATCAACACTGGGCGATTTATGACCTAACGCGAGGCTATGGCATCTATTATGATAAAAGTAATAGCACACCATCACGTCCAGCAAAGCTGCAAACCATCACCGACCTTGATGATGCGGTACTACGCAATCCTGCTAGCATCCATAGTCCTGATGAGCAGCGCTATCAAAAGTTCTGGCAAGGTTACTTTACCAACGTCAATATCAAAGAGCGCAAAAACCCTAAGCTGCATAAACAATATCTCCCGCAGCGCTACTGGAAATACTTGAGTGAAAAACAAGTACTGCCCAATGCTGAGCATTTACAGAAACGACGCTAACGGCTTTTGGTGTTTATTAATCCCCGTCTTACGCTTATATAGTCTAAAAACTACCTATCTAACCTCATCTTTTTATCTTGATGGTTGAGTTTTAATCGCTTTTAACTGACAATAGCAAATTGATATTACTAACCGGTGACCAACGCTATTATGAAAGTTATGCGCTTACTGTCGTCTCTAAAGCATGATGAATCCGAGCGCGGCATTTTTCATCTTGGGCGAGCATTGGTCAAAAATGAGCATACCTCTATCATTGTCTCGAGTGCCGATGAAGACAATGACTTGGTTAGACGTCTCAAGCGCGATGGCAATATCTACCATCAGCTACACGTGAATAAAAAGTCTTGGCTATCGCTATTGCAAGTCTCTGCCCTACGGCATTTGATAGAAAAGTACGAGCCTGATGTCATTCATGTACATTCGCGTACCCCTGCATGGATATTGCATTTGGCACTGCGCCGCGCACGTGTCAGACGTTTTCCCAAACTGGTCTCGACCATGTATGGGTTTTATCCTATTAATAAGTACTCTCAAGCCCTACTCAACGTTGATACGATAATCACCGTATCTGATAGTGTCACTCAATACTTAAAAAAAGGACTGCGCATCGAAGACGTAGATCCTAAAGTCATCACGCGTATCTATCGTGGTATCGACACTCGCCGCTACCCCTATCGTCATAATCCTTCGGTTTATTGGTTACGTCATACCTTTGCTGAATACCCTGAGCTTGAGCACAAAAAATGGCTCGTATTCCCAACCGTCATCGGTAATGAGTACGGGCAAGAGTGGCTGATAGATATCTTGGGTAACCTGCAAGAGCAATTCCCAAATATTCACGTCATTATTATGGATGAAGACTATAAAGACGGCGATGTTGCTCATGAAGATTTTCGCCAACGTACTAATAGCTTAGGCTTAGCTGAGCGCATTACCTATGTGGGTAGCAAGCGTAATGATATGCGGGAATGGCTATCGGCGGCCAATATTGTCATGGCACTTGCTAATGAGCCCGAGTCAATCGGTATCAATGCCCTACAAGCCATACACCTAGGTACGCCAGTCATTGGCTGGGATCAAGCCGCCTTTAGCGAGATTTTACAACCGCTCTACCCGCAAGGATTGGTTAAAAAATACAATGCCAATGCGCTTTGTAAAGCCGTTAGAAACCAGCTAGAAAGTGTGACGCGTCCTGAAATGACCAACAAATTCACCATGCGTGAGATGATTGAAAAGACGCTTGAAGTCTATCAAAGCTTACATGATGCAGCGCTTGCCGAAGAACAAGCCGAAGCAGATGCTATCGCAGTTCGACGCATCAAACGCAGTCTAAAAAAAGCATCTAAACCTGCCCTAAATGTCGCTGTAAAAAATATCGAACCTGTTGCTAAAAATCCAAAAATAAAGCTGACTAAAGAAAAATCTAAGACAGCAGATAATGTAGATACGGTAGATACGACAGAAACAGCAGAAGACAATCAACAGCCGTAAGCTAAGCGTTTCATTCGTTACGTAATTTTATAATCAAAAAAAGGCTACTTCTAAAATGGAAGTAGCCTTTTTTGTTCAATCATCACTAGGCAATATTAAGCCTAACGAAATTTAGCTTAGGTTTAGTAAGTCGTCGGTGTATGGGCACTTACGATACGGGTAACACTATCGGTAGGATTAATAAAAGTATGCGGTTGAATGGTATCAATCACATAGCTATCACCTTGATTTAACAAGTAAGTACTGTCTTCGATACGGATAATAATCTTACCCTCGATGACCGTACCAATCTCCTCACCTTCGTGAGCGATTTTTTCTTCTGTTGAGCTATTTGGCTGATAGGTCTCGATCAAGAACCCTAAGTTCCTTGTCCTACTACAGTTATAGACCTGCTTTAGTGACACTTTGCTATTAGGTTCATTGAGCTCTAATAGATCTTTTGGCGTTACGATTACTCTAGCCTTTGGCTCTTTCCACTCGTCACTAAAAAACGTGGTCAGATCAGAACCCAATACTGTCAAAATTGCCTTTAACGTATTGACCGCTGGACTGACCTTATTGCGCTCAATTGAGCTGATAGACGTGTTCGTCAACCCTGACAGTTTTGCCAATTTACGTTGCGAGTAACCTTTTGCTAGACGCAGCTGGTTAATCTTTTTGCCAATATCTTCCTTCAACGATTCATCTGCTTCAGAATCATTCAGTTCATCATCATCGATATCATCTATTTCAATATCAACATCAGCTACATCTTTGTCATCGACACTATCAACATCGTTCTCAATGTTATCACTATCAGTGACAGCAGTTTCTGCCTTACTTTTAGTTGTGCTACTCGGTTTGTGGTTCTCTGGCATGGTGAATAAATTCCGTGAATAGAAATTTGGACAAGCTATCTTGCGCATAATTTAACTCAGGATGCCATTGTACACCAATCATAAATGGATGTTGTAACAAGCTGATAGCCTCTACCAGACCATCAGGCGCTAACGCTTCTACAAATAAACGCTCGCCTACTTTATTGATGGCTTGTTTGTGCAATGAGTTGACGTGCCACTTTTCACCAAATGCTGCTAGCCTTCCTTGAGGTTGAATGATGACATCATGTATGGGCTGATACTGCACCTCAAGCGGCTGGGTATTGTCTTCTAAATGCTGCTCATAAAACCCATCGATATCACGCCAGTCAGGATATAGCGTGCCACCAAAATGAACATTCATCTCTTGCAAGCCTCGGCAAACTGCAAATAGCGGAATGTTTTTTTCGTCTGCATAAGCCAATAACTTGAAGCTCAGCTCATCACGGCCTAGGTCTTGTTTGGCTTCAGTATGTGTCGCGCCATAACGAGTTGGGGCTACATTGCTATAACTACCAGTCAATAAAATGCCATCTGCTATTTCGAGCAGCGCATCGAAGTTTTCGCTGTCAGCAGCTGTGTTTGGCAGCAGTATAGGATTGCCACCATAAAAGTTTACTGCATCGATGTATTTTTGATATACCGCCTGTGCTGACTGTCCGTCAACCATCTTATGACAAGACACAATAGCAATAATAGGTCTGGAATTTTTCATATCATTTTCCCTCGTTATAACAACTAGACCTAGGCTGTCTATGTTGTCTAATTCCTTATTTAGCTAAAATTTAACACAACGCCTCGTAAAATGTAAACTATAAACTTCATTAATATCGGTATTTGTATTAAAAACCCGCATTTGAGTTATTTTAAGATAATTTTAAATAAAAATTGACAATTATAGTTTTCATCCATATATTAAAAGTCAGCAGCAATGATAACCAACATAATTTAACTTTTAGCCTGAATAAAAACGCTTAAGAGCACAATCTATAAGTCATTAATATCATTGATAAAAAATTTAGCCGTAATAAAAACACTCCTTATTCAACCCGTCATTTATCAAATATTTATTTATTAAGTGTTCTTTATAAATGCCACTAGCAGAGAATTTAGACACCACAGCCAAAACGTAGTAGCAGTAACAAACCCAGTAATTCTACAAATTCATAGGAAGAACAGACATGATGACAACCAATGGAATAGTCAAATCTGCAAACAGCACAGAGTACGTCTATGTTGCCGCAGGAGATATCAATGGCTTACTTCGTGGTAAGCGCATCCCTTTTGATCAAATGGAAAAAGCAGAAAACGGTGCAATCCGATTACCTCTGTCAATCTTAGGTGTCGATATATGGGGCGCTGATGTCATCGAGTCTTCGCAGTGCAATGGTGATATCGATGCCATTGCCCGTCCAACTGGTCGTGCTGCTTATCCGCTTCTCAATACCAGTGCCCCTTCATCGCTACTACCGATTTGGCTATATACCGAAGACAATGAGCCTTACTACGGTGATGCCCGCCACGTTTTGGACTACATCAGTAAAAAGTTCAAATCACTGGGGCTGACGCCAGTGATGGCAACCGAGCTAGAGTTTTATTTGGTTGACTATACCGAGGGAGAGACACCCAAGCCACCTATCCGCCCTAAGAGCGGCCTAAGATTAAACAAGACATCCATCTTAAGTATCAATGACCTATTACAATTCGATGAATTTTTAGACGAAGTCTACGAGCAGTGTGAAAAGCTCGATATCCCTGTGGATGCGGCACTAGCGGAAAATGGTTGTGGTCAGTTTGAAATCAACTTATTACACGTAGATGACCCATTAAAAGCCGCTGACGACGCGATTTTGTTTAAACAAGTGGTCAAAGCCGTGGCAGCTCGTCGTAAGCTTACCGCCACCTTTATGGCAAAACCTTTTGGCTTACAATCTGGTAATGGCTTTCATGTACATTGCAGTTTATTAGATAAAGATGGCAACAACGTATTCGATGATGGATCAGATGAAGGCTCAGATATGTTGCGTCATGCCGTTGCTGGCCTGCTTAAGACCATGTCAGATTGCACCTTATTGTTTGCACCGCATGTCAACTCTTACCGCCGCTTTACCCCTGGTACATTGGCCCCAAACAACGTGTCATGGGGTTATGAAAACCGCACCGCAGCTGTACGTATCCCCGGTGGTGACACCAGAGCACGCCGTATCGAACATCGGGTGTCTGGCGCAGATGCCAATCCTTATCTAGTTTGTAGCGCAGTACTGGCGGGTATGCTGTATGGTATCGAAAACAAGCTTGAAGCACCTGAGCCGATTAACAGCATTACTTATGATGCAGCAGAATTGAAAACCTTACCGTTGGACTGGCTCTCAGCCATTCGTCAATTTGAGAGCAGCGATGTGGTTGACTCACTATTTCCAAGCGAGATGATTGAGCTATTGATTGCGGTCAAAAAGCAAGAGGCCAAACGCTTTGCTCAGCAAGTGACCAACCTTGAATACCTCACCTATTTACAGGCTGTCTCTTATACACATCTCCGAGCCCACGAGACGGACTCCTATCTC
>CAJXUF010000045.1 GCA_913061175.1 uncultured Psychrobacter sp.
TAATTATAACTGCTTTATAAGGACCTATTATGTTACTTCAAGGCCAACGTTTTGTCGTTACTGGTATTGCCAGCAAACTCTCTATTGCTTGGGCTATCGCTGAGGCATTACACCGCGAAGGTGCTTCATTAATTCTGACTTACCCTAATGACAAAATCAAAAAACGCGTCGATATGGCCGCTGAAAAATTTGAAGCCGATTTGGTTCTAGAATGTGACGTAGCTTCTGATGAGTCAATTGCTGCATGCTTTGAGCAAGTGACTGCTCACTGGGGCGACGGTATTGATGGTGTGGTACATGCCATTGGATTTGCACCGATGGATCAGTTGGATGGCGATTTTGTCAATGCCACGACTCGTGAAGGCAGTCATATCGCGCATGATATCTCTAGCTATAGCTTCGTTGCATTGGCTAAAGCGGCTCGTGAGTTACTAGCGATGCGTCATGGTTCTATGTTGACATTGACCTACGAAGGCAGCATTTCCGTATTGCCAAACTATAATGTCATGGGTATGGCAAAAGCCAGTTTAGAAGCCAGCGTTCGTTATTTAGCAACGTCTATGGGCGGTGAAGGTATCCGTGTTAATGCGATATCGGCAGGTCCTATCCGCACGCTAGCGGCTAGTGGCATTAAGTCTTTCCGTAAAATGCTCGATATCAGCGAAAAGATTGCGCCACTACAACGCAACATCACACAGACAGAAGTCGGTAACGCCGCATTATTCTTATTGTCTCCGTGGGCATCTGGTATCACAGGTGAGATTATGTTCGTTGATGCAGGTTTTAATACAGTTGCTATCAGTGAGCAGTTGATGATGCTTGATGAACCAGCACAGTAATTGTTATAGATGATTCGTTTGATAATAGAAAAGACAGCCAATTGGCTGTCTTTTCTAGTTATACTATGAGTCTTTTTGGCTACGTGCTTTTTTAGCAGTGTGCACTTTTAGCTACGTGCCTTTGGACGAGGGATATGATAACCAAGTTACCAAAGTGGATACTATGGGGCGGGGCGGTATTGGCATTTAGTGCTGGTTGCGTGAATACTACGGCGTTAATGGGGTTTGCCAATTTATCAGTGTCGCATGTCACGGGCAATGTAAGCTTGTTTGCAGCAGCAATCGCTCATTCAGACGCGCGTAGTATTTTATATATTGGTACCTTGTTGCTGTCCTTTTTGGCAGGGGCTATACTAAGCGGCTTTATCATTGGACAGACATCATTGAAACTCGGTCGTCGTTATGGACGAGCGCTATATCTAGAAGCAGCACTACTGTTGGTGAGCTATTGGTTATATCAGCAGCATGATTACTTAGGGCAACTAGCAGCAGCAATGGCCTGCGGATTGCAGAACGCGATGGTGGCAACTTATAGTGGGGCGGTCATTCGTACCACTCACTTAACAGGGCTGACCTCAGACATGGGGGCGGCAATTGGTAACTGGCTTGCTGGTCGTTCTATTAGTAAGCCAACCTTGGGGTTCCAAGCCATTATTTGGTATTGCTTTTGCGGCGGTAGCGCAGTAGGCGCTTTCTTGTTTGCAAAAGTCAGCTATGATGCTTTGTTCGTTCCCATCGCCATTGTGTCGACAGCAGCATTTGTATACAACTATGTCTCAGATCATTTGCCAGAGGTTAGAGAACCAAAAAAAGATAGGCGCTTATCATAATGATAAACGCTTATCGTGCCTATTATTAGCCGTATTGGTTTTTGCATGTTTATTTAGGTGTAGAATAGCGAGCTGTTAAAACATGTTTTGGGCTTATTCTTTATGATCTTCGTGCTCATGCATCCCTTGCATCATATCGAGCATAGAGTCATCAGTACGTTGCTGATCTTCTTTGGCTAGGCCATCTTGATTGATGTCTTTTGGTGCCATTTTGGTCGTTGAGTCCGTTTTATTTGAGTCTGTCATAAAGTACTCCAGTATTTTTATTTACTTCTTAATAGAGATGTTTTAATTAAATCTTTATTTGTTGACGCTCGTATTTAGTAGCGCTTGGCTTTTATTTAACTTACCTAGTATGCAATGTGGTCGTAGTCTTGTACATATATAGAGTACACTTGTTTAGTGACTATGTGTAACTGATAATGCACTTAATAATGCAACTAATAATAAAGCTGATCACGTGGTTAACGACTAAATTTGCGGATTTCTAGCATAAGTTGTAGAAAAGCGAGTTTCGACGTATATATCTCAAGTGATGTCTGCAGATAATTAGATTTACCTCAGTGGTCATGTGTATTATCAAAATACATTAACCAACAATTTATGTTTTATTTTTAGGTTTCTTACACCGTCTTTGATTCAATAAGGACATTCTATGTCAGAGCAAAAGCTAGATAGTCATCTTCCTAATGATGGCAATGAATATTTATTTACTGATACTTTCCCAAAAGGTACAGGCAAAGGGCTGATCGTTGTCGCGATTGCCGCGATTATTGCGTTGATTATTTATAATGTGTTGCCGTTCGATATCAATGCTAATAAAGGTCTCGCAGTCCTGTTTTTTATAGGGGTACTTTGGCTTACAGAAGCTGTGCACGTCACCATAACAGCGCTACTTGTCGTAGTAATCGGTGCTTTGGTTGGCATACCAGACTTCGATGCTGAAATTGGTCTGCAAAGCTTTGCCAATCCTACTATTTATCTGTTCTTTGGTGGTTTTGCCTTGGCAGCAGCATTGCATGTGCAGCAGCTAGATAAAAAAATCGCACTAAAGATTCTATCGATGTCTGGTGGCAAACTGAGTACAGCTGTATTTTTGATATTTGGTGTGACGGCATTTTTATCGATGTGGATATCGAATACCGCTACGGCTGCGATGATGCTCCCATTGGCACTCGGTATCTTGACGCAAGTTGATCGTGAAAAAGACCGCGGTACGTTTGTCTTTGTACTATTAGGTATTGCTTATTCAGCCAGCCTTGGTGGTCTAGGTACGATTGTTGGTTCGCCGCCCAATGCTATTGCAGCAAAGGCACTCGATATTGCCTTTGTAGACTGGATGAAGTTTGGTATTCCGATGATGTTGGTACTGTTACCATTATTGTTGGGTGCGATGTATGTGTTCCTAAAGCCGAACCTAAATCGTACTATTGTCCTCGTTGATGATGCGCCAATTGCTTGGAACAAGCCACGTATCGTCACTATCATCGTCTTTATCGTTACGGCATTGAGCTGGATATTCTCCAAAAAGATCGGAGCAGCTTTAGATATCACGGATACTGATGCCATCGTTGCACTATCAGCAGCGGCAGCAGTAGTGAGCTTAGGGTTAGTATCTTGGAAGCAAGTATCAGATAATACGGATTGGGGTGTGCTCATGTTGTTTGGTGGCGGTATTGCGCTATCGACAATTCTGAAAGTATCTGGGGCGTCTTTGGTCCTAGGGGAAACTGTAGCAACTGCGTTGTCTTCTGCACCACTTATCATTGTAATGATGGCAGTCTCAGCATTTATTATTTTCTTGACAGAATTTGCTTCCAATACTGCCTCGGCAGCATTGCTAGTACCTGTATTTGCCGCTATTGCAGAGCAGATGGGTTTGCCACATGAAGTGCTCGTATTGGTCATCGGTATTGGTGCATCGTGTGCGTTTATGTTGCCAGTTGCCACACCGCCAAATGCTATTGTGTTCGGTACAGGTTTGATCAAACAGACAGAAATGATTCGTACAGGTATCATCTTAAATATTATTGCTACTATCGTTATCGGGCTATGGGCGTACTTTTTCTTGATATAATCAGGTAGTCACCATAATCGTAGTCATATTTGCTTAGTATAAATGGAACCCCAATGTTCAAGATAAATTGAACGTTGGGGTTTTTTATGGCTTATCGTATGAGATAACGGTATAGAATGTTTATTATTAACGTCATTTTATTAAACGGATTTGATCACATGACACAGTATTTATTGAAAGCAACTGTTCTGATATTACTAGGCGCAATTGCCGTGTTAATGGTATTTATAGCAAAATATTGGGCACCTGATCGTACCATCGCTGAGTTAAAACAATGGCAACTACCCAACAGCGAATTTATAGAGATACAAGGTATGCAGGCGCATGTAGTGCAGTCAGCTAGTTGTCATAAACATCGCTCTAATGCAACCGAAAAAAATCAACCTGAAACAATCGTTTTATTGCATGGAACATCAGCAAGCTTACATACATGGGAGGGCTGGACCAAGGCGCTGTCTGATCAATACTGTGTCGTGAGCATGGATTTGCCAGGGTTCGGTTTGACTGGTCCTTACGTGGATGAGAGCACTCGATACAGCAGCGAAAACTACGCAGCATTTGTCATTGAAGTACTCAATCATTTGAAGCTGGACCGCGTCACACTAGCCGGTAATTCATTAGGAGGCAAGGTAGCATGGCGTACCGCTGCTTTGTATCCTGAGCGTGTCAGTCGATTGATATTGGTAGACTCAGTTGGTTATCCAGCAACGCCCAAACATGTCCCTATTGGTTTTAAACTTGCTAAATATCCAATGATGTCACCAATTTTAAATCGTATCCTACCCAGAAGTGTCGTCGAAAAAAGCGTTTTAAGTGTGTATGCAGACAATAGCAAAGTAAACGATGCCTTGGTTGATAGATATTATGAATTAACCTTGCGCCAAGGTAATCGGCAAGCATTAAGTCGTCGCCTAAATGAGAGCGATGATGACAGTGATCAAGCGCAGATAAAGCAGCTAGACATACCGACTTTGATCTTATGGGGTGCAAAAGATGATCTTATTCCTGTAGAAAACGCCGCGTTATTTCATAGAGATATACGTAATAGTCAGCTTAAGATATTTGATAACTTAGGTCATGTACCGCACGAAGAAGATCCGTTAGCAACCGTTGACGTTGTAAAGCAGTTTTTGATTAGTGAGTCAGGAAATGGATAACTTAGGAAAGAAACAGATAACAACCATCGCTGCAATTTCAGATATTCATAGTAATGTCTACGCTCTTGAAGCCGTGCTTGCCGATATAAGATATCGAGATGTTGATCAGATTGTCAATCTTGGTGATATTTTATACGGACCAATAGCGCCTCATGCTACCTATGAGCTATTAATGGCAAATCGAGATGATATTATTACTATTAGAGGCAATCAGGATAGGCAGATTTATGAAGCCACTACGGCAGAAATTGCTAATAATCCAACCATGGGTTTTATTATCAAAGATCTCTCTAAAAAAGCAATTGAATGGATGCGATCTTTGCCATTTGATTTTCATGTAAGTGAGGATGTATACCTCTGCCACGGTTCGCCGACCGATGACATGATATATTTACTAGAGGATATCGAAACGGGTCAACCAATAGTGCGTAATGATGCGACTATATTGGCGTTACTTGATGGTATTGATAATGATGTTATCTTATGTGGTCATACACACATCCCGCGAACAGTAGTACTGTCGTCAGGACAAACTATTGTGAATAGTGGTAGCGTTGGCTATCCAGCTTACGAAGATGATTTGCCTATTATTTATAAGATGCAAACTTATTCGCCTCATGCTAATTATGCTCTTATCAAGTGTATTGAGACTCAACAAGGTAAACATTGGCAAACTGAGCATGTCAAAGTGGCTTATAACCATGAAGCAGCAGCAAATACGGCCCTAAGAAACGGACGTGAAGATTGGGCATTCGCATTGAAGACGGGTAGAGTAGTTCCAGTATGACAGTACTTAAAAACATTCTATTCTAGCAATGATAGCATTACCTTTAGATTAACTATGGATTTTGATTTAATAGAGATTACGTAAAATGCTAACACTATATATGGTTCAACTGGGCGGCCGTCCTAAAGGCCGTCTGATTGAGCAACACGATATTTTCTTTGGCGCAGCCTATCAAGTGAGTGACTTGATAGAAGATATCAATGAACATTGGCCTGAGGTAAAAAATAAATGGCATATTGATTCATATCGTGCGATTACTAAAGTGGGTAATTATGCCATCAAATTAATTGAACCAAGTGAGCAAGTAAAGGCTGCTACTGACTTAAGGTTATTCTTTATCAATCTAGGTGGCTATCAGCAGGGTAGTTTTGAAGAATTTCACTACAAGCTACTCATCGTTGCACCTCACCAAGCTGACGCGATCAAACAAGCAAAAAAAAGTGATTTTTATAAGCAATTTACTTTTAAAGATGAAACGTCACCTTTTAATGCAGCTTCTCATATTGATGATAAGTTTGCAGTATATGTAGATGACATATATAACGTAAATGATCTGCTCTCAAATGTTCAGCTTTCGATTGAGCCTATTAGTGATACAGATGAGCTGAATGCTAAAGAAGACAAAGAGTACGTCGGCTATCTAAGCATCAAGAATTTAAAGAAATTGGCGCTATAATAGGTTTATCTAAATTTTATAAAAGTAACCCAATACATGCCTGATTAAATGAACTTAATGGATAGCTTACGAGAGCAGTCAGGACTCGACTAGCTTGAATCATACCCCAATTACCCCCATAATCTAACCACTTCTACATAATAAATAGCCTAAGTAAATATGCCCAATACTTCTGAGAATGAACCAAAAATGCCTAGTGAAAGCAGCGTTGAAGAAACAAATAAGACAACAAATCCAGATGACAGCCACTCGAATAATAAGTTTAGCGACGATAGAACTACTGTTCAGACTAGCATTGCCTCTGATCTACCAGTACTTGCCAAGGACAGCTATTACTTAAGCCGTCTTGAGCGAGAGCTGGCACGTGCTGCTGTATCTAAAAATAAAAAATCTAATAATGGTTCTGAGCAAAAGAACAATCCAGATGATGTACTTGCCAAGAAACGTGCTCAGTACGAGAAAATAAAGACACGTTCTCAAGAAGCCGTGCAAGCACGTATCGACAGTATTCCAAGTGATTTACCTGCCAAGCTAAATTTAGATCTGCCTGTTAGCCAACGCGCAGAAGACTTAGTACAAGCGATTATCGATAATCAAGTCATTATCGTCGCTGGTGAGACGGGTTCTGGTAAAACGACGCAGTTGCCTAAGCTTGCGATGTTAGCAGGGCGTGGTATTACAGGCCAGATAGGGCATACACAGCCAAGACGATTGGCTGCTCGTAGTGTGGCAAACCGTATCGCAGAAGAGTTGGGTGAGCCATTAGGTAATACGGTCAGTTTTAAGATTCGCTTTAATGAGCAAGGGACAGCGCAATCTGTTGTAAAGCTCATGACGGACGGTATTTTACTCGCTGAGCTTGGTCACGATCGGTTTTTGAGTAAGTACGATACGATTATTATCGATGAGGCGCACGAGCGTAGCTTAAACATTGATTTTATTATGGGTTATCTTAAAAAGATGCTACCCAAGCGCCCAGATTTAAAAGTCATTATTACCTCGGCGACCCTTGATACCAAGCGCTTTAGTGAGTATTTCAGCCGTTATGATAGCAAGCTAAAACGGCAAGTTCCTGCACCTATTTTTAATGTAGAAGGGCGTAGTTTTCCAGTAGAAGTTCGTTATCGTCCGTTGACAGATGAACCAGTAAATAGCTCGGAAGACGACAGCTACGATGATTTTGAAGAGAACCTGCCGCGCGCTGTGGTTGCCGCTGTCGAAGAGTGCTTTAGCGATGCGCAGAGTAAAGGTCACGCCGATCAGGCTGATATTCTGATATTTGCTGCGACTGAAGCGGAGATTCGCGAAACGCAAGAAGTGCTTGAGCGTCATGGTCCGCGCCATACCGAAGTATTGCCATTGTTTGCACGGCAGACTTACGAAGAGCAGCAGCGTATCTTTCAGCCATCAGGTCGAGGTCGCCGTATTGTTATCGCGACCAACGTTGCTGAGACTGCATTGACTGTACCGGGTATTCGCTATGTGATCGACTTAGGTTTTGCGCGAATTTCGCGTTACTCGTATCGCTCGCGCGTACAGCGCTTACCGATTGAAGCAATTTCCCAAGCAGCGGCTAATCAGCGTAAAGGTCGCTGTGGCCGTGTTGCTCCAGGTGTTTGTATTCGTCTTTATAGTGAAGAAGATTTTAGTGGTCGCCCTGAGTTCACTGAGCCTGAGATTTTACGTACCAACTTAGCGTCAGTAATCCTACAAATGGCCAATCTACGTCTGGGTAGTGTGGATGATTTTGAATTCATTGAGCCGCCTGATAGCCGATTGGTCACTGATGGTCATAAATTGCTAGATGAATTGGGCGCTATTACTTCTAAAAAAGATGCCACTGCTCAGGACAAAACCAACAAGCCAAAAGCGAGAAAAGGGCTTGATCATCTACGTTTGACAGCAACTGGTCAGAAAATGGCACGTATGCCAATCGATCCAAGGCTGGCGCGTATGCTGGTGGCTGGTTCTGATTTTGATTGTATTCGCGAAATGCTAATTGTTGTGGCCGCGCTTGCTGTACAGGATCCACGCGAGCGTCCTGCCAATAAACGCACGCAAGCGGATCAAAAGCATGCGGTCTTCCGTCAAGACGACTCTGACTTTCTGTTTTATCTGAGTCTATGGAAGGCACTATTTGAAAAAGATGAAGACGGCAATAAATTGTCTGGTAATCAGCGTAAGCAGTTTGCTAAGAAGAACTATTTAAGCTTCCCGCGTGTACGTGAATGGCATCAGACGCATCGTCAATTGGTACAAATGGTCACTGAGTTGAAGCTAACTGATGTCAATGAATCAAAAGCTGCTGATAAAAATGTGGCTGTCAATGATCCGACTGCGATCGAAGACGAAGAGCTAAAAGCGGTCAAATATGCCAATCTGCATAGAGCATTGTTGACTGGTTTATTGTCTATCATCGCGCATAAGACCGAAAGCCGCGGTGAGTATTTGGCTGCGCGTCAGCAAAAGGCCAAGATATTCCCAGCCAGTACGGTGTTTAAACAAATACCCCCTTGGGTGATGGCATTCGAGATGGTGGAGACTTCACAAGTCTTTATGCGTACCGTTGCCAAAATTGAACCAGAATGGATTATTTCAGCGGCAGGTGATTTGCTGAAATATCATCACTTCGAGCCACATTGGTCCAAAAAAACAGGACGCGTCAAAGCTTACGCGCAGATTAGTCTGTTTGGACTGATTATTATTAGTAAGCAGCTGACCAACTATGAGCAAGTCAATCTGGTTGAATCACGAGAGATATTTATTCGTGATGGCTTGGTGACAGGTAACTTTGGTCGCAATGCACCATTTTTACAACATAATATGGATAAGATTGCTCATGTTGAGCGTATCGAAGACAAGCTGCGCCGCCGTGATTTATTGGTAGATGAAGAGACGCTCTATCAGTTCTATGATAAGAAAATCCCTGAGCACGTTGCCAGTCGCAAAGCATTTGAAGATTGGCGTGCAGAAGTCGAAAAGCATGATACTAAGCATCTATTCTTTACTGATGAAGACGTACTTAATAGCCAAGCGCCGACCACAGGGGACTTCCCAGAAGTGTGGAAGCTGGGCGATCTAAAGTTGCCGCTCCGTTATATCTTTGATCCAGCCAGCGATGATGATGGTGTGACCATACGTGTACCGCTTGCCGCATTACCGCAGCTAGACGCGATTGAGTTACTGTGGGGTGTGCCCGGTTGGCGCTATGAATTGGTATTGCAGCTGCTCAAGTCGCTACCAAAAGAGATACGTCGTCAAATCGTACCGATACCCAATACCGCAGACAGTTTGTTTGATGAGTTGCAGCCAAAGGGTGGACAAGGATTGCTGAAGCAGTTATGTCAGGCGTTGCATCGTCGCGGTATCATGTCGGTGACGCCAGAGAACTTCAATCCATCTACGATTGATCGTTATTTGCAGCCACAAATCTGCGTGGTCGATGAGAAAAACCGTATCATCGAAAAAGGCCGTGATCTACAAACCCTACAGATTCGTCATGCATCTGAGACCAGTCAAGCGGTAAATGAGCAGCAAGGCGTGCATACTGAGTTCCCTGAGCATTTTGCTTTTAGCAAAAATCATCATAGCGCAGGCGTGGTGATGAAACAGTTTGCAGCACTCGTCGCTGATGAAGCGGGAGAAGCTGTATCGATTCATCAATACACTGATGTCAATGCAGCACTTCAGGCACATCGTATTGGGGTGCTGACTTTAATCAAAGGCAAACTTGGTGCAAAGAAAAAGCAGCTAACGAGCCAAATCGACAGTATATTTAAACTGGCATTTGCGCCACTTGGCGACATGGATAAACTCAAAACGATTGTTATAGATGCTGCGTTAGACGCGGCTCTCGAAGAGCACTATGTCTTATTTGATCATTCTGAGAACTTACCAGAAAGCGCTGATGACATCGCAGTTGGATTGAGCGAGGAGCTACCGTTTACCTCTGAGGAGTATGCCCAGACGCTCGAAGTGGTAGTGAATAACTTCTTATTAACTGGTCAAAGCGTTATCAAAACGCTTAAGAATGTCTACACTCGTTGGCAACGTATTCGCCAAGGGTTGTTGATGTTAGATCGTGAGGTATTTGGTGAGTCTATCGATGATATCGAAGATCAGTTAGAAGATTTACATTTGGCAGATTTTGTTTATCGGATGGACTATAGCCATTGGCAACAATACCCACGCTATCTTGAAGCGCTACAGATTCGACTAGAGCGTCTGGAGCACAATCTCGATGCTGACCTCGATGGTGTTTATGCGCTTGACTTGCATATGGAGCGACTAGCAGGACGTGCGGACAAAGAAGCCATCAGTGAGTATCGCTGGATGGTGGAGGAGTACCGTATTCAACTGTTTGCCCAGCCTATGAAAACTCGTATGGCAGTATCGCCCAAGCGTCTAAGCAAAATGTGGGACAAGGTGAGTTAGGCTAAATCTTAGTTTTGTATGGTACGTTATGTTATAGAGCATACATTGATCTTAAGATACGGGCTCTATAACTAAGCGTTCTAAATGCCATATGTTACCTACTAAATTAGATATCAATCTCAAATGGAAGGACGATTAAAATGTGGGATGAATGCTATAGCGGCACAGAGTTCGCATTTGGCACCGGACCTAATGATTTTTTGAGAGAGACATTTGAGCAGATACCTTTAGGTGGGTACGTACTTTGTCTAGCAGAGGGCGAGGGTAGGAATGCAGTATTCTTAGCTGAGCAAGGCTTCGAGGTGACTGCGATGGATATGTCCGAAGTAGGTTTGAACAAAGCAAACAAGTTGGCCAAAGATAGAGGGGTAGCTATCACCACCCAAGTAGCTGATTTAGCAGATTACGACTTTTGTCAGGATAAATGGGATGCCATAGTTTCTATCTGGGCACACGTACCTGAAACGGTACGTCAATATGTACATGCACAAGTTGGCACTGCTCTCAAGCCAGAGGGAGTGTTTATTGTCGAAGCTTATACAGAACGGCAGCTTGAAACAGAGGCAGTCGGTGGACCACCTGCCAGTCAAAGGGAGCGTTTTGGCGCTTTAGAGAACTTTCAACATGAGCTTGTAGGGCTGAACGAAGTGATTGGTATAGAGAAGTTGCGTATGGTAGCAGAAGGAAAACGCCATCAAGGGCTTAGCGCTGTAGTACAGTTTGTTGGTAAAAAAGTCAGCGGCTAGCCGTTGTAAGTTAAAGCTATTGATCGTTTTAGTAGCTATATACATAGTTAGAGAAGATAGTTTGTAAACTACCTTCTCTATGAGCTATTAAGGCTTAAGGTCTGATAATTAATGGCTGGTATTTAATGATTGATACTTAATGGCTAATCTTTTCTGTCAGTACACCCATGCTATAAAGCACATAAGCAATCACTGTTAATGCGACGATAAATGGAGTAAGTATCCAAATCACAATATTGATTAAAAGTGATGGTAACAATCCATTGAACAGCTCAATATCTGGTGCGAAAAAATCGGTCATGACATCGACTGCACGCTTAGCGATAGGGAATAGCAAAGTGCTGAAAGCTAACATATAAATGTACTTACTAAAGCCAGGGTCACTCATGACTACCATAAAGTAGAACACTGTAAAAAACGTGATGCCAAGTGCCCAGCATTTGAGAGTGTAGCTTAAACGAATCATGTTATCTCCTCCCTAAGCTTTCTATTGATCGCTTTACATCGATCGTACACAAAGTAAAGCTGCTCCTATACATTCATTATTTTAAATATATACAATATGTTATAATACGAATATATGGTCACGTCAACCAATTTTTCTATTTATTTGAAATACTTCACAAGTTATTCAACTTAAAAATGTTGTTTTTTGGGGAAGAGTTTCATAGGTATAGTAGAAAATAGCCTAAGCGAATTAAATTTATTCTATTAGAAAATAAAATTATAACTACAACTCATTGCTTGGGCTCAGACCAAAAAACCGCTTATATTCTCGGCTAAACTGACTAGGACTTTCGTAGCCTACTTGCATCGCTATTTGTGATATTTGCGCCCCATGCATCTTAATTAAGCGTCTGGCTTCCATTAAACGTAAGCTTTTTTGATACTGTAGCGGACTCAGCTGGGTTATTTCTTTAAAGTGCTGATGAAACCCTGAGACACTCATGCCGCATCTACTAGCTAAGCTCTCAACCATGATAAGTTCATCTAGATGTGCCTTTATCCAGTCAGTTGCTTGGGCAATGCGGTGTGTATGGCTACCGCTAACGACCAATTGCTTAAGTTTGTTGCCTTGCTCAGCCAAGAGTAGGCGATAGTATATTTCTTGTTGAATTAAAGAAGACAGAAAATTAATATCGTTTGGATAATCAAGCAAGCGTATCAATCGCTCAAACGCGTCCATTATGGTGTCATCTAAGTGCCACTTTATTCCTAAATGACTGCCTGCTACTGGGTGTGTGGTCGGTATCTGCGCTAATACATCTCTAATCATAGCTAAATCTAATTTCATTGATAAAACAATGACAGGGTTTTTTATCGAAGCGTGCTTGATATGCATACTTAGCGGTATATTAACTGGACAGAACATCAAGTTGCTATTGTTAAACCTTTGACAGTCAGCACCCAAGTAAATCTCTCGTTCACCTTGCAGTACAATACAAATACTTGGCTCTTGAATATAGCTTACGGCTTTGCTTGGTTTATCAGCGCAGTAAAAGAACAAGCCTGAAACAGCAGATTCAATGGTTTTATTTCTAGGTAGTACTGCTAAAAGTTGGTCAATAGTCGTTTGATTCATCACGAGTGCTTATTTTATAGAGTTGCCTGATAGTATAAATATTTGTAGGATTAGGCAAGAGTTATAGAGGTTTGTTCTAACGTATGAGTGCAGAGGATTCTATAATAATTTCATCGCAACAGCGTAAGTACGACCTCTAATAACATGAAATAAGGAATAATTACTCATGAAGATATTCTATAAAACACGCGCAACCGCTACTGGTGGACGTTCTGGCCATACTGGATTAGACGATGGTTCGTTGGGATTTGACTTGGTGTCTTTTCAAGAGCAAGACAAAGAAGGCGTGAATCCAGAACAGCTTTTTGCCATGGGTTACGCGGCTTGTTTTGATAGCGCTTTGAGCATGACAGCACAGCACATGAAATTGCCTGTTACCGCTTCAAAAACTTCTGCGCAAGTGGGTATCGGTATGAAAGCTGACGGTAGCTATAACTTAGAGATAGAGTTGTCTGTAGAAGTATCAGGTATTGATGAAGCGCAGGCGCAGCAGTTGATCGAAGCCACGCATCAGGTGTGCCCGTATTCTAATGCTACTCGCGGCAATGTCGATACTCGTCTAGAAGTGACCGTTGTTTAAAGGCTGTTGCGTACAGACGGTTGTTTAAAGACTAGTGACCGTAGACTAACAATATTAAAATAATAACTCGAATATAAAACGTCCCGATTTATAAAAGTCGGGGCGTTTTTATATTGTTTGGCAACGTAATGTAATTAGCTGGAACCTTTTCTGAGCAGCTTAGCTAATGATAAATCATTAATAGCCTTATCTCATGCTGGTACTTTTTTATTTAAGGTAAACACCAAGACCGCGCCCAAAATGACTGTGCTTGCAACTATAAATGGCATAGTCAGCTGTTCAGACAAAAATATCACACCTAGCAACGCAGCAATCACAGGGACACATAGCTGAACGATAGCGGCTTGTGTGTTTTTCAATAGTGGCATTGCTGTATACCAGATACTATAGCCCAACCCTGAGGCGATCGCTCCTGATGCACAGGCGAGTAATATACCTTCAGTGGTAATACCATCCAAATTGATATTTTTGAAACCCAAGTCATCTAGATACGTCATGCCTACTAGTAATAGTATAGGCACAGCGACTAAGCTACGCACAAAATTAAACCCTGTCGCTCGTAGCGGTGAGACACATGATTTGCCGCGTATACTATATACTCCCCAAGCTATGCCACTCATAGCCATTAACGCTGCCGCCAATGGTGATGGTATGGCAGCCGATGGCAACATCAGATATACAAATCCAGCGACTGCAACGGCAAATGCTAACCATTGTAGTGCGCTGAGCTGTTCTTTTTTATAGATACCCCAGCCAATCATCGTCAGCTGAACCGCTGAAAACAAAATTAATGCCCCAGTGCCAGTATCCAGCTCTACATACGCAATCGAAAAACATAACGCATAAATCACCAAGCTGAAACTACTTAACCAACTACCTTTATCATTTAATATAGCGTGAACAGTAGAGTTGTCATGATTGGGCGTTTGGCGTCGCAGTCTGTAAGCATGTACAGCCATGATAAGGCCTAGACAGGCCGTCGCACTCACTAGCCTGATGATGGTAAAGCTCCAAGCATCGATGTAGCCTTCTGCCAATGCCATTCGGCAAAACAGAGAGTTTGCGGCAAAGGCGATTAACGCAATAATGGTATAAATAGTGGCTTTCAAAAATAATTCCTACAATGAATAAATGGCACAAAACAGGCAAGCATAGGATTTTAGTTTTAGGTCGTAAGGTACGCTGTTATAACGATCGTTTTTTCTAGCAAAGATAATAGATTTATAACTTATCAATCTAATCTATAGCTGTCTCACAGGACAGGATATTTTGTCGTACTTATGGCAAAAAGTCTCTTTTAAATCAGAATAACGATAGTTGTATTGACGATAAGGTCCAAAAATAGGGATGATGTGCGTCGCAGCAAATGAACTATTAGAACAACACTCATCAAACACAATAAATCAGATAAATAAATAGGAAAAGATAGTATGAATTGGGCAAGTATTTTTATTTATGACACAACTTGGTTGTTTGCCGTAGAAATTTTAATACGTGTCACTGTAATGTTTGTATTAATTATCACATTTTTACGCTTCACTGGTAAGCGCGGCGTTCGTCAGCTCTCTATTTTCGAGCTGACCATTATTTTATCGCTAGGCTCTATTGCAGGTGATCCTATGTTCACCGAAGACCTGCCTATTATCCAAGCAGTACTAATCATGGGTACGGTCATTTCACTTTATAGGCTCTGTACTTGGGCGATGATGAAGTTCCAGCCTTTTGAGGACCTGCTAGAGGGGCGCTCAATGTATATTGTAGAAGATGGCATGCTGGTGCTTGATAAGATTAAACAGGGGGAAATGTCACATGATGAGTTTTTTGCTGAAATGCGCCAACAAGGGGTTGAGCATTTAGGTCAAGTACGTACCGGTTTGCTCGAAGCTGATGGCAATTTTAGTATTTTATTGCACACCTCCGAAAAGACAGACTACGGGATGCCGCTTTTCCCCAAGCAATACCGACCGGTCGAGCAAGTAGAAGCAGGGGTTTACTATGCTTGTATGTATTGCGGTTACGTCGATGAAATATCTGACCCTAATCAGTGTTGCCCGCGCTGCGAGGATAATTGCAATAATTGGGCTAAAGCGTTAAACAATCATATCGTCAAATAATATAACGATTAGCTGCCTTAGCTCAGTTGATAAGCTAAGGCAGCCAAATGCTTTTTTCCTTTAAAATTTCAATTCAAAATAAAGAAAGTAGGTTAAGAGGCATGCATAATTTACGTGACTTTGTACCAGTCGAGTTTGCGAGTCATCACCATTACGCAGGCAAGTATCACAAAGCAGAATATCGCACCCAGTAATAGATTGAGATCTTCTGTACTTAAAATCCCAAAAAACGCAGCATATAGCCCAGCAAGTGTCGCGGTAAAGATTAGAGCCCGTTTCAAACCGCCGAATACATAGTAGCTATACCAGCCAATAAGCCCAACACAAGCACTGGCTGCCACCATATAGGCTTGCCAAAATGCGATTTGTTCTGCAAGTGGTAGTAATAAGACATAAAAGACAAATAGTGCGCAGCCGACTAACAGATACTGAATAGGGTGGATGCGACTTGATTTGAGCACTTCAAATAAAAAGAAAGTACCAAACGATACCAAAATTAATAGCAAGGCGTACTTCATGGCTCGTTCAGTTTGTAGATAGACATCGTTAGGGCTTGCAAAACTAACGCCAAAGCTGTTTAGCAGAGCACTTTGATTGCTGCCAGTTACTGTCGCACTGTCTGTCGTCAGACCCTTTGAGGCCTCAAAAGAATCAGGGTTGTAAGACTGGCTATCGGTATTGATCATTGATTCACTTATGACAGTACATTGCTGGTTAGGTGCGCTGAGACATTGAGAGAGGTATTGATTGTTGGCGACGGTTAGATACTGATTTTTCCAACTGGCATCAAATCCTTTAGTGGTAATGCTCTTAGTATTTGGTAATGCTTTACCGATGAAGTTTGGTGTCTGCCAGTCACTGTGCATAGACAGAGTAAAGTTCTGCCCAGTTGGGACAGTCGTTAAATTACTAATGCCAGCTAATGGCAAGTCGATCACAATATTGAGTGCTTGATTGTCTTCAGGATTAGATAACTTGCTATTTACTTCTGATTTATCTAGATTTTTATTTATTGAGCCTGTGGTAGCCAAGCTGTCTTTATTCTGCTGGCTAGTAGGATTGATTAATTGCTCTAATACGTCTTTAGGAATATCTACTTCGACATAGGTTAAGTTCTCTATCTGTCTCTTATACACATCTGACGCTGCCGACGATATGCAGTG
>CAJXUF010000046.1 GCA_913061175.1 uncultured Psychrobacter sp.
CGAGATAGGAGTCCGTCTCGTGGGCTCGGAGATGTGTATAAGAGACAGATCTACTCATTTGCAACCATCAGTCTTGGGTCGATACGAGTATCGTTCAGTACATTAGTGAAAAGCGTTTGCCATTAACGCGATTTTTTACCAAATTTGAGCTGATATATATTCCCGTTATCGGACAGGCTTTTTACTTTTTAGACTTTCCGATGATGCGCCGTCATTCAAAAGAGCAAATCGAGAAAAACCCTGCGCTAAAAGGCAAAGACATCGAAGAAGCCAAACGTGCCTGCGCCCTACTAAAAGACAAACCTTTTACCTTGTTAAATTATTTGGAAGGTACTCGTTTTACCAAAGCCAAACAAGCTCAGCAAAAATCGCCTTATAAGCACTTATTGAAACCTCGTGCAGGCGGACTATCATTGGCTATCAGCGCACTAGGTGAAGATATCGATGGCATATTAGACATGACCATCGTATATCCTGATGGTGTGCCAAGCTATGGAGATCTTTGGAAAGGTAATATCAAACGCTTGGGCGTTGATTTACGATACATCGATATACCAGATGCCTTGTTCGAAAGTATCAAGCAAGGTGGCTACGAAAATGATGAAGACACAAAAGCTCAAATGTTCGACTGGGTTGAGCAAGTGTGGCGTCAAAAAGATGAACGTATTAGCACTATGTTGGCAGACTTTGAAACCAATCCTAAAGCGCAAGATGCCTAACAATGATACTCAGCAATACTAAACTGGCGGACCGTTAGACCTTATAAAATACCAAGCACAGTCTATGCAAGCGTACTAAGTAGTAAATATCGATGTAACAAACGTTGATGTAATAAGTATCGAGCACGAGTTGAAAAGCTATTGGACAAAAAAGTTACGGGTATAGGTGTCACAATAGTCATATCTTACTTATGATGTTTACTGTTAAAACAGCCATGTATCATAAGTAAATTTTAATCAAAGATGGGTTGTTTTTTAGCCTTATTCATTGATAATGTGACTAATCATGAACTCATAGATTTTCGATGTCTACTTTAATAGTAAATGGGAGTAAATATCGAACTCTGACCCATTCTTTGTGCCATTTATTACTTATAAGGTATGACTGTGCCCACTTCTACTACTAGCTCGCCGTTAGCTACCGAATCTGTTTTGAGTCAGCCTCCTTATCCAATAAGTGATGAGCCACCAAAACCGAATCATCCAAAGCCGAGTCGCTTTAAGCTCACTTACGATATCGTCATGATTATTGCCATCAGTATTGATCTGCTATTGATCAGTATCGATGCTATTTTGATGAGCAATTTTAGTAGTAATGCTGCAGAATGGCTAACCATCAGTGAAGCGCTCAATTGGTATCAGAGCACTCTACATGATCCTCTACGCACTGCTGGAGGTTTTTTTACTATCTTTTTGGTCGTTGAGTTGCTATTGCGCTGGGCGATTGCCATCAAACAAAAAGTCTATTATCGCTGGTTCTTTTTCCCATTCGTTCATTGGTACGAAGTATTAGGCTGTTTTCCGCAGCTACGTGCTTTGCGACTGCTGCGAGCGGTGGTTATTGGACGACGTCTATATCAGCTTGGCTACCAAGTACTGCCGCAGACGTGGATCAATCGAATCAAATTCTACATTGACCTACTGTTAGAAGAGCTCTCCGATCGCGTTATTTTGACCGCGATACAAAACTTTCGACAAGAGCTAACCAGTTCAGACACGCACAAATCATTCATTGAGTCGACGATTGCAAAAAATCGAAATGAAATTGAAGCGGCCGTACTATCGGTGCTGCGTACAGAGCTTGCACCGAAGCTGCAGGAACTGACTGCCTCATCAGGTGGTGGCAGTATATTGGCGAGCGAAATGGGCAATGCTATTGAAGAAGGATTGGCCAACACACCTGAATTGCGCCGCTATCTACGCATGATACCTATCGCGGGCAGTCTGATTGAATCACAGCTACATCACGTCGGGCACAATATCGGTGAGAACGTCGTAAATGCATTAAACAAGCGACTTTTAGACCCTAAACGCTTAGATATATTAATGATGGAAATTGCTAGCGGTATCGCGCAAATAGATACCAATAATACAGCGCTAGATACCTTAATTTCTAGTATCATTGATGACAGTTTGACTGCGTTTGAAGCGCAAGTAAAAGTGCAGCAATGGAAACACCAAGATATGCTAAATCTATAGTTTAGCTATCTAATAGCATAATGTAATAAGAGACATAATACCGTGACAGAATTATTTTTAAGGGTTTGTATATGACAGTTTCAGCTAACGATAACCAGACTGCACCAGCGCTAGCTTTCTATGGCAAGATGCTGACGTTTTCACGCGTACAGTTTAGTACAAGCGATCTAGCAGCTATAGAAGCTCAGCTAACTGAAACGCTCAGCAATAAATCGAGTAATATCCCTATCCTTATTGATAGTGACGTTGAGCAGGATTTATCAGCATTGGTAGAGCTGTTATTGGCATGGGGATTGCAGCCTATTGGCGTGGTGACAGGTATGCTTGATGCGCAAGCACGTGAGCAGCGCTTAGCGATATTTCCAGCAGATGGTAAGCGTATTGAACGTATATTACCAAGTAAAAAAGCCCCTATACCCACTCAACCATCAGCAGAGAATAACAACGCCGAAACTGTTAGCGCTAATAGCGTCGATGATACTTCTACCACGAGCGAACCTGCTACTGAAACCACACTATCTAGTCTGCCAACCGAGACATTGGTAAGCACTCAGCATATTACTAGCTTAATCTATGATCAAATGCTGCGTTCAGGACAGAGCCTCAATCACGTTGGTGGCGACTTGATTTTGACCAGTAGTATCAATAGCGGCGCTGAAGCGATTACTGACAATAGCTTACATGTATATGGCCGTGCACAAGGGCGTTTGGTGGCAGGCGCAACAGGGGATAAAGATGCCCGTATATTCTGCCAAGTCTTTAACCCTTCATTGGTGTCAGTAGCAGGAACCTATTGCTTACGAGACAATTTACCTGAGCATGTCATCGACAAGTCGGTACAAGTAAAATTTGTAGAGGGCGAAGGCTTAGTATTTACCGTGATGGATGAAGCTTAAGACGCCATTAAAAATAATACACCGTGAAGTGACTTTATAGAAAACTAAGGTAGTTAAGCTGCTCTATTCGACAAGCCAAAAACCATAGTTATAACCCTACCAATACCACGCAGAGAGGCTAATTTAGCGATACATAGGTTGTTTTTCTGCTTTAGTATCGAGCTGCTATAAATTTTTGTTTATTTATGCTAGGCTAGCTTCGAAGATAGTGTATATATGTTAGGTAAATAACATGTAATTTTGCTATTTATATAAAAGATATCCCATTGATTCATAGGAGTGTGCCATTGTGGCGAAGATAGTTGTAATCACTTCAGGTAAAGGCGGTGTGGGTAAAACCACGACAAGTGCTTCTTTTGCCGCTGGTTTGGCGTTACGTGGCTATAAAACAGTTGTTATCGACTTTGATGTAGGTCTACGTAATCTAGACTTAATCATGGGTTGCGAAAACAGAATTGTTTATGACTTCGTTGATGTCATCACTGGAAACGCGCGCTTGTCGCAAGCACTTGTCAAAGACAAACAGCTTGAAAACCTGTATATCCTGCCAGCCAGTCAGACGCGTGATAAAGACGCATTGACAGACGAAGGAGTATCAGAGGTAATGGCTGAACTCTCAAAGCAGTTTGACTATATCATTTGTGACTCACCTGCTGGTATTGAGCGCGGTGCACAGCTAGCGATGTACCATGCGGATGAAGCTATTATTGTCACTAACCCTGAGATCTCTTCAGTGCGTGACTCAGATAGAATCATCGGCATTCTGCAAAGTCAGACAAAGAAAGTAGAAGAGAACCAAGGGACTGTTCGCGAGCATTTGATTATCACTCGTTATAATCCTGAACGTGCGGCTGCCAATGAGATGATGGATATTGACACTATCTCAAATGATATCCTAAAAGTTCCACTACTTGGGGTTGTTCCTGAGAGCCATTCAGTGCTTGAAGCGTCCAACCATGGCGAACCAGTTATTCATTATACCGACTCTGTTGCTGGTCAATGTTATGAAGATATTGTCGCCCGTTTCTTGGGTGAAGAGCGTCCACTACGTCACATTGACGTGAAGAAAAAGAGTCTATTACAGCGCTGGTTTGGAGGATAATGATGACTAAGAAAAAAGGATTTTGGAGTAGCCTATTTGGTACTGACGACAACAGTAACGCAGGTAGCGCAAATTTAGCAACTGAGCGTTTAAAAGTTATCGTTGCTAGCGAAAACAGATTGAACAATCGCTTAACGGTTGATCGTATCGAAAAAATGAAACGTGAAATCTTAGAAGTTGTGAACAAATACGTTAACGGTGTGCAGATTGATGATGTCAATATTAACCATCGTTCTGAAGACAGCTTAGATGTGTTAGAGATGAATATCAATTTGCCTGAGCATAAGAAATAGCGTTCTAACAGTACGTATTTTTACAACGAATAAAAGAAGCCCCAAGTTTGTTACTTGGGGCTTTTTAATATTTATCGATTATAGATTATTTCATACGGGCAATAAGATTGTCTTTTTTGACAAATTGATGATATAACGCGGCTGCTATATGCAAGACCGTAAAACCAATAATCATTGGCCAGATAATCTCAGTATGCAAGTTATTGTAAAAACGAGCCAAACTTCTATCTGGGGTCACGAATACAGGGATCTGAAAGATACCGAAAATATCAACCGGTCGACCGCCATATACTGCCATCAGTAAACCAACCATTGGCATAGCAATCAGTATGGCATAGAGAGCAAAATGTGACAGCTGGGATACTAGCATTTGCCATTTTGGCATGGCTAACGGTGGTGGCGCCTTAGTAAAAATGCGGTTGATGACTCGGGCAATCATCCAAAATAATAGGCTCACGCCGAACGCTTTATGGTATCCAATAAACAGATTGCTATCTAAATTCTCATATAGCAGTATCATTATCCATGTGGCTAACAGTAAGGCTGCACTAATCCAATGAAAAATACGGCTACTAACCGACCACTTTGATACATTCGAGTTGGCATTATTCATGAGTGACTCTACTACCTTTATCAGGAATTATCTCTAATCAATTTTATAAGCCAGCTAATGCTCTTCAAGAGATGAAGTCATTAACGTTACTGGCTTACTATTTATAGAATGGAGAATACCTTAAATAACGATAAGAATCTAGCTATCCGAATCAATCAGGTAATGGGCAATTTTATCCAAATCTGGCACTAAGTAGATTTCGTCATCAATCATCACTGTTTGATATAGGTAGGAGGAGACGTCATTTTTATCAAAATACTCTTCCCTATCTTTGCCATTGGTAGTACTAAACTGTTCCGGTGTCTCTACATCTTTCACTTCAGAAATTCGTGCTTGCAGCTGACGCAAGTCACCTGCCGTTTGTAAGGCAAAACGGTGATCAGTCGTATTACCTTCCAAAACAATCATTTTGTCTGGAGCTTGATCTTGCAGTAGCAAATGAAATACAGCCAAATCTTGTTGTTGCCAGTCGTATCTAGAAACCTGCTGTTGGAGCTCATCCACACTCAAAATTAGGCTACTTGGAATGATCCAGTCCGGCTGGTTAAATGCTGGAACAATAGTGACGTCAAGCATACCGTTGTTGGTAGTCAACAGACTCACAGCCTCAAACGAATGTTTCAAAATTTGTGTCATACGTCACTCGCAATAAGTTAATGTGAATGGCTATCTGCCCTTTCACCAATGTAATCGGTTAGTTTTTTTGCTAAATCGGTAGGGCTACCAATAAAGTTGCAATACCCTGAGTCAATGATAGCCTGAGGTTGACTTGGACATGCACTCAAGCTCGGATCTTGTGCCCATAATTGACTGTTATTGTCTTGGATTAGGTCCAAGTACTGAGAGCCATCATTACCCATACCTGAAAATATAATATTAATAAGCTCGCTACCATGAACATCGCTGGTATTTTTAAGCAGCTGCCCAATTGCAGGCTTATATTCACCATGCCAATCTTGATCCAATAATATCACGCGACCTGTTGAATCACAGACAACCTGCTTATCAATAGGTACTATCAAACACTCTCCTGCTCGTAGCCGCTGTGAAGAAGCGATAATCTTACAGCGCCAGTCATTATGACGATTAAGTATGCGCGGCAACGTACCAATCATAGCTTGATTGAAATGATGTGCCAATAAAATACAAATTGGCAGTGTGGCTGGTACGTTATCTAAAAACTCTTTAACTGCACTAGGGCCACCCATAGAAGCACCCAAAAATACAACATAGTGCCAGTCAGTAGCGGTACTCTTGTAAGCTGGGGCATCTACCAGTATTGGCAAGTCAAGCAGTTGGGCAAATTTACGCTTCAACTTACGCTGCCATTTTGCATATTCTTGTGATTCGTTTAGATACGGAGCCTGACTGAAGCCTACCAGTACTGCTGCTGGTTTGGATGCCACCGTCGCTATTGCCACACTATCATCATAATCACTGTCTATCAGCCAAATATCGATAGCTGAATTAGAAAGCTCACCTGTTTCCTGCCACTGTGCTCGTGACACACAGCCGACTAGCATAAAGCCGAAACCACGTACCGTATCTGAAAAAGCCATGCGTTGGCGGTGGTCTTCTGCCACCACCATCACTTTAATATCGTTTCTATTTTTTTTTCGCAGTGCTAAAACACGTGCATTATCCTTCATTAGTCAGGCTTACCCCTTCACCTAGTAATTTTTGCATTTTATCAAGCAGCTCTTTTTCTTGGAATGGTTTACCCATATAGTCATTCACACCAATCTCTAAGGCACGCTCACGATGCTTTTCGCCAGTACGTGACGTTATCATAATAATTGGAATTTGCTTTAAACGATTGTTATGTCTGACTTGAGTGGCGACCTCGAAGCCGTCCATACGAGGCATTTCGATATCAAGCAATATCATGTCTGGTGTCATATCTTGCAATATTTCAATTGCGTCAATACCATCTTTAGCGACTGCCACATTGAACCCTTGACGCTCTAAGAAACGTGAGGTTACTTTACGTACCGTCACTGAGTCATCGACGACTAGAATGGTAGATTTAGACTCTATACGTCCTCTCTTAGCATCAGCAGCTTTCGTAATATTCTTGACCAATTGCGCATTACGCATAAGAGCAATCAGATCTAAGATGAGCATAACCGAGCCATCACCCATGATAGTAGCAGCTGAAACCCCTGGAATATTTGATAATTGTTGGCCTAAAGGTTTGACAACAACTTCTATGCGCGAACCTGCAATCTGATCCACTTGCAAAGCAATATTCTGTCCGGTACGGTTTTTAATAATGATAAGCGGTAAGCTGGTATTGGTATTTACGACCAACTCATTTAACTTATTGCCTGATAAAATTTCATTTAAATAGCGTACTCGATACTCAGTGTCTTCAAAATTCAATGTGGCATCATTTGATTGATAATAGTCATAAAGCTTCTCTGGATTCACTCGAACCACGCGCTCAATCTGTACCAATGGAATCGCATAGTAGCGATCTGCAGCACGAACAACCAATGCGTCAGACACGGCTACCGTCAATGGTAGGCGCATCGTAAAACTTGAGCCTTTACCCAACTCTGAAACGACAGATACCGATCCACCTAGTTGGCGAATCTCACTAATAACAACATCCATACCAACGCCACGTCCAGAAATCTGAGTCACTTGCTGACTAGTACTCAATCCAGCGTTGAAAATATATTGCATAATATCAAGGTCTGACAGACTATTATCGTCTGCATCAATTAGACCCTGAGAGATGGCTTTGCTACGTACCGCTTCAACATCAATACCTCGCCCGTCATCTGTTAATTGGATGACGATCTCACTACCTTCACGATGTACCTCGAGCGTAATATGGCCGCTACGCTCTTTGCCTGATTTTAGACGGGTTGAAGTGGTTTCAATACCATGATCGACAGCATTACGCAACATATGCTCAAGCGGTGACGTAATGCGCTCTAGGATAGTTCTATCCATCTCGTCATCAGCATTAACAATGGTCAGTTCAACAGACTTATTAAGCTCGTTAGCTGTTTGACGTACGATACGTTCAAGACGTGGTGTCAAGCGCGTAAATGGCACCATACGTGAATTCATCAAACCATCTTGTAGCTCAGTCTGGGTACGAGATAACTGCAACAGCAAGCTTTCACTATCACGTGTCTTTTCTAATAATGTATGGTTAATATCAACCAAATCTGAGGCTGACTCTGTTAAAGATTTAGATAGCTGATTCAAAGATGAGTATTGATCCATCTCTAGAGGGTCAAAGTCTTCATTATCGATGAGTTCCTCATCTATCTGAGACAGAATCTGTGCTTCTAGCTCGATCTCCATACGACGTAGCTGATCTGCCAAGCGTTGTACTGTCGTACCCATCTCTTCAATACTGTTTGTTAGACTACTGATACCCATATCGATACGAGCACGGTTAATCGCTGACTCACCAGATAGATTAATCATGTGCTCAATCAAACCACCTGAGATACGAATCATCTCATTGCTACTAGCGCTCTGATCTTCCTCGTGAGTATCTCTAAGCATAGACGGCATTTCACTGATATCTTTTGCAATATACTGCGAATCTTGGTTTTCTTTGGCAATCAAGATTGCTTCACGCTGGGCTTGTAGAGACTCTTTAGGTATCGTTTTTAGGCTATCAGGGTTTCTACCAAACTGCTCCAACGCTTCAATTAACAGCGTAGGCGTCGGTGGATTAACATGTTGTTGAAGAATAAATACTGCATCAGCTAGCCAGTCATGACTTGCAACCAGCAACTCTAATACTTTTTTAGTGGCTGGACGTCGATTACTAACAAAGTCCGTATAAACTGATTCCATTTCGTGAGCTAAGTCAGCAATACCAGAGGCAGTGACCATGCGTGCGCCACCCTTTATGGTATGTAAGTCACGTTGGAGCGCTTGTAACGCTGTGGTATTACTCGTGTCTTTTAAGAACAAGTGCAGATACTTATTACGATTGGTAAGCTCTTCTGCCTCTTCCAAAAATACTGCTAATATATCAGGATCAGGGAGTCCGTTAGCCCATGATTGTTTAATCATGCTATCCAGACTTAGGGTACTCAATACCTCATTATCACTGTCAACAACATTGGCAGCAATGCTACGCTCTGTAGGTTCAAAATGATTTTTTGGTACTGGTATGACTAAATCGACTACCTCTGGTAACGTTTTTGCTTTTTCAAGCTGGCGCAACTGTTCAATCAGCTCTGGAGTAAAGAAAGATTTCTTATGACTCACAATATGCATCACTTGCAGTGACATCGTGTCTTGCACCATTTGCATGATTTCAAGCCACTGCGCGGTTGGCGCTCTTCGGTTCTCTACAAACGACTCATAGACACTTTCTGCTTCATGGGTCAAATCACCAATACTACGGATACCAGCCATCCGTGCACCGCCTTTGATCGTGTGCAAATGGCGCTGTAGAACCTTTAGAGCATTGGTATTTGTGATATCGGCACGCCACTTATTAAAGCTTTCATCTAGTGCAGTATCAAGCTCTTGTGCTTCTTCTAAAAATATTTCTAACAGCTCGATATCAGTATCAATAGTC
Organism: uncultured Psychrobacter sp.; assembly: GCA_913061175.1. Taxonomy (GTDB): domain Bacteria; phylum Pseudomonadota; class Gammaproteobacteria; order Pseudomonadales; family Moraxellaceae; genus Psychrobacter. Next base: position 9,664 of record CAJXUF010000046.1, read on the forward strand.
TCAAACTGTAGCTCAGGTGCTGGAACGGCTCTAACGATAAAACCAACGTCTTCGTTTTCATCCCTTTCTTGATAAATACTTCGTAGCTCATCAATGACTTGTTTATCTATTTTTAAGGAGGTACTTCCGGCTAAAGCATCGAACAAGCCTATCAGTTGAGCGTGACCTGCATGTAATATTGCTTGAATGTCTTTATCTTGAGCATTATCGATATAATTACTCAAATAACGGTATGTGTTGCCAAGTTCATCAAGGATTGTGACAAATTTTGGAAATGCTTGCGCCTTTTCCATGAGAGCAGCTATTTGTGAAACTTGCTGCTCTACATAGCTCTGGACATGCTCTATTTCAGTATGGTTAAGTGCATCTTCCAATTCCCATTCAGCATCTAACAAGGCATCAATATTACTATCTAATAGCTCTTCTATCGACGGCTTCCTATCTGTCATCACGGTAGTATCACTGACAACATATTGTTCGTCTAGCATTGCTTGTAATGATGCTATATCTTGTTGACTTTGCGAATCCTTGTTCTCTACTGATACATCATGCTGTTCTGTATTTTGTTTATAATTATTTAAATAGCCATCTATTAGTTTCGCTGACTGAGCCAACGCCTCTAGGTGTTGAGCATTCATCCCAGTATCCTGCTGCTGTAATAACTCTAGGCTATGTTCAATAGTTGCACTGACTTCGCTGATAGCGGCCAAGGCACTAGAACCAGAAGCGCCGCGCAAAGTATGGAATGCGCGTACGATTTCATCTGTGATTTCTATACAATGTTGCTCTCTGTTGTCTTTGACAAACTGTTCGATACGATCAAGCAACTCTTCTGCTTCATCAATAAATATCTTACAAAATACTTTCTCTTCCTCGCTTTGAGGAGTAAGAACAACCGCTGCCTCAGCCATTCTTTCGTTAACTGAATGAAAGGTCTGTAAGGTAGAATCTATTGCTTCATTACTGTTGTCATCGTAAGCATTGCCAGTATTAGCCGTATCAGGACATGGCTTCGTTTCTTCCATCTCATCTATAGAACTAACTACTGATTGTGCAAACAAAGTAGAATAGCTAAATCCATTACCCTGCTGTTTGCTATATGCATCAGCACACGCAATCCACACTGGAACTACAGCTGGATAGTCTTGAGTACCCTGTTCAAATGCTACAAGCATCTTGGGGTAAGCTGCCAGTACATCTATAATCAACTGACGCATATCAGCTGAGATAGCGACACTGTTATCCAAAACACGGTTAAGCATGTTTTCTATAGACCATGCTAGTTCAGCTGTATAGTTAGCGCCTACCATGCGACCCGAACCTTTTAAGGTATGGAAACCACGGCGAATATCCTTTAAGCCCTCTAGATCGCTCGGTGTTTTCTGCCAGCTTTCATACAATGGCACAATTTCTGCCAATACTTCATTGGCTTCCTCTATGAATATCTCTTTGATATCAGGATCTGCATCGTTGGCATCAGCTGGTAGTTGATCAGTCTCTCTAATAAAAGGTACAAGATTCTCTGGAATATCCAACGTAGATAAATATTCGTTGATATTCGCTTCTTCGTTATTCGAGTCAGTAACCAATTCGGTACTATCGTTATTAGAATTGTTATCAGCATCATCAATTTCTAGTAGAGATTTTTCTAATTCTGCATCATCTGACGTAACCTCTTTAGGAGCAAGTTCAGCTAGCTTCAGTCCAGTGTTAACTGGCTGCTGGCTCATAAGATTGCTACTTTGTAAGATAGCAATCGCAGGATCAAAGCTTGGTAAGCGCTGCGCTTCAAAATCTGTTACCAGTGTTGGTAAGCTTTTTGTCGTATCAATCACTAGGCTCACAATTTCATCTGTTACAGGCAGCGTCTTATCCAATAAACGATTGAGTAGGTTTTCGATTGACCATGCTATCTCGCTGATACTAAAAGCACCAACCATACGACCTGAACCTTTTAGAGTATGAAACCCTCTCCGCACTTCGGTCAGTGGTGTCAAATCTTGTGAGTCTTGCTGCCAAATTGGTAAAAAGTCTCTGAGATCCGCAATTACTTCTGTCACTTCTTCAATGAAAATATCATGAATTTCTACATCAGTCTCAAAACTGTCAGGTTTGACTTGCTGACGAGCCTGTTTCAACAAATCACTTTCGATATTATTAGATAAATGCACACTATTTTGACTAGCCACCTGCTCCGCATCTTCATTGACAGTAGGTTCAACCTCACCACTATCGTCATAACGCACAACATCGTTCGCTGACAGTTTTTGAGTAGGCACTGCCTGATCAAGCAGCTCTGGTGTTTCAATATAAGTATTTAGAAGCTGTGTTGCTTTGTCTGTATGTTCATTTGCCAATGTAAGTAACTGCTGATCGAAAACCTGCTGTGCGAGGTAATCAAGTAATAGCTCAATAGAGGTTAAGCTCTCAGCCAATGCTTGAACCAAACTCCAACTTGGTGTCGTAATTTGATGAGTGTTCAATCGTGCAAATATGCTACCTATGTCTTCTATTGTTTGACGAATTACTGGCAGCCCCATATCATCAAAAGCTTGACCAATACTAATAAAATCATTATTAGCTGGTATTAATAGAATGTCTTGACGCTGTATATACTCATTGAAACTTTGCTTTATTTCTTCTACTGCGATTCGCAGCTCACGTATGCCATCATCGGTTGGAATAATTTCACTCTTACCTATCGAATTGCTCTCTTCGCCATCCGTTATATCTGGCACAGTAGTAAAAGAAGTCGCCCCCCCAATTTTGAGTGAAATTGTTTTTTCAGTACTATAAATAGCGTTATATAACTCTTGTAGTTTGCGTTCAATTTGCCATTGCTCTTGCGCAAAGCCCATTTCGGATGAAAAAGCTTGTTCTAAATCTGCAAGAATTGATTCCACTTGAGACACGTAATAAGTCCAGCCTCGGTTTTTAAGTTGGCTCTTGATGCGTTCTAGAGGTATTACCAAAGTATCTGGCTCATCTAGCTTGAAGATAAGTTCTTCAAGCTCATTCAATAATCTTGGTAAAAAACGTGGGGCTGTCGTTGCATTTCGTGTTACTTCATCCAAAATAGATTGAGTGCGTTTGCTACTATAAGTTAGATAGCTTAGTTCTATATATATTTCCGTAGTCAATCTGAAAATCGTACCTGAAGGCAACACATCTGAATAGATATAGGACTCTATAATTTGATCAAGCTGACTCAATAATGGTGAGTAATGCTCAGGTATCGGTGTTTCATTGTGAGTAAGATCACTTAGCAACAGTTCAGTTAAGTACCAAAGTCTCTGTAGTCCCTTATCATGTGTAGTCTGCCATAAGTATTGACTAACTTTTTCTAGAGTACTTAGTAAAGATGATTGGTTTGTATTAGTGATCAACAACTCTTGTACTTGTTGACGCCATACGAGTAGCAACTGCTGATACTGTTCATTGGTTAAAGTAGAAGTAGCTGGACCCGTTGGTACGACCACTTCAATACTATTGATAATATTTTCGTTATTAGCATATTCATGCTCAATATCATTAACTTTTATAGATAAGTTAGTTTCTATATCTCGTTGAGACAAAGCTCGAGTCAGTTCATGAGTAGCTTTAGTTACTAAGCCAGTATGGTAACTTCCTGTACGTGCATATTGGTTGATCTCACGTTGCAATAACCGGTGAGAAAACTGGCCTACACGACGCTCTTTGATAGAAAAGTCATCGTTACTTGCTAGTGTTGCAAGTTGACTCAAATTGCTAGCGATACTTGCCAACAAAGGAAGGTTAAGTATGATTAGCGCACCACTAATCTGGTGATAATGTGATGTCAGTTGCTTATGATCAATATTGGACTCACCCAATTGCCAACCATCAGATACCTGTGATAATTGCTGATTAAATAATGGTAGTAACCATTCAAGTGTCACTATGTCATTGGGCTGTTTCTTCATAGGGTTATCCTAACTCGTCTATGCACTAATTTAGGCACTAATTTTTTGCCACACATTAACCTGTGGGTGCGCAATACGGCGCATATTTGAAGGACGCCAGAACAACGCCTCACCTGGAGCCAATATAATATATCCCCCTAACGTACACTGCTCTGCTAGCCGAGTCAAAATATCACGCTGATCGAATTTTCGAAAATATAGCAGCATATTTTGACAAATAATCACATGTTGAGGGTGAGCAGTAGGTGGGGTTTTTTCAATAATATTATGTACAGAAAAACTGACGTGTGGGCGTAATTTAGGCTCTACTTGCCAGTTTGGCTGTATACTATCATTCACTTCTGGCGTAGGAGACAAACTATCATTCGTATTATTTGTCTCACTTTTAGTTAGAAGCGGTTGAATAAATTGCTGACACAGTTGCGGAATTAAGCACTGTTGGCGTTTGTCATACTGTCCAAGACGTGCATTTTTAATTGCCTCTTCACTAACGTCCGTTCCTAGTATTGAATAATTTGAAAATTGCTGTGCTGATAGATTCATAGCTAATGACCAAGCTTCCTGTCCACTTGCACAACCCACACTCCAAATACGGAACAAGGCTTTATTATTGTCTACTGTTCGATACTGCGATGCACATTTTATGACAAAATCTATAGAAGGCTTATGACGGAAAAAACGACTTTCATGAATCAGCACCTTATCCAGTAGTCGCTGACGTAGCTCATTGTCCTTCGGTAGCTTATACCATAGCTGCTCAGCAGTTAATCCATTCGATTTTGCCACACACTCAATTGCATTAATGAACCACTGTAGCTGTATATCTGGAAGCACAAAACCGATTTCTTTCTCTATGTACTTTTGCCACTTTTGTACGTCAAAATGATCGTATTGCATTAAGGCATTGCTCGATGCAAATTCAACTGTACTCAGTGGCTTTTTATCTGCTTTAGTAAGTTTATTCACGTTACCTACTATAATTTGTGCTGCACATAATTAAACTTCTCACAGCATTACTTTATGGTAAAAGCTAGCATTAGACACTTTCTGATAACTCATGCTCAGTATTTAGCATTTCATCATCTAACAGCTCGTCATCATTCGTTACTTTAAAACCAGTCACTGACTCCTGTAGCGCTGCTGCCATTTCACTTAGCTCACCAATAGAGCGGGCTGTCGCCATGGTACCAGATGAGGTTTGTGAAGTAATATCTTGAATGATATTCATGGTATGAGAGATATGACCAGCAGACTCAGCCTGCTGTAATGCAGCGTTCGAGATGTTTTGAATCAAGTCAGCCAAAGTATTAGAAACGCTCTGTACTTCTTCGAGTGCTTCACCCGCATCTTTTGCCAAGCGTGCACCGCGCACAACTTCAGAAGTTGTTGATTCCATTGACATAACTGCTTCATTGGTATCGGCCTGAATGGTTTTTACCAATGTTTCAATCTGCTTAGTAGCGTTCGCTGAACGCTCAGCCAGACGCTGAACCTCATCAGCAACAACCGCGAAGCCTCGGCCCGCTTCCCCTGCCATCGATGCCTGAATAGCGGCGTTCAATGCCAAAACGTTAGTCTGATCGGCAATATCATTAATTAGTCCAACGATATCACCAATTTCTTGCGAAGACTCACCGAGACGTTTGATACGTTTTGACGTTTCTTGAATCTGATCACGAATAACGTTCATACCTTCAATAGAGCGCTGTACAACTTCTGCTCCATTATGGGAGATAGCAACTGAGCGCTGGGCAACCGTTGCAGATTCTGCAGCATTGTTCGAAACCTGATCAATCGAAACTGTCATTTCGTTAATAGCGGCCGATACACCAGCAATTTCTTGTGCTTGGTGTTCAGAAGCTTCCGCCAATTCAACAGCATTCATCTGCGTTTGATCTGAAGATTGCGATACGCGATCAGCAGTGCTGTTAATAACCAAAACCAACTGACGTAATTGGTCAATTGCAAAGTTGACCGAGTCGGCAATCGCCCCTGTAAAGTCTTCTGATACAGTTGCATTAACGGTCAAATCACCTTCTGCCAAATCACCCAACTCATCAAGCAGACGTAGAATAGCGATCTGATTACGTTCGTTCTCTTCTTGAATTTGGCGAGCTCGTTCAGACTCAGCTTCTGCTTCTTGACGACGACGCAGCGTTTCTTTCTCAATAAGCAATCGCTCTGAACCACCTCGCTGCTTCAATAGCTGATACGAAGCAAATAAAATACCTAACGCCCCAAGGGCAAATATAGCCGCTGGTATGATAACCGACTGATTAAAGCTACTAAAATACTGACTTACTGATGATAGAGAGTTAATCAACCAAATCAGACAGGCCAAACTTAATAAAACAAAAAATCCTAATAATAGTTTCCACGTACCATCAGCATCTTTGCTGTCTGCTGTTGTGTTAGCCATACCAGCTACAGGTTTCTTTATAACATCACTCATCTTGCATATTCCTTTCAAACAATCGTCAAAGTCTAATCGTGACCGACTTTGAAAATCTTGTTGTTATCTAAACAATGATTAGCAAAGCCTGTATAAATGCTGACATCAAACTGTATCTTGTCAGTTGCTATTATTCTGTCGTTACTTAAAAGACAGGTATTCTATTATCGACAATTATATTGCAGCATCTGAATACTGAGTATCCTGCGCAAGCAAGCTTGGCATAAAAACATACCAGTCTTGGTCATTTTTAAAAAACTTACCATGATTATAAGGCGCAAATGGCGAGTCATGATCGATGGCTTCTGGACGGTATTGGTCATGAGTAAACTGTTCAATACCAAGTACTTGATCAACCAGCAGTCCTGAAAAAATATTGTCATAATCGATAACAATAACCTTTCGTTGGCTCATTTGTGTCAAGCGACTAGGTACTTGCAAAAAATGTGATAAGTCCGTTAGAGGCAGTAGGCGTCCACGAATATTAGCTATACCTAGCATCCATGGCTTGACTAGAGGTAAGCTAGTATATTCTGGCATAGTTAATACCTCTGATACTTGACCCATAGGAGCAACTAAGCGCTGACCCCCTATTTCAAATACCACACCTTGCCAGTCAAACTCTTGTCCACCACGGCGGCCACTTTTACGTGCACGTGCCAAGTCTGCTAGACGCAGAAGCTCAATAAACCCTCTAGAAGCCACAAGTTACTCCATCACTTTGCGAATCATATTGACCAATCCACTTTCATCAACTGGCTTGTTCATATACTCTTTAGCGCCTTGACGCTTGCCCCAAACTCTATCTGTCTCTTGATTTTTGGTGCTAATCATAATGACAGGAATATGAGCAGTAGTTTTACCTGTCTCTTATACACATCTCCGAGCCCACGAGACGGACTCCTATCTCGT
>CAJXUF010000047.1 GCA_913061175.1 uncultured Psychrobacter sp.
TACCAAACTCATACTTCGAGTACAAGCATAACAACTTTGACATAATTTGCAACATATTTTTTTGCCTTTTCGATACATCTATTATCAAATAACAGACCCTTCATTTTATTTGAACGATCGTGAAAAAACTTCCGCTTACTCAATTAGATACGAATAATATTGGTTAATATGATTACTAATATTCTTAAATCTTTATAATAAACATCGAATAATAGTCCAAAATAAAGCGCTATTTACTAGAAAATAAATAGCGCTAATTAAGAAGTTAATAATCTATTTGAGCAAATTTATCAGTTACAAACGAGCAAGACTGACTGGCATACTTGCTCATCAAGTATGCTCAAATGCCTGTCATATTTAGCCTATTGTGCTAAGCGTTTGCTTTAAGATCCAAACGTGCTTGATGCAATAATGGCTCAGTATAACCACTAGGCTGCGCGCGTCCTTTGAAGACTAAATCACAGGCTGCTTTGAACGCGTAAGAGCTATCGAAGTTATCTGCCATTGATTGATAGTCATCATCGCCTGCATTTTGCTCATCGACGACCTTGGCCATGCGTTTCATCGTATCCATCACTTGCTGCTCACTGACCACGCCATGATGCAACCAGTTGGCAATATGTTGGCTTGAGATGCGTAAAGTAGCACGATCTTCCATGAGACCGACATCGTTGATATCAGGCACCTTGGAGCAACCAACGCCTTGATTTACCCAACGTACGACATAACCCAATATACCTTGAGCATTGTTTTCAAGCTCTTGCTGCTTCTCTTCATCAGTCCAGTCGGTATTTTTTGCTAATGGGATGGTCAAGATGTCGTCCAAGCTAGCGCGCTCGCGTGATTTTAGCGTGTCTTGTACATCAGCTACGCTCACTTGATGATAGTGTATGCTATGCAAGGTAGCGCCCGTTGGTGATGGTACCCACGCAGTGCTAGCACCAGACTTAGGATGGGCTGCTTTAGTATCCATCATCTCTTTCATTTCATCAGGCTTAGCCCACATACCCTTACCGATTTGCGCGCGACCTTGTAGGCCTGTCTCTAGACCGATATCGACGTTCCACTGCTCGTAAGCAGGCTGCCATGCTTGCGATTTCATCTCGCCTTTTGGTACAAATGGACCTGCATTCATGCTGGTATGCATCTCATCACCAGTACGATCTAAGAAACCTGTGTTAATAAAGATAACGCGCTCTTTAGCTTGGCGGATTGCTTCTTTTAAGTTCACCGTCATACGGCGCTCTTCGTCCATGATGCCGATTTTAAGCGTATTGCGCTCTAGACCTAATAGATCCTCTGATGCATTAAATAAGTCATTGGCCATTTTAACTTCTTCAGGGCCATGCATTTTTGGCTTCACGATATACATTGAGCCTTGACGCGAGTTTGATAGCTCGTTTTTACCTTTAATATCATTAAGTGATAATAGTGGCGTGATTAAACCATCCATCAAGCCTTCAAATATCTGCTCTTGACCATCACCTAGATCGACTAAGATAGCAGGGTTCTGCATTAAGTGACCGACGTTACGAATCAACAATAGCGAACGACCTGGTAAGATCAGCTTGCCACCATCTGGTGTGTTATATTCACGATCCGGGTTTTGCTTACGTGTACGCGTTTTGCCGCCTTTTTCAAAGGTTTCCTGTAGGTCGCTGTTCATCAAGCCAAGCCAGTTACGATAGACTTCGACTTTTTCTTCTGCATCTACAGCAGCGACTGAATCTTCACAATCCTGAATGGCTGTCATGGCCGACTCAAGCAGTACGTCCTTGATATTTGCTGGATCGTCTTTACCAACTGGATGACTACTATCGATTTGAATCTCAGCATGCAAGCCGTTGTTCTTCAACAGTACACCTGTAGGAGCTTCAGCGTCACCGACAAAGCCGACAAACTTAGCCGTATCTTTTAGCTCAGTACTGCTATCACCTTGTACGACTTCTAGCTTGCCATCGACTACTTTAAAACCAGTCACATCATTGTAAGATCCTGATACTAGTGTAAAGTGCTCATCTAAAAATGCTTTGGCATACGCGACAACAGCAGCGCCGCGAGTAGGATTATAGCTACCACCCGCTTCTTGGCCATTGTCACTACTGATAACATCGGTGCCATACAACGCATCGTATAAGCTACCCCATCGCGCATTGGTCGCGTTAAGCGCATAACGAGCATTACGAACTGGTACGACCAGCTGTGGCCCTGCGATGTGTGCAATTTCGTCATCGACATTTTTGGTATCAACTGTAAATGCTTCGCCTTCAGGTAGCAAATAACCAATTTCTTGTAGGAATGTCTTATAAGCTGGATAGTCGATTTCGCCATCTTTTGCAGGATTATCTAAATGCCACTGATCAATCTGTGCTTGAATCTTGTCACGAGTCGCAAGCAACGCTTTATTGCGCGGGGTAAATTCCTTAATAACCTTTTCGAAACCTGACCAATAATCGTCTGAATCCACACCGACTTTCGGTAGTACTTCGTTTTCAATAAAGTCATATAACTGCTGATCGATGGCAAGACTGCCTTTTTGAATACGATTGGTGTTAGAAGACTGGCTCATATTGTTATCCTTATCTGTTCGTGAGGGGTACTAATACTGAGTTGTGACAGTAACTGTTTAAGAGTTTTTAATCTTGTGAGGTTTTAAACGTTCATATCTCATTCGTTGTGGAATCTTTGATTCTCTAATTTTTCTAAGAAGATATATCTACAAATTTTATGTTCTAATAAAAGGTGACCTATTAATATTAGACTTACTCTTTACTAAGAGCGAATCATAAAAGTAAGACGAAATGCTTAAAGAGCAAAATCTCATCCTACTATCAAATAATAAAATTAACAAGGAAACACCATTCACTAAGTAAATACTTAGGCTGTTTAATAATGATAATGTATGAGTGGCCTACTCTAGGAGCTATAATCATCATCTAGAAATTAGATGCAGCAAAATTAATATAAACAGTAAGTAATCATTGATATCTTTAATTATGCTTAATCGTTATCTATTAATAAACACCTATTGATGACTGTCAGTTATTTAGCATCGTATCTAGGTCAGACTAACGATATAATTACTGATATTACCATTCATAAATAAAGCTTTCTTAAACTATGACTATCAATCAACAAGACCTCGCAACATTACAATCAACATCAAATACTATAAATAACGATAGTATCGAGAAAAAATCTGTCGGAGAAAATGTTTCTCAAACTGTAAATAATAGTGCCGAAACAGATATAATCGAAGAAGAGCTGTCTGAAAAAGAGCTGCCTGAAGAAGACAGTGTCGATATTACGCATCTGCGCACTCCTATAAAGGTAGACCTATCTCCTGTTTATAACTTTTTAGGTGCGCGAACCACGCAAGCTTGGGTAGATGCTGCGATTGAAAACCTACCTATAATTATTCAAGACCATGCCAACTGCGAAAAAAAGGCCGCTGGCACCGCGATGAATTTGATATTTCGTTATGAGTTCTCGTATGACTTGCAACGTAAACTCGCACAGCTGATACGTGAAGAGATGCTGCACTACGAGCAAGTACTGGGTATCATGAATGAGCGCGGGCAGGAGTGGAAATATCTAAGTGCTGGACGCTACGCTAAGGGGATGTTGAAGCACAAACGCACTTACGAGCCAGCAGCGATGGTCGATGTATTGATAATTGGGGCATTTATTGAAGCGCGCTCTTGTGAGCGTTTTGCCGCGTTGGCCGAGGTCATCGACGATGAACGCTTAGCGAAGTATTATCGTTATCTACTCAAGTCAGAGAGTCGTCATTTCGAAGATTATCTTGCACTCGCTCAATCATTGTCAGATGAGAATATCGACGAGAGAGTTGCCTTCTTTAAGGAAGTAGAGGCTGAATTAATAAGTAGTCCAGATGCTGAGCTACGCTTTCATAGTGGTACACCCGCTTAAAGCCCATGCCTTACTTAAACATGTCTATCTATACAATGTCGAAAGTAAAAATATAGTAAGCAAAAAAGGCACTGTGTTTGATACGAGTTATATACTCTTACCAAACACAGTGCCTTTCTGTTTATGTACAAATGCCTATTTATGTACAAATACTAATAGCTACCGATATAGTTAATTCTTACTTTTTATCTTCCATCAGTGGACTATCATACTGTTTGTTACTCTTAGCGACATTATGCGGATCATGATCTTCCGTAGCTTTTTCTGCTGCGGCTGGATTTGCTTTCTGTAATGCATCATCAGGGACAATACCATTATTATCATCTGCATCTTTTAAGTTATGATCGCTGTTGACGCTTTCATTATGTGAGTTATTCATTGGTACTCCCTACTATAATAATTACTCGTCTAATCCAAGAAACGCTATATATCTTTCGAGATTTAAACCTATCTAATCTTTTTCATCAGGATTTAAAATACGGGTTTGTGCATTATCAATATTGGCATAACGATTCAAATCATTAATACCCTCACTCTTTGGTGCTGCACTACCGACAGTATCTTCATTGATATTGTCATCAAATGCGGTACTACCTTCTTGATCACGCCGATCTGGTTGGCGCGCTGGATTGTCATTATCATTTACGTGTTCTGAGTCGACAACAGACTCATCAAAAGTATCAGTTCCTTTGTTCTCGGTAGTATTTCTTTCAATTGCACTATGATCATCAGATCCTAGCACCTTTGTCTTGTCTATTGCTGAGTCTTTGGCTTGCATTATCATATCCTCTTTTTATATTTATAATTTTGTCGATTTGGTTAGCCCGCTGTTAGCTATACTCCTTTACTCATTACCTTTTTGGCTCAAGTCGTAGGCACTTAGTTCTGCTGCGTTCTTGCCACCAGCTGGAAGGTCTTCTTCTTTACGTGGATCAGCATAAACTTCGTCAGTCTCTTGTGAGTCTTGCTCAGGGCCATCGATTTCAGGCTTGTGCTTGCGTCCTGCATAGCTATCTTTAGGGTTTTCTAACTCATTAGCAGCAGGGTCATCCACGATTACTTTTTCTTCTGTGTCTGTTGCTTCTGGTTCTTGCATAGTCATGGCGCGTCCCTCGCTTTATTATTTGTTGTTATCGTATATTAGGTCGGTGATTAATATTATAGATTACTTATCAGTACGTAGATCATCATCAATAAAAGGTGTTTTCTCTTCTTCACTTAATGATTCAGGAGCGTCGACTTTTTTATTCTCTGCTAAGTTCTTCTCAACTTCCTGACCATTTACCTGTTCTGCAGCTTGTTTTATATCTGAATTATCATTGTTAGTAGTACTCATGGTTTATTTCCTATTATTATGATTTGATTAAATTGTTTTGAACTTGTACCAACGCCCAAATGAGTAACCAATACTTATCAAGTAGCGTCAGAATTGATATTAATTATAGGTATGACCTTGGGTAATGCACCAGTGTACTGCCGTATCAATATGTGAATAATTGTGAGGTTGCAAGTCAGTTTGTAACTTTTGCGGTTGGTAAGCATAAAAAACCAAGCACCAGTATTTACCAGTGCTTGGTCAGATAGATAATTGAATAGCTGATTATCAGCTGAAGGTACTTTTACAAATTAGCTAGACTCTTCGACACGATTAATCGTTTTTAATAAATGCTCTTGTGCGACATGTGGCTCCTCACCTGCTGCTGGCTGTAGCTGCTGCCAAACGCCAGTGCCATCAAGTGTCCATGCTTGCGTATTATCCTGTAAGTAGTTAATCAAGCCATCTTGATAAATCTGCTTAAATAGTTTTTTGTTCTCAATCGGGAATGCTACTTCTACGCGATGGAACAGGTTACGATCCATCCAGTCTGCACTACCGCAGTATAAACGCTCATCGCCATTATTATAAAAATAATAAACGCGCGTATGCTCCAAAAACCGACCGATAACAGAGCGTACCGTAATATTTTCGGAGAGTCCTTTTACTTGCGGACGTAGACAACACATAGACCGTAAAATCAGCTCAATCTTAACGCCTGCCTGCGAGGCATCGTATAACTTATCAATGAGGCGGCGCTCAGTGAGCGCATTGGCTTTGATAATGATATGAGAACGTTTGCCCGCTTTGGCATGAGCGATTTCATCATCGATAAAGCTCATCAATTTCTCATGCAAAGTAAACGGTGCATGTAGCAGTTTTTTGAGGTTGGCAGGCTTACCCATGCCGGTCAGTTCTTGGAAGATCTTGTGAACGTCTTCTGAGATATCAGGGTCGGCGCTAAACAGACCATAATCTGTGTAAACCTTGGCATTTGCCGCATGGTAGTTACCAGTGCCTAGATGAACATAACGGCGGATTCGATCTTCCTCGCGGCGTACGATTAGCATGAGCTTGGCATGAGTTTTATAACCGACGATACCGTAGACCACGACCGCGCCTGCTTCTTGTAGATAGTTGGCAACTGCGATATTAGACGCTTCATCAAAACGCGCACGCAGTTCAATAACAGCCGTGACTTCTTTGCCATTACGAGCGGCGGCGGCAAGTGCTTTGACGATTTCTGAATTGGTGCCTGAACGATATAGCGTTTGTTTAATCGCCAATACTTTAGGGTCGCTGGCCGCTTGCCAAAGTAAATTAATAATCGGTGAGAACGCATGAAAAGGATGATGCACGAGCACATCGCTCTTACGCATGGCGGCAAACATACTGGTCGATTTATCTGACTTATCCATTTCTCGGCGGAATGCCTTTGGCACGACATGAGTAAATGGCTGGTAGCGTAGCGCAGGAATATTAAAGTCAAATAGCAAGCGCGTTAGGTTGACTGGGCCATTGACACGGTATAGCTGATTGTCATGCAGCTCAAACTCATTGAGCAGATACTCACTGATATGTGTTGGACAATCGGTTGTGACTTCAAGGCGCACCTTATCACCGAAGCGGCGGTTTTCAAGCTCGCCTTCTAGTGCTTTGGCAATGTCTTCGACATCATCGGCCAAATCTAAATCGGCATTACGTGTCAGCCTAAATTGATGACAGCCTGTCACACTCATTCCAGGGAATAGCTCACCGATATGCTCATGAATGATAGCCGATAGCATCACGTGATGCTCTTTGCCACCAGTTAGCTCATCTGGCAGGCGTATCACACGCGGCAGACTGCGCGGCGCAGGTACAATCGCTAAATTAATATCACGTCCAAAGGCGTCCTTGCCTTCCAAGGTAGCGATAAAGTTTAAGCTTTTATTTACAAGACGCGGGAACGGATGCGCCGGATCAATACTAATCGGTGTCAATACGGGTACGACTTGCTCCGTAAAATAACGCTTCATCCATGCAGATTGCTCAGCGTTTAGCTCATCACGTTTGAGATAGCGAATATCTTCGAGCGCGAGCGCTGGCAGGATATCCTCATTAAGAATACGGTACTGCTCACTGATTGCGGCATGAGTGATAATAGATATCTCGTTTAGTACTTCGCTAGGACGCATGCCATGAGCACTGGTCGATATATCACCGATGTTAAGCTTTTGCATGATGCCAGCGACACGAATCTCAAAAAACTCATCAAGGTTGGATGAAAAAATAATCAAGAAAAATAAGCGTTCAAGCAGTGGGTGACGCGAACTAGATGCCTGCGCTAATACTCGCAGATGAAACTGTAATAAAGACAAATCACGATTGATATAACTGCTCGGTGAATAGCTGCCATCTTCTGAGCGTTGCCATTCAATTTCTGCCAAGTCATTCTGGATATTATCTACACTACTATCTATACTAATCGCTTTATCAATATTGTCATTAGCGCCGTCTTCAACATTATTAACGTCAATCATATCGTTAACATCACTACTGCCCTGATTACTAGTCATCTCTACCACGTCACTACTCCTTTTGCGTTATCGATACGCCATCATCTTTTATCGTTCTGTCTTTATTAGGGTATATCCTAGGGCGTGTCCTCATTTTAAAAATGGTGATAAAAATGAGATAAATCGCAGTCAAACAAGGAAAATAGCGCAGATAATATCGAGATATTAGTCAGCTATTTGACGCTGTCTGGCAAGATTTAGCCATTTTTAACCCATTTAGATGACTATCGATTGAATTGAGGACACGCCCTAGTCTTATTTGAAATATCCTAGCCTACAACATCCGATCCTATAACCTAGCCCAACCTTAATGCTTTATATTTATGAAGCTGCTTGCGGTAATACAGCATTTTTCATGCGTTTTTTGATAATACGTTGCTTGTTACGCAAACGCTTATCGCCTTGATTGTCTTCGTAGTACTTTGGATTGGTAAGCATCGCAATCAGAAGTGCTGACTCATCTCGGTTTAGATTGGCCGCAGACTTATCGAAATAATGATGCGCTGCCGCGTCTATACCATAGATACCATTACCAAACTCCGCCACATTTAGGTAAGCGGTCATAATGCGCTGCTTGTCCCACAAGGTCTCAATCATCACAGTGATGACAGCCTCTTCCGCTTTACGCACATAAGAGCGATGCGAGGTGAGGAACAAGTTCTTTGCCAATTGCTGAGTAATCGTTGAGCCGCCAGCAGACATTTTTCCTGTTTCTTCATTTTTCTTTTGTGCGGCTTTGATACCTTTAAAGTCAAAACCGCTGTGCTGACTAAATGTCGAGTCTTCACTTACAATCGCTGCTTGCTTGGCAGATTTGGCAATCGCATCATATTCAGCCCACGTCTGGGTGACCGTGCCGCCCGTTAGGCGATGCGTCAACATAAACATGCTGTTGTTAATTGGCTGCGTTTTCCAAATTAATAGTAGCCCAACGACCAATATGTGGAATGCGACAACCAATAGCATAATTGCCAATAACAGACGTTTGATAAATGTGCCAAAACTTGCCATGCGCGATATCCGAGTGGTTAAAAAAGTAATAAGATAGATACTCTATTAATGACTATGAGACATCAACTAAGAATCAATGATTGTAAACGGGCCATTTATAGCCAATCATTAACTGTTGAGCATTAGTCACTAATAACGATCAATAGCAGGTCATCTTACCTAATCTCACAATCGCTGTCATTATTTACCCCACTTCTTTATGATGTAATGACCGTTAAAGTATTTTACGTTTTAAATAAGCGCGTGCTGAGCATCAACGCTTTGCAATCAGTATGAAGATAAGAGATTAACCATGTACGATGATAATATAGAAGTATTACGAGCGCGTGTTATTGCAGCAAGTCCAAGCCTCAACATCGCTGAAAATAACAATCAATGGTGGCTACTCGGCACCTCGGGCTGCCATTTATGTGATATCGCTGAGCAAATAATAACTCAGTTTCAGGCGGTACAACCGATTAGTTACCAACACGTCGATATTGCAGACTTTGATGAGGCGCTGATGATGGAATTTGCCACCACTATTCCTGTGATTTTGACGCCATCCAAACGATTAAATTATCCGTTTTCGGTGATGGATTTGCAGCAGCTGCTCGCTTAATAGCATTAGACCTATAATAAAGACGCCCAATTACGATGATAAAGTGGTGAGAAATCATGAAAGATTTAAAACCAGTATTAAAGAAAATAACAGAGATTGAAGACCTGCGCCGTGTCGCCGAGCGTAAAGTGCCGCGTATGTTTTATGACTATGTCGACTCAGGCTCATGGACTGAGACCACGTATCGTAGTAATGAAACTGACTTTGACCGTATTAAGCTGCGCCAACGGGTATTGGTCGATATGGACAATCGCAGTCTAGCAACACAAATGATTGGTGAGTCCGTCAATATGCCCGTTGCCATCGCTCCGACTGGGTTCACTGGTATGATGTGGGCAGATGGCGAAATTCATGCCGCGCATGCCGCTGAAAAATTTGGCGTGCCCTTCTCGCTCTCGACCATGAGCATCTGCTCTATCGAAGATATCGCTACTCATACCAGCAAGCCGTTTTGGTTTCAGTTGTATGTCATGCGCGATCAAGATTATATGGCCAATCTGATTCAACGGGCCAAAGATGCCAATTGTTCAGCATTGATATTAACTGCCGACTTGCAGGTCATGGGTCAGCGTCATAAAGACATCAAAAACGGCTTGTCTGCACCGCCTAAACCGACACTTACCAACATCATCAATCTAATGACTAAGCCGCAATGGTGTATGAATATGCTCGGCACCAAACGTCGTAGCTTTGGCAATATCGTAGGTCATGCCAAAGGCGTTGAAGACTTGTCATCATTGAGCTCATGGACAGAAGAGCAGTTTGATCCACGTTTGAGCTGGAATGATGTAGCGCGTATCAAAGATATGTGGGGCGGCAAGCTCATCATCAAAGGTATCATGGAACCCGAAGATGCCATCATGGCGGCCCGTAGCGGTGCCGATGCACTGGTCGTCTCTAACCATGGAGGCCGTCAATTAGATGGTGCACTCTCTTCTATTTCTGCGCTGTCTGACATCGTACAAGCTGTCCATGCTGAGGATAGCGATATCGAGGTATGGTTAGACAGTGGCATTCGCTCTGGTCAAGATGTGCTAAAAGCCATCTCACTGGGTGCAAAAGGCACAATGATTGGTCGCGCTTTTCTCTATGGGTTGGGCGCTTATGGTGAAGATGGTGTACGCCGCGCGCTTGAAATTATCTATAAAGAGTGTGATATCTCAATGGCATTCTGCGGTCATACTGATATCAATAAAGTTACGGACGATATCTTGGTAAAAGGTACTTACGAGAATCTTAAAGTTGGTCATTTTTAGAGCTATCAATTTTTAAGAGTTATCCGCTTTAAAGAACTTTCGATTTCTAAGAGCTATATAGTTTTAAAAGCTATCAGTCATAAAGAGTATGAAAACTTGTACCATGATGTCCTGCTGATAAATAACATTATCTGACCATACCCTTTATACTATATATACAACATTTTGATGATATCTCGCTTTTATGACCATTCAACAACTATTAAAAACAGCACCCGTCACTACCCTGCTACTAGCCAGCTTTATTGGGCTATTTATTATGCAGGTACTGACGGGCGTCGATGCCAATAACCCTTCAACTGAGGCACTGCTCAAATGGGGTGCCAATGCCCTACCTTTTACTATGGGTGATGATCCTTGGCGACTGGTCAGTAGTGCGTTTTTGCACATTGGTTTGATGCATTTATTGTTTAATGGGTTTGCCATGTATTTCTTTGGGCAGATTGCCGAGCCGATGTTTGGCTCAGCCAAGTTTTTGGCGTTATTTTTACTAGCGGCAATTGGCGGTAACTTACTAAACAGCTATGTCACGTGGCAAAGTATTTTGGATGGTACGGGACAGCCTGGACTATCAGCTGGCGCATCAGGCGGTATCATGGGCATTGGCGCGGCATTATTAATTGCGGCACTGTTTAAAATATCGGTCAATGGCATGGTGCTTAACCTCAAAAGCCTAATATTTATTATGGGCATCAACCTCGTCTATGGGTTTGCCGTACCGGGTATTGATAATGCAGGTCATATCGGTGGCGCAATCACGGGACTAGTGATTGCATTGGCTTTTGCGATTGGCTACCGTCAGCGTCTAGCAGTCGCTATACAAAATGCAGCGATTCAGCAGCAGCGCACGCTAAACGCTTATCAAACCAACTACTCATACAGTACTCACGACAACCCACCATATGGCAGTCAGTATAGTGGCCAATCTCATGACCAACTTAACAATCAGAACCGTTATGATGCCACTCCTATCGACCAATCGCCTCATATTGATGCCAATTCAACCGAGCAAGATACTGCGTTTGCCAACAATGAAACGAATACGGCAGACATATATACTAACAATAGTGCCGACAGCATTACTGCTAACAATTTACCGTTAAGTAGTGAAGCTGTTCATAATAGTATTGAACCCAAAGCACTTAAAAAACCTTCCATTATTTGGCAACTATTACCATGGCTTGCGATGTTACTTATTAGCATTGGTTTTGTCTGGTGGTGGCAAGATATTCATCAGCAATTACTGCAAGTACTAAAAGCCATTGAGTAAATGCTCATACTTATCTATCATTGCTATATAGACTCCAAAAACAGCATACTGACCGACATTACTGATTCGTTTTATTGCTTGCCCTTTTGAACATGTTTTGCTTAATCGCACCACTCAGTTATTTATACTCACTTACGAGATCCAACTATGTTAAAACTTGCAGCGCTACCTAATATCTCTACACGTACTATGTTTAGCGCGTTCACAGCTACTGCACTATTTAGTGTGGCTAGCATGTCTAACGCCGCACTTTTTAATGACAACTTGCCGACTGACAAAGATGCTGAGCTCAGCGTTGGGGTCAATGTCATGGCGGTCAAATCAGCCTATGATCTCGAAGACAGTACTGAAGTGCGCGTGCTACCAGGTGCATTTTATGACAACAATAAAGTCTATGTACGCGGTGCCCAAGCTGGTGCGTATCTGATCAACGATGGTGTCAATCAGCTTTCTGCCTATGCCAAGCTTGCAGGTTCTGAGTTTGAACCTGATGATGCCAATGGCGCACTGCAAGGCTTGGATGAGCGTAAATCATCAGCAGAAGCAGGTCTTAGCTATCAGCGTCGTACGGCTATCGGTGGCATTCGCGCGCAAATAGGCGCTGATGTATTAGATCGTAGTGGCGGTAACACGGCTCGCTTGACCTACCTTTCTAGAATCACTAAAGGCAAGCTAACGGTCTATCCAAGTATTGGCTTTGAATATCATGATGCTGACTACAACGAATACTACTATGGTGTCAGTGAAAAAGAGTCAGCAGAGACAGGCGTTGACGCTTATAAATCTAACTCAAGCCTAAATCCGTATATCAATATCAGTGCCAACTATGACTTTAATGAGCGCTGGGCAGGATTTGCCAATCAAAGCGTGAGCTATGTACCAAATGAGCAGTACGATAGCCCAATGGTCGACTCACGTACTGAAGCAGCGACGACGCTTGGTTTGCTTTATAAGTTTTAATTAGGTTTATATTGCAAGCTAGATTACCAAGGCATATGAGTTGATCGTATGCCTTTCTTGTTTACAATGAAAATATAGTTATTTTCCGGGGCTCTGTGTTACTTCTATTTGGACTACTTCCTGAAATAAGGCAACTTCCTCTCTTGCCAACCTAACCATATCACTAACGAGCTCTGTCTCTTGAGCATTTTTATTCAAGAAAATAAAATGACTTATAGCAGACATTAATTTGTAAGCTATAGCACGAACCTCATTACTTGATACTATTTGCACCTCATTGAAAATACGTAAATAGCATTTATACTCTTCAGAGTTTGGCAGTGATGAAGTGTATAAATGACTTTGAATTAGTTCCTGTGATTGTGCTAAGAATTCTACATACTTAATTTTTTTCTCATCCTGTAGTTTGTAGAAGCGCTCCTTAATCTCTTTATCACTTTCATACGATTGTGATTTAATAAGAACTAAATATCCTGAAATAGCCGTAATAACTGCACCAAATCCAATTTTAACAGCTGTATCAACTACATCTATCCAACTTAACTCCATTACGTTCCTTAGTTTTGTATTTTTAAAAAATTAAAATACTGGCTGCTTCGTCGACAATTTTATTACTTGTTAAATCGGCTTAAACCTCCCAATACCTATACTACTGAATAAAAAATTTATTTTTAATAGATACTGATTTTCTAGCTCATACATAAAGACATATTTTTAGAGTAGAGAGAAATCAATAAGTAAAGTTAATGTGTCACTTGCGACCATTATTCCATAGGTACATGTCTAACACACGCTCTCGAAACCATTGTTCAGATACTATGTTTTCAATATCTTCAGGGCTCATATTTGGATTTACTAAGTAAGTTATAACATTTTCTAGTTTGTTACATGCTTCTATAATCTCACTTTCCTTATCTTTGTAATAAAGAGAGAATGCTTCGTGAAAAGCATAGTAATTATTTTCCTGTGTTCCCAATGAAATTCTTGCCTGAGTATCGTAAATGCGAACTGGCGCTTTAAACTTCAGCCATAGAAACTTTGTCGTTAGAGACAAAACCTGTCTATTTCCATAGTTTTTTGAAATACTTGTTTTAACTTCATTAACTACTTCGACTACATTATCTAAACTTATATTGTCTATAGTAGATAATATATCCAATATAGCTTGGTATCGTTTTCCATTTAGATCATATTTTTTAGGTACATTACGAGCAACACGGAAATACCCACCAGCTTTAACTAATGCTTGCCTTTGGTCTTCTAAGTTTGATGAAGATAATAAATCACAATATATTTCTTCTTTGTCTAGCCAATGATTCAAAAACTGTAAGGCACAATAATCAAAATTTCGTTCTGTCATCTTGGAACCCCATATATTTCAAGTTTAAAATATAATGAAAAACTCTAGCTTTCCTATTTCTTCTTCTATTCTAGATAGCTTACTAGCATAAAGTATCGTACTTGGCTTCTATAAAATGCTCAAAACCTAGACCAACATATATTTATTCAAAAAATGTTACAAGTTCTGACTTTAATAGCGATATCATTCTGTTAGTTTAGATAAAATGTAAGAGCTAATAGATACAATATAAAAATACGATCCGAGCCAAAAACTTGAACAAAAAAAACCTTGCCACATAACGTGACAAGGTCTTTTTTTATTCTAAATTCTCAGTGGAACAAATATGATGCTGCTACCAGAAAGACGAGTGCAAATTGTACTTATCGTACATTAAGCGAGTCTGACGCCGTAGCAGCTCATTATTTGGTCTACTGCTTACTTAGGATGTACCATATCAGCAGGAATTACCCACTCATCAAACTGCGCTTCAGTTAGTAGCTCTAGCTCAACCGCCACTTGCTTCAAGGTTTTGTTTTCTTTATAAGCAGTCTTAGCGATTTTTGCTGCATTTTCATAACCAACATGACGGTTCAATGACGTCACTAGCATCAATGAGTTATGCAAGAAGTCATCAATTTTGTCTTTTACTGGCTCGATACCCACTGCACAGTTTTCGTTGAAGCTGTTGCAAGCATCGCCAAGCAGTTTGATAGACTGTAACAAGTTAAACGCGATAACTGGTTTATACACGTTTAGCTCAAAGTTACCTGATGCGCCAGCCATGCTGATGGTTGTGTCGTTACCCATGACCTGAGCGACAACCATAGTCATTGCTTCTGACTGAGTTGGGTTTACTTTGCCTGGCATAATAGAAGAGCCTGGCTCATTTTCAGGAATCGTCAACTCGCCAAGACCACAACGAGGGCCAGATGCCAACCAACGTACGTCGTTAGCGATTTTGTTTAAGCTGCCCGCTAGCGTTTTTAGTGCGCCTGAAGCGAATACTTCTGCATCACGAGCGGCTAGTGCTTCAAATTTGTTTGGTGATGTAACGAATGGCAAGCCCGTCAAAGTAGCTAGTTGCTCAGCTGATTTTACTGCATAGTCAGGGTGGGCATTTAGACCAGTACCAACCGCAGTACCGCCTAGTGGCAATTCATATAGGCCTTGTAGCGCGTTGTCGATACGAGTCAATGAATGATCAAGTTGGCTCACATAGCCGCTGAACTCTTGGCCTAGGGTCAAAGGCGTCGCGTCTTGTAAATGGGTACGACCGATTTTTACGATGCTATCGAATTCTTTGGCTTTTGCCGCTAGCGTATCGCGTAGTGCTTTTACCGCTGGAATCAGTAAGCTGTTGATTTGACGCGCAGCAGCCACACGAATCGCCGTTGGGAAGCTGTCGTTGGTAGACTGTGCATGGTTTACATGGTCATTTGGGTGAATTGGCGTGTAGCTGCCGCGCTCAGAACCAGCGATTTCGTTGGCACGGTTGGCCAATACTTCGTTCATGTTCATGTTTGACTGCGTACCAGAACCTGTCTGCCATACGACCAATGGGAACTGATCGACCAGACCACCATTGATGATTTCGTCAGCGGCTTGTACGATGAGATCACGCTTGTCGCCTTCGATACGCTCTAGGCTTGCATTGGTAATCGCAGCGGCTTTTTTGACCAGTGCCATCGCCTCTAACATCGGACGCGGCAACGTCTCGCCACCGATTTTGAAGTTCTCACGGCTACGCTGAGTTTGCGCGCCCCAATAAGCCTCGCTTGGAACTTCGACATTACCCATAGTGTCTTTTTCGGTACGAGTGGCCTGATTCTGTGACATAACAATCCTCTTTTATAGTGTGTGAATAACTGCTTATGATAAATAGCGCAGCAAGTGCTGCACATAAAGTAGATAAGATATAAAGTGCCGTTATGATAGCATGACTTATTACAAATTTCTCAACGTCTGCGAGGATAACGATGTCTAAAAATGTCGATTTAGAACCACTTAATACAGACTTAAACCGTAACTTATCGCCAACCGATGCTGTTCCATCTTGCCCTACAACTCGTAATCCACCTAGACGACATTTCACTCGTCAGCGTCGCCAGTTAACAGATGGCGAGCGCAGACAATACGCGCGCATGGCAAGTTTGCATTTAATTAAGTTGCAACAGCGCTTGCCTCCGCGTGCACGTATTGGCTTATATTATGATGGCTTTGGCGAACTGCCTACTCAGCCATTGCTGGATTGGTGTCAGCGTTTGCGATATCAGGCGTATCTGCCCGTCGTTGGTTCGCTCGGACGTGATAATAAGGGAGATTTTGATAAACACCTGCGCTTTGTACCGATTTATCATTCTAAATTAGCGAACATTCCTACTCATATTCATAGCTTAGGCATGAAGCAAAATCACAGTCGTCATTTATTATGGGCAACAGACTTGGACGTGATTATCTGTCCACTGGTGGCAGTAGATAAAAACGGTAATCGGATGGGTATGGGCGGCGGCTTTTATGATACAACGCTGGCTAAAGCTTATCGATCTGGTGCGTCAAGGCCACTAAAAATTGGTTGGTGTTACGACTTTCAAGTGGTCGAACAGCTTGTATGCGAGCCTTGGGATGTGCCTTTAGATGGCTTGATAACGCCAAGCGGTATAAGATGGTTTGGTAATAATGCAACCGCTTATGATAGCGCTGACGAAAAAGTATC
>CAJXUF010000048.1 GCA_913061175.1 uncultured Psychrobacter sp.
GCTTTGTTATCACGTTTTGGTTTAGGCGCTTTGGCAGGACTGTTGTTAGACATTGGTGCTGAGTCGTCTTCTGGCTGATAGTTGTCATACTCTTTTGGATCAAAAAACATTCCTTGCGAGTTCTCTTTAGCATAAATCCCCATCACCGCAGTAAGCGGTACCCAGATTTCTTGTGAGACGCCGCCGAAGCGCGCGCTAAAATGAATATAGTCATTTTCCATACTCATGTTACCAGTAGCACGGCTAGCGATATTCAATACGATACGACCGTCTTGCACATGCTCGGTTGGTATTTGCACATTGTCAGCAGTGGCATCGACCATCAAGTATGGTGTCAGAGCGTTGTCTTCTATCCATTGATATAGTGCGCGTACCATATAAGGGCGGGTAGGTGTAATAGAGGTGGTTTCGCTCATCTAATGATTTCCTATACTAATAATTTTTAATAATGAAAAATATCTCGTTCAGCAATTTATCAAATGACAAATGCTAATTAACGTTTATCTTATTTATACTTTATTTTAGGACAGCTTTTGATACTTGTCTAATCAACGCACGCTTTTTTGGAAGCTACTGCGCTCAAACACTCTCGTTTGGTACTCAAACAATGGACGGCTGATTGCACGTGGCAGCTCAATCCCCATCTCATCTAATCGCCATAATAGGGGTGCTAATAACACGTCACACCAACCGAACTCATCAGCCATAAAATAAGGCTTATGAGCAAACAGCGGTGACAGAGTAATTAACGAATCACTGAGCTGTTTTTTGGCAACGGCGGCTTGTGCTTTATTAAAGCTATCTGGATGCGTCAACAAGCGCTTGCCAAGTACTAACCAATCACGCTGAATGCGCCAAGCCAATTGGCGAAATTGTGCACGCTCTTGCGGTGTCTCAGGGAGCAGTTTATTTGTATGATAGCGCTCCTCAAGATATTCAAAAATGACGTTAATCTCATAAAGCGCAATCTCACGCTGCTGTAATACAGGCAAAGTATGATAAGGGTTTAGCTCAGTCAAATCTTCAGGGCGCTCAGAATGTAAGCGAGACAAATAGTAAGCGAGCTTTTTTTCTTCAAGTAATAGGCGTACCACATGACTGTCGTAGCCGTCATCAGCATACAAAATTAGCTGACTACTTGGAATGTCATTCGCATCAATCATGAAAGCCTAATGTTAATAGTGAAGGTTGTCATCGTAAACAAACTCGCAACGTTTATCAAGGTAGTGTACGTAAACATTAGCGCTGAGTGGCTTATTTTACGGCATATCTAGTATTTATGCTCTATATCAAGGCACAAAAAAGCACTACCGAAGTAGTGCCTTTTTTATTTCTAAAAACTAACTGCTGACTATGACTTATTTGACATCTTTCCAGAATTCTTTATTCAATAAGTAAACTGGGATGAGCAGTACTAATAAGAATAGAATTACAAAGAAACCAATTACTTGACGGTCGTGACGAGCAGGTTCACCCATCCACGCCATAAAGTTAACCAAGTCACCAACTTCAGATTCAAACTCTTCTTGGCTCAACTCTTCTTGCATGTTATGCAATACGTGAGGCATCGCTGCATTGGCCAGTACTAAGTTGTTTGCACCCCAAGGACGGCTTGGATCTTCATAGAACGACAGTAGGTAAGTATATACCCAGTCGTCGCCACGCAGACGTGTCTCAAGTGATAGATCAGGCGGCGCTGCGCCAAACCAAGATGCTTGAATCTCAGGATCGATCTCAGCAGTAATGTGGTCACCGATTTGATCGGTAGTAACCATCAAATACTTTTCAACCAACTCAGGCGGTATCTCTAAATCTTGTGCAATACGCGAGTGACGAACATACTTGGCTGAGTGGCACCCAGCACAGTAGTTCATAAAGATTTTCGCGCCGTTCTGTAGCGAGCCCTTATTGGTAAAATCAATAGGGGCAGTACTACAAGCCAAATGCTCATCAACACCTTCAGCATTAGTAAACGTGCCACAACCACTGCCTTCAGCCATTGCTGTACCAGCAGTCAAGGTCAATGCCGCGCCTAAGCCTAGACCAGCTAGGGATTTAATTAGCGTGCTCATTAGTGACCTCCGGTAACGCGTTCTGGTGGCTGTTTACACTTCTCAATGGCAGTATAGAACGGCATCAGTAAGAAGAACAAGAAATATAGAATCGTGAATACACGAGCCATAATAGTCGCAGTTGGCGTTGCAGGTGTTGCACCTAAGTAGCCTAGTACCACAAAGCTAATAGCAAATACAGTTAGTGCAATCTTAGACAAGATACCTTTGTAGCGTATTGAGCGTACAGGTGATCTGTCGAGCCACGGTATCAAGAATAGTACAGCGATGGCCGCACCCATGGCGATGACACCGCCCAGCTTATCAGGAACAGCACGCAAGATAGCGTAGAAAGGCGTGTAGTACCATACTGGTGCAATATGCGCTGGTGTTTTCAGTGAGTTCGCTGTCTCAAAGTTTGGTGGCTCAAGGAAGAAACCGCCGCCTTCTGGGAAGAAGAATACCACTGCAAAGAAACAGATAAAGAATACTACGATACCAACCATGTCATGCACAGTGTAGTACGGATGGAATTCGATACCGTCTAATGGTACACCATTTTTATCTTTTAGCTTTTTGATGTCGATGCCATCAGGGTTGTTCGAACCCACATGGTGCAACGCCACAATATGCATAAATACTAGGCCCACGAGTACTAATGGAATAGCAACAACGTGTAGAGCAAAGAAACGGTTTAGCGTAATACCAGAGATGATATAGTCACCACGTACCCATTCAGCAAGGCCATCACCAATAACAGGCAGCGCTGCAGGTAAGTTCAAGATAACCTGTGCACCCCAGAATGACATGTTGCCCCAAGGTAGTAGGTAACCGAAGAAACCTTCTGCCATAAGTGCTAGGTAGATACCCATACCGATGAGCCAGATAAGCTCACGAGGTTTTTGGTATGAACCGTATAGCAAGGCGCGGAACATATGCAGGTATACAACGACGAAAAACGCAGAAGCGCCGGTTGAGTGCATATAGCGAATGAGCCAACCACCTTTTACGTCACGCATGATGTATTCAACAGACGCAAATGCCCCTTCGGCACTTGGGTTGTACATCATCGTAAGCCATATACCAGTCACCAATTGGTTGACCAATACAATCATTGATAGCACGCCAAAGAAGTACCAAAAGTTAAAGTTCTTTGGTGCGTAGTACTTTGACATATGGTATTCATAGGTTTCGGTCGCTGGAAAACGCGCGTCCACCCAATGCATTAACTTTTTACCCATACTCATATTAAGCCTCCCCAACCGTCAAGATGGTACCATCCATACCATATTCTGGAACGGGTAAATTAAGTGGTGCAGGGACGCCGCTATACACGCGACCTGCTAAGTCATATTTTGACCCGTGACACGGACAGAAAAATCCGCCGTACCAATCATTACCACCTAAATCCACCGCGCCCACATCAGGACGGTAGTTTGGTGCACAGCCCAAATGTGTGCAAACGCCTTCGACAACCAATACGGTTGGATCTAAAGAGCGAGTAGGATTTTTGCAATATTCAGGTTGTAGAGACGCATCAGACTCAGGATCAGATAATAGAGGTTTGACTGACTCTAGTCCTGCAACCATGTCTTCGGTGCGCTTAACCACATAAATGGGTTTACCACGGTATTTGACAACGATCATTTGTCCATCTTCGATAGAACCAATATCTTGGGTCACTGCAGCCCCTGCAGCCTCAGCTTTAGCGCTTGGATACCAAGAACGGACAAAAGGTGTCGCCACGGCAGCTACCCCAGCTGCACCAATCGCGGCAGTTGAGGCAATAAGAACTCTACGGCGTTGTACATTAACGCCTTCGGCTTGGCTCATTAATACTTCCTCCAGGTGAATGAAATGGGATTATCCCACACTGGGTTTGTGGCTTAGAAAATATACAATATCAAGCCACTTTAGCTATGCCTAATTTTGCTAATTGTTGCTATTCTAAGCTATTTCGGTGATAAAATAAATTATTGCGTTAAAAATAAAGCAACCTCAGTAGGACATATTAGAAGATTGAATATGACAATCAAACCAAAACAGTTGGATTATCAACGTTTAACGCTAACTTTGCTTTAACAAGGATTATGATGTGATGACCTTATAAATAATAAGGATTTTCAGCAATAGCGAATGATACTTGAAATTAAGGGAATGTTCACTAACTTTCACCATCTAACTACTTTGTAAGTTGCTGTAAAACAAATATCACCACTCTATATAATAAAGTGGTGATTTCTTCACAATAATTAATAATGTTTTGTCAGGCTATCAGGAACTTATTTATCGAAATACGCAATACAAAGTACATATGCGATATTCCAATAAATTCAGCTAGAGAGTTGCCAATACTAGCCTTCAAGCTCACTCCAACGTTCAAGCTTATGCATCATCTCATCTTCGATGGTTAAGAGACGCTCACTAGCAGCTGTCGCCGCATCAAAGTCAGTATTGAACCAAGAGCCATCGGCCAGCTTTTCTTGCAATTGAGCTTGTTCGGCTTCGAGTGCAGCGATTTCTTTTGGCAAGTTATCCAGTTCGCGTTGATCATTATAATTTAGCTTTTTGGCTGCCTTATTTGGTTTCGCTGCTGTGCCAGACTTGTTTGTCGCTTTATTGCTTGCTGCATTGTTGGCAGGTGCTTTTGCAGCACGAGATACTTCTTCGCGGTTCTTTTGTACGAGGTACTCTTGATAACCACCTACATACTCATTGACCACTCCTTTACCATCTTCATCTTCTCCAAACACCCACGTAGAGGTAACGACGTTGTCCATGAATGAACGATCATGACTGATT
The DNA here is from genome assembly GCA_913061175.1 of uncultured Psychrobacter sp. Classification (GTDB taxonomy): domain Bacteria; phylum Pseudomonadota; class Gammaproteobacteria; order Pseudomonadales; family Moraxellaceae; genus Psychrobacter. The sequence goes on from CAJXUF010000048.1 coordinate 4,854, forward strand.
AGCAAAATCGTACCACCAAAGCTGGCGACTGACTCTTCTAATAGCTCAAGTGTTGCCATATCCAAATCGTTGGTCGGCTCATCGAGTACCAAAATATTGGCAGGTTTTAATAACTGCTTGGCCAGTAGTACTCGGTTACGCTCACCACCAGACAAGGCTTTGACAGGTGTACGTGCGCGCTCTGGTGCAAATAAGAAATCTTGCAAGTAGCTCATGATGTGCGTCTTGCGACCGCCAACTTCGACAAAGTCAGAACCTTCCGAAACGTTTTGTGCAACGCTTGCTTCAAGGTCTAACTGATCACGCAGCTGATCGAAGAATGCGATTTTCAGATTAGTACCTAATTCGACACTACCAGACTTGGTAACTTCATCATCAGACATATCGAGTAGAGCTTTAATAAGCGTAGTTTTACCAGCACCGTTAGGGCCGACAATACCAATTTTATCGCCACGCATAATAGTAGTCGTAAAATCATCTACTAATATGTTGCCGTCATATTCAAGATGTAAGTTTTTAACTTTACAGACAAGCTTACCGCTCTTCTCGCCTTGACCCATTGTGATATTTACATTGCCCACTTGCTCACGGCGATCGCTACGCTCTTCACGTAAGGCTTTTAGTTCACGGACACGGCCCTCATTACGGGTGCGACGTGCTTTGATACCTTGGCGAATCCAAACTTCTTCTTGTGCCAGTTTTTTATCAAAGTTGGCATTGTTCTTTTCTTCAGCCTGCAACTGTAGCTCTTTTAGCTCTTGATAGCGTGCGTAACCACCTTCACCTTGTGTTACGTCATAGCTGGTCAATTGGCCACGATCAAGCTCAATAATGCGAGTCGATAGCTTATTTACGAATGCTCTATCATGAGTCACGAACAACAACGTCAGGCCTTGCCAATCAAGCAAAAAGCGCTCTAACCATTCGATACTTTCAACATCTAAATGGTTGGTTGGCTCATCTAGTAGTAGTACATCAGGCTTGGTAACTAGCGCACGAGCAAGTAACACGCGGCGCTTACGACCACCAGATAGAGATGATAAGTCGTCTTCTGGATTAAGGCCCATGGTCGTAATTAGACGCATGGCATCGCGTTCTAAGTCCCAACCATGTACCGCATCGATATCATGCTGTAGGGTCGCCATATGCTCACAGGCATCCATATCACCATTCGCGCACATATCGACTTGCTTATTATAGTTAATGAGCAAATCAGCCGTACGACGACTACCGCCCATAACGATGTCTAATATGCGACCACTGGTCTCGGGAACGTCTTGCTCTAGCATCGCTACACGCATGCTACTGTTGGTAATAATTTCGCCACTGTCAGGCTGCAATGAGCCATTGATCAGTTTAAACAAAGTGGATTTACCTTCGCCGTTGCGGCCAATCAAGCACACACGCTCGCCTGTATTGATAGAAAAATCAATACCATCAAGAACAGGCGCGACGCCAAAGGCTAAGTGAATGTCTTTTAAATGAATCAGTGCCATAGAGTATCTTAAGCTTATATAATAGTGAGGTAGGGGTTGTTGCAAAATTGCCTGCAGTATAACATGCCACCGCGTCACTGTAGTGCGAGTAAATAGTTTTATCAGTACTATTTATTGCTTTTACTAACTGCTCCTATTCCATGACTATGTTCGTAGATTTATCGCTAATCTACGGCACTCTTCAAACTCCTTAGTGATCCATCCTTTCAATTTAATACTTACTATAATTTAGAGAAAAATATGAACCAACCTAAAATTACAGATGATACTTCTGATATTCAAAATGATTTGCAAACCCAAGTAGTCGATTTGCAAATGAGCCTCGCGCATCTTGAAGTAACTGTCGAACGACTGGATGACGTTATTACGCGACAAGATAGAGATATTCATACGCTGCAACGTCAACTACAGCTGATCTATAAACAGATTGAAGGTCAAGATACAGAAAGTGGTATTGCACCATTCGATGTAATGGCAGACAGACCGCCACATTATTAATAAGTAGAATTTGGAAAGAAAGCATCTAATAGCGGAAAATATATACGTATTTTTATATATAGATACTGTCTGATGACTATGTGGTCATAACATAGAAATAATGTGTTTTTGTAGTTGTTTTAGTGTTAAAAAGTCTTTACTATCTTCCACCTCGGATGCTGATTACCTATTAATTAATACTTGGTAAAACAGTAAAACAATGCGGATGTTTGGAGATATAAAATGCGCCACACCTTTCATTTAAAAACTCTTGCAGTAGCTATTGCTGCTCTTTCTGTTGCTAGCGTCGCTAGTGCTGCTGGCCTTGATCGCTCAGGCCAAGATATCACCGCATTCCTACAAGACGGCACTTATGCAGAAGCTGTCTACACTTATATCGATGCTGACGTTACTGGTAAAGATACATCAGGTAATAAAATCGATGATATCGCAGAGTCTTATGACTTTTTCCGTTATGGTGTAAAAACAGATATCAACGATACATTCAGTGTTGGTATCTTATATGACGAACCTTTCGGTGCTGCCGCTGACTACGTTGGCGAAAACAATTTCGTAGATCAAAATCCTGCTTCACCTAGAAATGGTGAAGGTACTAATGTAGAAGTACGTACTGAAAGCATTACAGGTATCCTAGGCGCTAAATTTGGCGAGAATAAGAACTTCCAAGTATATGGCGGCCCAGTCGCTCAGCGCGTTGAAGCTGATGTAAAGCTACGTGGTCCAGCTTATAGTATTGCTAATGGTTATACCGCTCACATCAGTGCTGATCAAGAGTATGGTTACCTCGCTGGTATTGCATATAGCAAGCCTGAGATCGCATTGAAAGCTGCTTTAACTTACCGCTCAGAAATTGAACATAATGCGCAATCAGCTGAAGTTTATCCAAACGCTGTTCTTTTTGGACTTCCAACAAATAGCGGTGAAAGTATTGAGGTTACTACACCCGAGTCAGTAAACTTCGATTTCCAGACAGGTATCAACTCAACAACCTTAGCGACTGCCAAAGTACGTTGGGTACCATGGAGTGACTTTGCGATTACTCCATCATCGTACAACAATGTTAGTCAAGTATTGGCAACATTACCTCAAGGCGCTGGTATTCCTGCTGAAGGCTTAGATTTGGTTAGCTATGATGATGACCAATGGCAAGTAGAGCTAGGTCTTGCTAAGCGCCTAGCGCCAGCACTAGCAGTAAGTGGAACTATTGGTTGGGATAGTGGTGCTGGTAATCCTGTTACCTCACTTGGGCCTACAGAAGGCTACTACAGTGCAGGCTTAGGCGCTAAATATAACGTTACTGAAAACTGGGCAATCTCAGCTGGTGGTAAATATTTATGGCTTGGTGATGCTGATGGTCAAATTCCAAGTAAAACAGTTGTGAGTGATTTTGAGAGCAACGACGGATTTGTACTTGGTGTAAAAGTTTCTTACCAAGCTCAGTAATTCACAGCTTAGTTATATAGCAAAACTTCTAAATGTTATTGATAAAAAAGCGATCCTTTGAGGGTCGCTTTTTTTATAGGCAGTATTATAGTGAATCAGTTTTATCGCGAAAAAACCATCTTGTGGACATATATATTTTTAGAAAATCCACATTTAAAAGTAGAAGTAAACGGAATTGTTTGATTTATATCTTATTTGTACTGTTCAGTCATAATTGAGAAATAAAGCACTTTAATTGTTGTTTTAGTGTCAAAAAGGCATTAGTATTCAACTTAGGACACGACTTTGATACTTTCAATGTTAAGCGCAGCAATGCTATATATTGATTATCAAAGTAGTAATACAACAAGGACCGTTGGAGATACACAATGCGCACTACCTTTCACTTGAAAACCCTTGCAGTAGCAATCGCTACTCTCTCTGTCGCTAGCATGACTAATGCTGCTGGTCTTGATCGTTCAGGCCAAGATGTCACTGCTTTCTTTCAAGATGGTACCTATGCAGAAGCCGTCTATACTTATATTGATGCTGATGTAAGTGGTTATGATAGTGCTAACACTAACCCTTCTCAAAATGATTATGTACGTGGTGACAAGACGGGTGATATTGCTGAGTCTTATGACTTTTTCCGCTATGGCGTAAAAGCAGACATTAACGATACCTTTAGTGTTGGTATCTTATATGACGAGCCTTTCGGTGCAGCTGCTGAATATACTCAAAGTAACTTCGTCTCACAAGGAGATGTCGACGCTTCTATTGCTTCTATTACTAATGGCGCAGCGCCAAGTCTTGCAGCGGCACAGGCTGGAATTGGTGCTCTGGCTGCAGGAGAAACAGCGGGTGTTTTGACTCCAGAACAGCAGGCTCAGTTAGATGGATTGCGTGGAGCAGTAGCAGTAGCACAAGCTGAAGCAGGTACCGCGGGCGAAAATACTAATGTAGAAGTTCGTAGCCAAAGCCTAACAGGGATTTTGGGTATGAAGTTTGGTGCCAACAAAAACTTCCAAATTTATGGTGGTCCAGTTGCACAGCGTACTCAGTCTGAAACCAAATTACGCGGTTTAGCTTATGGACCTGCTAGCGGTTACACGTCAAACAGTAATCCTGATATGGACTATGGTTATATAGCAGGTATTGCTTATAGTAAGCCGGAAATTGCATTAAAAGCTGCTTTAACTTACCGTTCTGAAATCGATCATGATATACAAATATCTGAGTCATATCCGTTAGTAGCTATTAGAGCTACAGCAGCAGGAGCTACTCCAGAACAAGCGGCTGCTGCAGCAAATAGAAACAGCAAATACGAAATTACTACTCCTAAATCAGTCAACTTTGATTTCCAAACAGGTATTAATCCTACGACACTAGCAACAGCAAAAGTACGCTGGGTACCATGGAGTGATTTTGTTATTACACCACCACTTTATAACGACACTAGTAAAATCAGTTATGGCCCTGATGGACTTAACTTGGTGGAATATAAAGATGACCAGTGGCAAGTGGAACTAGGCTTAGCGAAACGCTTAGCGCCAGCATTGGCAGTAAGTGGTACTGTTGGTTGGGATAGTGGTGCTGGTAACCCTGTAACTTCATTAGGCCCGGTCGAAGGCTACTATAGTGTTGGTCTTGGTGCCAAATATAATGTCACGGAAAACTGGGCAGTATCTGTAGGTGGTAAATACCTATGGTTCGGTGATGCCCAAGGTCAATTACCAACAGGCAAAATCGTCGCTGATTTTGAAGACAATGATGGTTATATCGCTGGTGTGAAGCTGTCTTATCAAGGGAAATAATCTTTCTATATAATTGTTAAATAATAAAAAAGTGACCTATGATGGGTCGCTTTTTTTATGGGCTTTCTATTACCTATTTGACTATTAGTGCTCAAATATAGGTACAGCAGCAAAGATTATCTACATAGTACTAATTTATATAGCATAGCTATATTTTATTTTCCTGATTTAGCTTCGTATCCATGTATAACGCATATCCTTCGGATCAAGAGCAGATATTTACTTATATCTTATCGAATATTTAGTAAGTAAGCTGTTAATAACAGCATAATATACTCAAGGTGTACAACGATGTATACGTATGAACAGATAGTAAAATACAATGCCAAAGAGAAGTAGTTGCATTAATAAGGTCTACTTTGTAAAAGTGAGCAGCAGTTGGACTGCCAAATAGGCTAGGACAATCTGGCTTAGTATATCCATCACAGAGCTACTAGATACTACTATCGCTGTCTATACTCCAGTCTTACTTACCATAAGTTCTCTTGGTTTGATACTGTAGTAGATTGCATATATTAAATCGTTACTCATAAAAAAAACCTCGCCAATAGTGACGAGGTTTTTTTATAGCAATAAACTTAAGACATTACGTAAACTTATTTGTTTAAGTTTAGCTCCATCTCTTTGTACTTAGCAGAAACTGAAGGTCTTGGGCCACCAGTCATGATACTAACAGCAAAAATAGCAATAGTACTTAAGATAAAGCCTGGAACAATAGCGTATAACCAGCTATTTAGTGCCATACCATCTACTTGGAAAGGACCATAAATCCATAGGATAACAGTCAAGGCACCAACAACCATACCAGCAACAGCACCGTTACGGTTCATACCACGCCATGTCAGACTGAAGATAACCAATGGACCAAATGCAGCACCAAATCCTGCCCATGCATTAGAAACTAAGTTCAATACTGAGCTATCTGGATTAGAAGCAAGCATGATAGATACTAGCGCAACCACTACGACAGAAACACGACCAACCAATACCTGACGAGCTTCTGGTGCGTCTTTATCAAAGAATAGTTTGTATACATCTTTGGTTAGAGAGCTTGATACAACCAATAGCTGTGATGAGATAGTACTCATAATTGCCGCTAAAATAGCTGCTAATAGGAAACCTGAAACCAATGGATGGAACAAGAACTGAGTGAATACTAAGAAGATAGTCTCAGGATCGTCCAGCGTCATCGCAGTTTTTTGTACGTAGGCACGACCAGCAAAACCAGTCATTAGTGAACCAACAAGGCTAACAACCATCCAGCTCATACCGATGTTACGTGCGGTCGGTACATCTCTCACTGAACGAATTGCCATGAAACGTACGATAATATGCGGCTGGCCAAAGTAACCTAAGCCCCATGCCATGAGTGAGATAATACCGATGACACTCATACCGCTAGTAACGTCTAAAAGGGTAGGGTCGATATTTCTAACCGCTTCTGTAGTGGCTGAAATGCCACCAAGATCAGTAAAGGCAACGACAGGTACGATTACCATGGCAAACAGCATGATGACGCCCTGTACGAAATCGGTCATAGATACTGCTAAGAAACCACCGAATAGCGTATAAGCCACAACCACACCAGCAGTAACCCATAGGCCAGTACTATACGATAGGTTAAGTGAGCTTTCGAAGAGTTTACCACCACCTACAAGACTTGCAGCGGTATAGACGGTAAAGAATAGAATAATGACCACGGCTGAGATGACGCGTAGCATATGCGACTTGTCTTCAAAGCGGTTGGCGAAATAATCAGGTAGGGTGATAGCGTTGTCAGCCACTTCGGTATAAACACGAAGGCGAGGTGCTACGATGAGATAGTTTAATAATGCACCTAATGTCAAACCAAGCGCAATCCAAATACTGACCACACCATCGGCAAACATATAACCAGGTAAGCCAAGTAGTAACCAACCTGACATATCTGATGCACCTGCAGAAAGTGCGGTTACTGCTGGGCCTAAGTTACGACCCCCTAACATATAGCCTTCAGTATCATTGGCTTGCTTAAAATAAGCGTAAACACCAATCCCAATCATCACTAAGAAATAGGCGCCGAGTGATATCAGCACGCCACTAGAAACTCCGTTCATATAAATTGTCCTTAACCAACATAGTTGGCTGTAATTATTTTTTAACTATAAAAGTTCTGTCCTACAAGGCGATGTCCAAAACAATATTTAAAGATAAAAAAAGCCATTAATTAAGACATAATGGCTTTTTTCAGTATCTTCTGTAGTTATATATGATTGATGTCGTTCTATGGCTAGCACTCATATAGAGATAGAGAACAATGGGAATTTCGCATTCCACTTATCTATTGTTATTGCTCGCATCTGCTATTTGTATATGAGTATTAGCAACCTACACAATCAACCAAAACCATTAAACCTACTGTTAACCATCATATCTTACTAGAAGTATTCAATATATGACTATCAGTGTCCTTGTGGTAAATTTTTGTTATACAAACAACGTCAAGCGTATTATAACGCATGATAGATTCAAATGCGAATAGGTAGAATTTATATATTATTATATCCAGCGAGTTTTATTCAATAGGCGCCAGTAAATCTAAGAGCGCAGTGACACTGCTAGACTGTGTAAGCTTCGGATTGATAACCACACCTAGATAACGCTGTAGCTCAATATTGTCTGCCATATCAATACGTTCCAAATCTTGGCTGACCATCGTTTGAGGCAGTACTGACCAGCCAAGACCGACAGAGACTAACATACGAATAGACTCAAGCGGGTTGGTGCTCATCGTGGCATAAGGCTTTAGGTTGTGCTTGGCAAATTCGGCCAAAGTAATCTGACTGGTAAAGGTATTGGCAGACGGTAGAATAGCAGGATATCGTGCTAGCTGTTCTAACGTGACATTCGATTTGGTTGCCAACGCTGATAGCGTACCAGTCATGAAGTAGAGAGGATCTGACCATAGCGTATGGTAGGTTAGCCGCTTATCATAGACAGGTGGTAGCGTAACAAAGGCTAAAGACAAATCACCATCTAATACTGCTTTATGCGCTTTTTCAGAATCTACGAAGTGTACTTCTAACTGAACAGCTGGATAAGCTTGAATGAAGTGTTTCAGGACAGGTGCTAAATGATGTAGGCCAATATGATGGCTAGTACCAATAACTAACTTGCCAGAGACGATATGCTGAGAGTGCTGCAAGTTGATTTTAAAATTCTCATAATCTTCTAGCCAACGCTTGGCATGAGGTAGCATTTCGCTGGCAGCTTGAGTAGGTACAATCCCGCGTCCTACCGTATCAAACAAGGTAATGTTAAACTCGTCTTCTAAGTTTTTGATACGTTTACTGACAGCAGGCTGCGTGATAAATAGCTTTTCTGCGGCACCTGAGATACTGCCAGTGTGCATAACGGTAACGAATGTCGTCAAGTTTGTGGTGTTCAAACGAATGTCCTTAGCTACTTTATGAGCTATAAATAAAAGTTGGCTGACCCAATCACAACGTATTAGAAATAAAAGTTTGCGTCTGGTTAAAAATCATCAATTATTATTATAGGATTTGCCTGCTATAATCACAAGACATCGAGGCGTATTGTGACATATTTATTCTAAAAAATTGGCTATTTGCCATTTAAAACGTATTTTAAGCGTTAGTTTTAGTCATATGTTGGGTCTCATAAAGAAATAATATTTAAATCATAGATACGACAGTAATTATTAAACATTATAGATAGACATAGTGTTTACATAGAATCTTAGCTTGACAATGTTCAAGTAAGTAAAAATTAAGTAATTAGTAACCTATAAAGGATAGCAACATGGCTGGTCAAACGTTATATGACAAACTTTGGAACGCTCACGAAGTCACTAAGCGCGACGATGGTTCGAGCCTGATTTATATCGACCGCCACCTGTTGCACGAAGTGACGAGTCCACAAGCATTTGAAGGGTTGGAGTTGGCAAATAGAGCGCCATGGCGTTTATCGGCTAACATTGCCAGTCCAGATCATAATGTGCCGACCGTTACTAAAGAGCGCCTAGAAGGGGTGCCTGGGATTAAAGACAAGGTATCACGCTTGCAGGTTGTCACTTTGGACGATAACTGCACCAAGTTTGATATTGCTGAATTTACTATTAATGATGCCCGTCAAGGAATTTTGCACGTGGTCGGTCCAGAGCAAGGTTTGGTCTTGCCAGGTATGACGGTTGTTTGTGGCGACTCGCATACAGCGACCCACGGAGCACTTGGTTGTTTGGCTCATGGTATTGGAACTTCTGAAGTTGAGCATGTACTGGCAACGCAGTGTTTGATTCAAAAGAAATCAAAAAATATGCAAATCCGCGTCACTGGTCAACTTGGCACTGGCGTTACTTCAAAAGATGTGGTGTTAGCTATTATTGCAAAGATCGGCACAGCAGGTGGAACAGGACACGCGATTGAATTTGCAGGTCAAGTGTTCGAAGACATGAGTATGGAAGGTCGTATGACCGTCTGTAACATGGCGATTGAGGCAGGCGCGCGTGTCGGTATGGTTGCGGTCGATGACACGACGATTGATTATGTCAAAGGTCGTCCATATGCGCCAAGCGAAGCACAATGGGAACAAGCGGAAGCTTACTGGCGTACGCTATATTCAGACGATGATGCGGTATTTGATACTGTAGTAGAAATCGACGGTAGTCAGATTGCACCGCAGGTGTCTTGGGGTACATCGCCTGAGATGGTGGTAGATATCACGCAATCTGTACCGACACCAGATCAAGCCATTGATGAGGCTCAAGAAGAGGGCTGGTTACGCGCTTATACTTATATGGGGCTAGAGGCTGGTCAGAAAATTACGGATATCCAACTTGATCGTATATTTATCGGTTCATGTACCAATTCACGTATCGAAGATTTACGTGATGCGGCAGCGGTAATCAAAGGTCGCAAAGTTGCTGATAACGTAAAAGAAGCGATCGTTGTTGCAGGCTCTGGACAGGTGAAGTTGCAAGCAGAGGCTGAAGGCTTAGATGCCTTGTTTACCGCAGCTGGTTTTGAATGGCGTGAGCCGGGCTGCTCAATGTGTCTTGCGATGAATGCAGACAAGCTTGAGCCGCAAGAGCACTGTGCCTCAACGTCTAATCGTAATTTTGAAGGTCGTCAGGGTAATGGTGGTCGTACGCATTTGGTAAGCCCAGCAATGGCAGCTGCCGCAGCGTTGGCAGGTCATTTTGTAGACGTTCGTACGTTTTAAGACTGATAATAAGTAGCTGACATCATGTTTGTATGAACGATAAATATACGAGCATGGTGTCAAAGATGGTAAAAACTTATTTACTGTTTAATATGCTTATCAAGATCATCAGCCAGCAAAAATACAATTGATAGGAAATTTTATGCAAGCTTATAACACCCAAACAGGTATCGTTTGCCCGTTAGATCGCGCAAACGTCGATACCGACCAAATTATCGCAAAACAGTTTTTAAAGTCTATTAAACGTACAGGTTTTGGCGTAAATCTGTTTGACGATTGGCGCTATCTTGATGAAGGCTACCCTGGTCAAGACAACAGTACACGAGTTATCAATCCAGACTTTGTATTGAATAAACCACGTTATCAAGGTGCTACTATCTTACTAGCACGTAGAAACTTTGGCTGTGGCTCTAGTCGTGAGCATGCACCTTGGGCACTTTCAGAGTATGGTTTCCGTACGGTAATTGCGCCTAGTTTTGCTGATATCTTTTACAATAACTGTTTCAAAAATGGCATGTTGCCGATTGTGTTGGATGAAGCGATTGTAGATACGTTAATGAAGGCGACTTTTGAAAACGAAGGCTATGAGTTGACCGCGGATCTTGAACGTCAGGTCGTTATCACACCAACTGGTGAAGAGTATGCCTTTGAAGTAGATGCTTTTCGCAAACATTGCCTATTAAACGGACTGGATGATATTGGTTTAACTTTGCAGCAAAGTGATGCTATCAAAGATTACGAGCAACAAATGATGCAAAAAACACCGTGGATATTTAACGACGTAAGAGCATAGAGGGTCATTTTATAATCTACTGCTTATAAAACTGCGAGTAGTCGCAACGCAGCGTTGAGTTATGGCGGTGAACTGTCTAAAATGAAGAATAGTTTTTCACTACATTTTATTATCTCTCTTGAATAGTAGCCGCCATTATGAATACAAAACGTTATGCTCTATGGACAAGTACAATTGTTGCTGCAAGCTTATTATTGTCAGGCTGTCAGCTATTGACGGGCTATCAAAAAATAGATGAAGCAGAGAGTGCTGAAGCATGGGTGGGTAAAATCAAACCTATCGCTGGTGAAGTAAATATTGCATGTGTGGGTACATATCATTGTGAAATTGTGCAGATAGATAAAACACTCATTATCGCGCCCAACAGTCACGAGCCAATCAGTCATCAGATTATGACAGCTTTACCACGTCAAGAAGGCACGGCAAAAACATCGATGAACATGGATATGACACCACTCGTCAATAAAAATGCCATAAAAGTTGTGCCGTTAGCGCCTTCGAGTATGCCAGGATTGACCAACTACTATGCACGGGTCATGCCTGCCAAACACGAGGTACATGTTAATTTTTATCCAGAAAATAACATGGGCTATGTTGAGCGTTTTGCGATGATTCATGACTTTACTGAAGCGGGTACCTATCAGCTGCGCGCTTATCAGAAGAAGAACAGCGAAAAATCAGGCAGTCTATTAGACACAGCATCACCTGAGCCTTTATGCATTGAGCTATTGCAAGGCTGTCTCTTATACACATCTGACGCTGCCGACGATATGCAGTGTGTAGATC